>DASZZY010000193.1:0-17517 GCA_036260395.1 Actinomycetota bacterium
CCCCCGCCCCTCGCTCTCCGCTCCTCCTACTCGGTGCCGCCGGCCAGGGCGATCTGGTCGAACGCCGGGCCCGTCGAGAAGTAGTCGCCCCTGAACCGGGTGATCCGGTCGCTGTACACGAACACCTCCTGGATCGTGCTCAGCGACACGACCGGGACGACCTCCTCCGAGAGGTACCGGTCGAACTCCGCCCAGCACTGGACCCGCTCGTCGCCGAGCGGCAGTGCGTCGCACTCCGCTGCTCGGTCGTCCACGTTCGGGACGTCGGTGACCTCATAGTCGGCTTCCCGAAGCAGATCCGGCGAGGCCCCCACCAGGAAGTAGTTGCAGCAGGACGCCGGCCCGATGGCCGCGGACCCGAACATCGGCTCGCCGAACGTCGTCGCGTCCGGGTAGTCCGACAGCCACCCGGTGAACGTGCAGATCGCATAGTGCGACGCCGGGTCGCCGCACTTGTCGTAGGCGGGGGTCCGGCCCAGCACCTGCAGGTCGAGGGTGATCCCGATCTCCTCGAGGTTCTGCGCGATGAGGCGGGCCTGGTCGGGATACGGATCCGCGTCGTCGACGATCGTGACGACGTTCTGGCACTCCGGGGCGTCGCACTGGCCGTCGCCGTCCTGGTCGTATTCGGACTGGGACATGGCCTCCGTGGCGGCGTCGACGTCCGGTCCGCCGTCCGGGGTCCCGAACGGCACGTAGTCCGCCAGCAGGCCCTCCAGCAGTGGGTCGGGGATCACGTGGGACACCGGCTCGCCGAGGAGCGGCCCGCCCTCGATCTGCTGCAGCCCCGCCCGATCCACCGCGTGGCTGACCGCCCGCCGGACGTTCACATCGTCGAGCGGCGGCTCGGCGATGTTCAGGCTGAGGAAGTCGGTCCCGGTCGCCCCCACGACCACGACCTGGTCCTCACGCTCCGGGTCGGTCTGGTATTCCTGGATCACCTGCGGGGGCGGGATGCCGTCGGCGTTCACGTCGAGCTCCCCGGCGGCGATCTTGTCCTGCATGTCCTCGGTGGTCAGTCCGATCTGGAACTCCATCCGGTCGAGGTATGCGGGGCGGATCTCGTCGGTGGCGGGATCCCACGACGGGTTACGGACCAGGACGATGGACCGGCCGGGCACGTACCCGGAGACGGGTTCTTGCTCCTCGGCGGGCACGTCGAAGTTGAGATCCTCGCTCCCCTCGAACATGTACGGTCCCGACGAGACCAGGAACCGGCCGTAGTCCTTCTCGTGTCCCTCCTCCGCTCCCCGGGGGATCGGCGCCGTGGCGTGCAGGGTCATCCTCCACACGAAGTCCGGCGTCGGTCGGGTCAGTGTGATCTCGAGCGTCTTGTCGTCGACGGCACGCAGGCCGGAGATCGAGTCGGCCTTCCCATCGGCGAAGTCGTCGAACCCCTCGATCACCGAGTAGTAGAACGCGTATCCCGCCTGCGCCTTCGGATCGGCCGTGCGCTCCAAGGCGTTGATGAAGTCGTCGGCCACGATCTCCCGGTCCTCCAACGGGGGGCCCCACCGCACGCCGTCCTTGATCGTGAACGTGTAGACCAGGCCGTCCTCGCTCGGCTCCGGGATCTCGGTGGCGAGGTCCGGCACCATCTCGTTCCCGCCCTCCTCGAGGGGGAGCGTGGGAGTGGTCAGGAGCGTCCGGGCCAGGCAGCAATGGAACAGGCCCCAGGTGACCGAGTAGTACTCCTTCTGGGGGTCGAAGGCCGCGTCGACGTCCTCTTCGAGGCCGACCAGCAGCGTGCCACCCCGCTGGACCTGGGCGCCGCCCTGCTGGCCGGGCTGGTCACCCCCCCGCCCGCAGGCCGCCGTCACCAGGACGAACACGGCCGAGAGCGCCAGAAGCTTGAGGGATCCCCTCACGTTCGTCTCCCTTCTCTCATGCGGTCCCGGTACCCGTCCCGGGGCCGCTATCTCCCCGTCCTGGGGTCGAGGGCATCCCGCAGGCCGTCCCCGACCAGGTTGAAGGCCAGCGTCGTGATGAACAGGAACAATCCCGGGAACAGCATCGTCCACCACGCGACCCGGTACAGCGTCGCCGCATCCGACAGCATCTTCCCCCACGAGGGCACGTCCGGCGGCACGCCGATTCCCAGGAAGGAGAGGGCCGCCTCGAACAGGATGTTGTTCGGGATGATCAGCGTCGTGTACACGATGATCGGCGCCACGACGTTCGGGAGGATGTCCCGGAACATGATCCGGAGGTCCCCGGATCCCTGCGCCCGCGCCGCCTCGACGAACTCCTTCTCCCGCAGCGACAGCACCTGGCCCCGGACGATGCGGGCGATGTAGGGCCAGCTGAACAGCCCGATGACGTAGCTGACGAGGAGGAGCCCGGGCCGGATGGCGCCGTTCAGGCATCCCTGCCGCGTCCCCCCGCAGGCCGCCACCAGGCCGAGGGCCAGGAAGAACACCGGGAGCGCGAGGACGACGTCGATGAATCGGGAGATGACGGTGTCGACCTTGCGCCGGTAGTACCCGCCGACGAGGCCCAGGACCACGCCGATCACGAGCGAGATCCCCGTGGCCAGGAACGCCACCGTCAGGGACGTCCGAGCCCCGTACAGGACGCGGACGAACAGGTCGCCGCCCGCGGTATCGGCGCCGAACCAGAACTCACCGCTGGGGCCAACCGGCAGCCCCACCTCGTTGAGCGCCGTGTCGGGGAAGACCTCGTTGGGGCCGTGACCGGTGAGCCGGGCGACCAGGGGCGCGGCGAGGGCCACCGCGGCCATCAGCCCGATGATGACCAGCCCCACCACCGCGAACCGGTCGCGCCGGAACCGTCGCCAGAACAGCTGCCACGGGCTCCGCCCGACGACCTGTCGGCTCGGTTGGCCACCGAGCTCGCCCCCCGCCTCGGGGGCGAGGACCGGCTCGCCGACGACCTGGGCCACTCACACCCCCTCGAGCGCCCCCCACCCGCCGTCCCCGTGAGCGGCGGCATTGTCTCACCAACGCCCCGCCGATGTCGCGGGAACGTCCTCCGCCGGGATCAGTCCCGGAGGAGCCCCACCAGGCGCGGGAGGATCTCGACGCCGCGCACCGTGCCGAGCGACCCGTCCCTCGCGGCTCGCTCCCCGAACGACTCGGTGCCGTCCGCGGTGACCGACCCTCCGGCCACCAGCAGGGGAACGGCGTCCGAGGTGTGCGCCTTGCGGATGCACGACGTCGCGTGGTCGGCGGTGACGGCGACGACCGTGCCCGCCGCGTCGATCGCCGGCAGCAGCTCGCCGAAGAACGAGGCGTCGATGACCTCGATCACGTCCCGCTTGTCCTCCGCGCGCCCGTCGTGGGCCGGCACGTCCGGGCCCTTGATGTGGACGTACAGCGCGTCGAACCCGTCCAGCGCCTCGGCGGCCAGCCCGGCCCACGCGGCGTACCGCCGGGCCGGGTCGGGCGTCGAGGGCGCGGGCACCTCGCCCATCCCCAGCAGCAGCGCGATCCCCCGCTCGACCGGCATCTCGACGAAGCACCCCCACGAGGGCCCGAACCGGTCCCGGATCGGCTGCAGGTCGGGGACGTGGTCGCCGGCGTCGCGGGTCAGGATCAGGTTCGCCGGGAGGCGTCCCTCGTGGCTCCGGCGGCCGTTCACCGGCGCGGCGGCCAGCACCTTGGCCGACTCTCGGACGAACGCGTTCGTGAGGTCCGCGGCCCGGCGGGCGGCGTCGGTCTCCTCGAGCGGCTCGCTCCACGCCACCCGGTCCTCGAAGGTCTCCAGCGCCACCCCCAGGCTCCCCTGCTTGGCGTAGGCGGGATCCGTGTTGGAGATCGCCGCGGACAGCCGCCCCTCGTCGGGGCGGATCACCAGCGCCCCCCGATGCTCGACGGTCGCCCGAAGCTCGAAGGTGGCGCCCGGCAGCGAGACGCGGTCGTTCACCTCGTCGGCCAGGGCCCGGGCGTCGTCCGAGGGCAGGTCGCGGCCCACCCGCCGGTCCACGATCCGCGCCCCCTCCACCGTGGCGAAGTTCACCCGGTGCGCCAGGTCGCCGTCGCGAAACTCCATGCCAGAGCCGATCGCCTCCAGGACGCCCCGGCCGGGGTGCTCCTCGCGGGGGTCGTAGCCCAGGATCGCGAACACCGCGATGTCGGACTCCGGGGCGATGTCGCGGCCGACGGTGTGGACCAGGCCCTGACGACCGCGCCGGGCCAGGGCGTCGAGGAACGGCGTGCGGGCCGCCTCGAGCGGCGTGCGCCCGTCGAGGTTCGGGTGCGGTTCGTCCCCCAGGCCGTCCAGGCAGACGTACAGCAGCCGCCGCATGGCTAATGCTTGACGATCAGCGCCATCTCCTCAGGATCGAGGCTGGCGCCACCGACCAGCGCCCCGTCGATCTCGGGATGGGCCATGAACTCCCGGATGTTCCCGGCCTTCACGCTCCCGCCGTACTGGACGCGCACGCTCTCGCCGACGTCGGTGGAGAACATCGTCTCGAGCGTGTCACGGACCGTGCGGATCACCTCCCCGGCGTCGGACGGGGCACACGGCCTGCCGGTCCCGATGGCCCACACCGGCTCGTAGGCGATCACGAGCCGCGACGCCTCCTCCGGGCCGAGCCGCGACACCCCCTCGCGCACCTGGGACACGACGCGGTCCTCGGTCCGGCCGGCATCGCGCTCTTCGGCGGTCTCGCCGACGCACAGGACCGGCGTCATCTCGTGGTCGAACGTCGCCCGCACCTTCCGGCTCACCTGGGCGTCGGTCTCGCCGAAGTGCTGGCGGCGCTCGGAATGGCCGACGATGACGTACGCGACCTTGAGCGCTTGGAGCATCGGCGGCGAGATCTCGCCGGTCAGCGCGCCCTGGGGCTCCCAGCGGACGTCCTGCGCGCCGAGGCGGAACGGCAGGCGGTCGCTCTCGATCAGCGTCTGGACGCTGCGGAGGGAGGTGAACGGCGGGCAGATGACCACCTCGGTTCGCTCGGTGTCGTCGCGGTCGACGAGGTAGGAGAGCTTCTGGACGGCCTGGATGGCCTCCAGGTGCGTCTTGTGCATCTTCCAGTTCGCCGCGATGATCGGCCGCCGCACCGGTCAGCGCTCCATCAGGACGGCCACGCCGGGAAGCTCCTTGCCTTCCAGAAACTCCAGGGACGCCCCGCCGCCGGTCGACAGGTGGTCGACGTGCTCGTCGAAGCCCAGCCGCCGGATGGCGGCCACGCTGTCGCCGCCGCCCACGACCGTGAACGCGTCGACGGCCGCCACCGCCTGGGCCACGCCCCGGGTCCCGAGCGCGAACGGCTCGAGCTCGAACACGCCCATGGGGCCGTTCCAGAACACCGTCCTGGCGTCGGCCAGCACGTGGGCGAACTCCTCCACCGTGCGCGGCCCGATGTCCAGGCCCTTCAGGCCGCGCGGGACCTCGTCGGCGCGGACGGTCTCCTTGCGGGCGTCGGCGGTCGCCTCGGGGGCGGCCACGACGTCCTCCGGGAGGATCACGATGACGCCCTTGCCCTCGGCCCGGGCCAGCGAGCGGCGGACGTCCTCGACCCGGTCGTCCTCGACGAGCGAGCCGCCCACCCGGCCGCCCTGGGCGGCGATGAACGTGAACGCCATCGCTCCGCCGATCAGCAGCGCGTCCACCCGGTCGACGAGCGCGTCGATCACGCCGAGCTTGTCGGAGACCTTGGCGCCGCCGAGGATCGCCACGAACGGCCGCTCCGGCGAGGCCAGCAGCCGGGAGAGGACCTCGACCTCGCGCCGGAGCAGGTGTCCGGCGGCGCGCGGCAGCCGCTCGGGGACGCCGACCACCGAGGCGTGCGCCCGGTGGGCGGCCCCGAACGCGTCGTCGACGTAGGCGTCGGCCAGCGAGGCGAGGTCCTCGGCGAACGCAGGGTCGTTGGCCTCCTCGCCCCGGTCGAATCGGAGGTTCTCGAGGAGCAGCGCGTCGCCGGCGGCGAGCTCGCGACAGGCCGCCGCGACCGCGTCCCCCCGGACCTCGTCGAGCTTCCGGACCGGGAAGCCGCCGGCCTCCTCCAGACGCCGGGCCACCGGGTCCAGCCGCAGCTCCTCGACGAGCGTGCCGTTCGGCCGTCCGAGGTGGGTGGCGAGGACGAGGGCCGCGCCGCGCTTCCGGAGGTCCTCCAGGGTCGGCAGCGTGGCCGTGATCCGGAGGTCGTCTGCCACGCGTCCGCCCTCCAGCGGGACGTTGAAGTCGACGCGGACGAAGACCCGCCGACCGTCCAGGTCACCGAGGTCGTCGAGGGTCGGGAGCCGCCCCACTACAGGGACCGGGCGACCAGCTCCACGAGATCGACCAGGCGGTTCGAGTAGCCCCACTCGTTGTCGTACCAACCGAGCACCTTGACCAGGCTGCCGATCGCCATGGTCGAGGGCGCGTCGAAGATGCAGGAGTGCGGGTCACCCACGATGTCCGAGGACACCAGCGGCTCCTCGGAGTACCGCAACAGGCCCTTGAGGCCGCCCTCGGCCGCGACCCGGAAGGCCTCGTTGACCTCGTCCTTCGTGACCTCGCGCTTCAGCACGCACACGAGGTCGGTGACGGAGCCATCCGGCACCGGGACCCGGAGGGCCAGGCCGTCCATCTTCCCCTTCAGCTCCGGGACGGCCAGTGAGGTGGCCTTGGCCGCTCCGGTCGACGTGGGGACGATGTTGATGGCGGCCCCGCGTGCCCGGCGGAGGTCCTTGTGGGGCCCGTCCTGGAGGTTCTGGTCGGCGGTGTACGCGTGGACCGTGGACATCAGGCCCCGCTCGATCCCGAACGCGTCGCCGAGGACCTTGGCCATCGGCACCACGCTGTTCGTGGTGCACGACGCGTTCGAGATGATGTGGTGGCTCGCCGGGTCGTACTCCTCGTCGTTGACGCCGAGGACGATCGTGATGTCCTCGCCCTTGGCCGGGGCGCTGATGATGACCTTCTGGGCGCCGGCCTCGACGTGCTGGGCGGCGCTGTCCCGGTCGGTGAACAGCCCGGTCGACTCCACGACGATCTCGGCGCCGAACTCCTTCCAGGGCAGATTCGCCGGATCCCGCTCGGCCAGGACCTTGATCTCGTCGCCGTCGACCGCGATCCTCCCCTCTCCAGCGGTGATCTCGGCGTCGAGCACGCCGAGCACCGAGTCGTACTTCAGGAGATGCGCCAGCGTCGGGGCGTCGGTGATGTCGTTGACCGCGACGAAGTCGAGGTCGGCGCCCTTGGCCTTCGCGGCCCGGAAGAAGTTCCGGCCGATCCGGCCGAACCCGTTGATCCCAACCTTCACGGTCATGTCGTGAGCCTCCTCTGCGTGGTTGGCCTGCGTCCCATCCTACTTATCCGGCGACCGGCGGCCGAATCGCGAGCGCGTACGGATCCACAGCGGGCGGATGGGTCGGTGCTGGAGGAGCGGGCCCCGCCGTGGGCGTCGTAGCGTGAGGCCCTCTCAGTCGCGGCCGAGGTCGCGGTGGTCGGCGGTGACCGACATCCCCTTCTCGCGGAAGTAAGCCACGAGCTCGTCGGCCACAACGACCGAGCGGTGGCGGCCGCCGGTGCAGCCGACGGCGACCGTGAGGTAGGACTTCCCCTCGCCGAGGTAGCCGGGCAGCAGGAAGTCGAGCAGGGCGACCAGCCGGGACAGGAACTCCGCGTACTCCGGCTGGCCGGTGACGTACCGGCGCACGGGAGCCTCGTCGCCCCCCAGGGGCCGGAGCCAGTCGACCCAGTACGGGTTCGGCAGGAACCGGACGTCGAGGACCAGGTCGGCGTCCCGGGGCACGCCGTACTTGTAGCCGAACGAGACCACCGCCACCTGGAGCGCGGACTCGGGGGGCGCCTTCGAGAACAGGTCCCGGATGCGATCCCGGAGGTCGTGCGGCGACATGTCCGAGGTGTCGATGATCAGGTCGGCGTCGCCGCGCAGCTCCTGCAGGATCTCGCGCTCCCGCTGGATCCCCTCGGCTCGCGTCTCGGCGCTGGCGAGCGGGTGACGCCGCCGGGTCTCGCCGAAGCGTTGCACCAGGGCCTCGTCGGAGGCTTCGAGGAACACGATCCGGTACGGGATCCGCCGGCGGCGGAGCGCGTCCAGACCGCCCATGAGGTCCTTGAAGAACACGCCCCCCCGGACATCGGCCACGATGGCCACCCGCTGGGGGCCGCCCGGAGCGCAGACCAGCTCGGCCATCTTCTCGATCAGCGCGGGCGGCAGGTTGTCGACGACGAAGTACCCGAGGTCCTCGAAGCACTTGGCGGCCTCGGAGCGGCCGGCGCCCGACAGGCCGGTGATGATCGTGAACGCCGGCGGCGTCGGTAGCTGCCGGGCCACCGGCTGGGGTCTCGGGGCCGACTCCGCGGTCATGCCGGGCGTGCCTCCCTCCTCTGTCCGTGCAGGCGGGCGTGGATGTCCGCGGCCAGCGCGGGGCCGACGCCCGGCGTGGCGGCGATCTCCTCGGGCGTGGCCCGGGAGAGCCGGGCCAGCGAGCCGAACCGGCGGAGCAGTGCCCGCTTCCGGGCCGGCCCCACGCCGGGAACCTCGTCGAGGGGCGACGCCAGCGCCCGCCGCTCACGCTTCTTCCGGTGGTACGCCACCGCGAACCGGTGGGCCTCGTCGCGGACGTGCTGGAGGACGAAGAGGGCCTCGGACCCGCGGGCGATGTGCAGCGGCTGCGGCTGGCCGGGGAGAAACGCCTCCTCGAGGCGCTTGGCCAGCCCCACCGCGGGGATCTCCAGCCCCAGCTCGTCGAGGACGCCGAGCGCCACCCCGAGCTGGCCGCGACCCCCGTCCACGACGATCAATGACGGGGGGTACGAGAACCGGCGCTGGCCCTCGACCGGCTCGTCCCGTTCCTTCAGGTACCGAGCGAGCCGCCGGCGCAGCATCTCCTCCATGCTCCTCAGATCGTCCTGGCCGGAGACGCCCTTGATCTCGAACCGCCGGTAGTCCGAGCGCTTCGGCAGCCCGTCCTCGAACACCACCATCGAGCCGACCTTGGCGTCCGGCCCCAGGTTCGAGACGTCGTACGCCTCGATCCGAAGCGGCGGATCGGGCAGCCCCAGGACCTGGCCCAGCTCCGCGAGGGCCCGCGACCGGGCCGCGAAGTCCGTGGCCCGCTTCAGCTTGTGCCGGACGAACGCCTCCCTGGCGTTGGTGGTCACCACGTGGTGGAGGCGGCGCTTCTCGCCCCGGGCGGGCACCGCGATCCGGACCCGGCCCTTCCGGCGGTCGCTCAGCCAGGCCTCCAGCACCTCCCGGTCCACCGGCCAGGCCGGGACCAGGATCCGCGGTGGGACCTCGTGGCGGTCCATGTACAGCTCGCGGAGGAACGTCGCCACCAGGCCGGGCGTGTCGAGGTCCTCGACCCGGTCCACCACCCAGCCCTGCTGGCCGACGACCCGGCCGCCCCGCACGAAGAACACCTGGAAGGCGGCCTCGAGGTCGTCCTCGTCCAGCCCGATCACGTCCAGGTCCTCCCGTCGCCCGAGCACCATCTCGTGCGACTCGATGACCTTCCGCGCGGCGGCCAGCCGGTCCCGGAACCGGGCCGCCTTCTCGAACTCCTCGGCGTCGGCGGCGGCCCGCATGTCGGCCTCGAGCTCCGCCAGGATCGGCCGGTGGTTCCCCGCCAGGAAGTCCACCATCCCGTCCACGGTTCGGCGGTACTCCTCGTCGGTGACGCCGGTCACTTCGGGGACGCAGGGCCCCAGGCACCGGCCGATGTCGTAGTACAGGCACGGCCGGCCGGCCCGGCGGCGCTGGTCGAAGAACCCGTCCGAGCAGGTCCGCACGGGGAAGACCCGGGTCAGGGAGTCCAGCGTCTCCCGGATCGCGTAGGCGTGGGCGTACGGGCCGAAGTACCGCTGGCCCTGCCGGCGCTTGGCCCGGGTCACCATGGCCCTGGGCCACCGCTCCCCCACCGTCACCGACAGGTAGGGGTACGACTTGTCGTCGCGATACCGGACGTTGAACCGCGGCCGGTGCCGCTGGATGAGGTTGTACTCCAGGTGCAGGGCGTCGACCTCGCCGCCGGCCACGATCCAGTCCACCTTCGCCGCGTTGGCCACCATGGCCTCGGTGCGGGGGTGGAGGGGGCGTGACCAGTACGCGGCGAGCCGCTTGCGGAGGGACTTGGCCTTGCCGACGTAGATCACCCGGCCTTCGGGGTCCCGAAAAAGATACGCCCCCGGGGCATCGGGGACGGTGGCGAGGTCTGGCTTGGCCAGGCTGGTATGGCTCATCCTTCCGGACCCATTGTAGGGGACGCCCCGGCCGCGGCCGGCCGGTTCGCCTACTCCCCCTGGCCGCCCGCCTGGTCCTCTCCTCCTCCTCCGCCGCCTTCGCCGACAACCGAGAAGGTGCCGGTCATCGTCTGGGGGTGGACGTCGCACTGGAAGAAGAGGTTCCCCTCCTCCTCGATCGGATCGACGTCGTAGGCGATCTGATCGGGGCCCGTGATGATCTCGCCGACGAAGATCTCCGCCCCGCCCTGCGACTGGTAGACCGCGACGTTGTGCGGCACGCCCTCGTCCTGGTTGTCGAAGTCGATCGTGAAGGGCTCCCCGGCCGGAGCCGCCAGACAGGTCTTGTCGAAGCCCTCGAGCGTGGCGCCCGGAGGAGCGGCGATCGCCAGCTGCGTCCCCTCCGGCAGGCATTCCGGCTCACCCGTGTCGGCCGGCGCGGCCGGGGCCTCCTCCGCCGGGGACTCCGGCAGCGCCAGCGGCGGCGGCTCGTCGGTGCGCACGGCCAGCTGTACCTCCTTCCCCTCCGTGTCGAACCAGGCCAGGTAAACGACGCCGTCGGCGCCGGCACCGAGCCCGGGTCGGGAGCCGCACACGCTGACCGGCACCTCCTCCTCAGCGAAGTCCCCCTCGGCGTTCGAGGCATAGCCCATGCACTCGGCCGACTGCCACGCGACATGGTGCAACCCCTCGCCGTCCAGGGCGATGGCGGCCGGGCTCTGGGCGGCGCCGCCGGCATCCCCCACGTCGGACACCTCCCAGGGCGCCCCGTCGATCGAATGGGCGTGCTTCACCGTCCCGGCGGAGTCGAAGTACGCCAGGTGCGGGTTCCCGTCGGCGTCGACCGCCATGCTGACCCCGACCCCCCCGTCCTGGTCGGCCGTCTCGGTGGCCCAATCGCCGCCGTCGCGCCGGGCAAGCATCGTGGCCGCCCCGTCGCCGTAGGCCACCAGGACCTGCTCGCCGGAGACGCCGATCCCGGTCCCGGCCGGATCCGGGGCCTCGGCCGGCGCCACGTCCTCGACCGTGGCCTCGCCGTCGGCGATGCTGGCCGCCTGGACGCCGTCCCCGCCGTAGAACCCCACCCAGGCCGTCCCCCCTTCCGCCGCGATCGAGATCCCGGTGGCTCCCGTCGCCACCTCGACCGGCTCTCCGAAGGCACCCTCGGCGTTGTTGGCGTACAGCAGCGAGCCGCCCTCGGTCCAGGCCACGTGGTGGATGCCGTCGGCGTCGACGGCGATGGCCGTCTGGTCCTCCGGGCTCAGCGGCCGCTCGACCGGCTCCTCCTCGCCCTCCGGCGGGGTGGAATCGGCCACCACCGAGCGGGTCACGAGGTCGCCGGTCACGTGGGCATGGAGGACGGCCGGGAACACCGGGTCCCCCGGCTCGGGGACGGGCGGCGGCTCGCCCTCGGCCGGCTCCTCGGCGAACCCCAGGTACGCGAGGTGCGGATTGCCCTCGGCGTCCACGGTCAGAGACAGCCCGTGGCCGACGTCGGCCTGGGCGTCGAGGACCTGGACGAAGAATTGCGGCTCGCCGGGCACCCCGCCCGGCTGGACGATCACTCGAGGAGGGCCGCAGGCGACAGCGACCAGGCCGACGGCGAGCGCGCTTGGGACGAGCTTCCTCAACACGGGTCCCGTTTCTATCACAGGAGGGGACGGGGGAAACGCGCCCGAACGGCTACGCCCGCGCCCCGGCGGGCTCGGCGACGCGCACGTCGAACGCGTCGGCCAGGATCCGCCCCGTGTGCGACCTCGGGCTGCGGGCCACCTCCTCCGGGGGACCCGCCGCAACCACCTCGCCGCCCGCATCCCCGCCGTCGGGGCCGAGGTCGACGAGCCAGTCGGCGGTCTTGATGACATCGAGGTGGTGCTCGATGACCACGACGGTGTTGCCCGCGGCCACCAGCCGCTCCAGCACCGAGAGCAGCTTCCGAACGTCGTCGAAATGCAGGCCGGTGGTCGGCTCGTCGAGGATGTAGAGCGTCCGGCCGGTGGCCCGGCGCGACAGCTCGGAGGCGAGCTTCACCCGCTGGGCCTCGCCGCCGGACAGCGTTGGCGCCGGTTGCCCGAGCTTGATGTACCCCAGCCCCACGTCGGACAGCGTCTGGAGGTGGCGGGCGATGACCGGGATGTTCCGGAAGAACTCCAGGCCCTCGTCGACGCTCATGGCCAGCACCTCGGCGATGTTCCGGCCCTTGAACCGGACCTCGAGGGTCTCCCGGTTGTACCGCTTGCCCTTGCACTGCTCGCACGTGACCCACACGTCGGGGAGGAAGTGCATCTCGATCTTGATCTGCCCCTCGCCGGCACAGGCCTCGCACCGGCCGCCGCGGACGTTGAACGAGAACCGCCCGGGCTGGTAGCCGCGCACCCGCGCCTCGGGGATCTGCGAGTACAGGCGCCGGATGTGGTCGAAGACCCCGGTGTAGGTGGCCGGGTTCGACCGCGGCGTCCGGCCGATCGGCGACTGGTCGACGTGGATCACCTTGTCGACGTGCTCCCAGCCGACCAGCCGGCGGTGCTTGCCGGGGACGACCCGGGCCCGGTTCACCTTGGCCTGCAACGCCCGGTGGAGGACGTCCTCGACCAGGGTCGACTTGCCGGAGCCGGAGACGCCGGTCACGCACACGAAGGTCCCCAGCGGGATGGCCACGTCGATCTTCTTGAGGTTGTGCTCGGCCGCGCCCCGCACCTCCAGCCACCGCCCCTCCGGGCGGCGACGAACCTCCGGCGTGGGGATCGTCCGGCGCCCCGAGAGGTAGGCGCCCGTGATCGAGTCGTCGCGGCCCAGGATGCCGGGGACGGGCCCCGAATACACGACCTCACCGCCGGCGTCCCCCGCGCCGGGCCCGATGTCGACGATCCAGTCCGCGGTTCGGATCGTGGCCTCGTCGTGCTCGACGACGATCAGCGTGTTCCCCAGGTCCCGCAGGCGGATCAGCGTGTCGATCAGGCGGCGGTTGTCTCGCTGGTGGAGGCCGATCGAGGGCTCGTCGAGGATGTACAGGACCCCGACCAACCCCGAGCCGATCTGCGTGGCCAGGCGGATCCGCTGGGCCTCGCCGCCGGCCAGGGTCCCCGCGGCCCGGTCCAGCGTCAGGTAGTCGAGCCCCACGTCCACGAGGAAGCCCAGTCGGGCCCGGATCTCCTTTAGCAGGCGCTCGGCGATCATCCGCTCCCGGTCGGACAGGCGGCCCTCCACGCCGTCCAGGAACGCCAGCGCCCGGGAGATCGACATCGCGGTCAGCTCGGCGATGTTCAGGTCGCCGACGCGGACCGCCAGCGACTCGGGCCGCAGGCGGGCCCCCTTGCAGGCCCGGCACGGCACCTCCCGCATGAACTGCTCGATCCGCCACCGGGCGTGGTCGGAGTCGGTCTCCTCGTGCCGGCGCTCGAGGTTGGGGATCACGCCCTCGTACGCCGTGTAGTACGACCGCTGGCGCCCGTACCGGTTGCGGTAGCGGACGTAGATCTCCCGGTCCGAGCCGTACAGGATCACCTCGCGCGCCGAAGCCGGCAGCCGGCGCCACGGCGTGTCGAGCGAGAAGCCGTGGGCGTCGGCGGTGGCCTGGAGCACCCGGTCCCAGTACTCGAGGCGGCTGTTCGACCACGGGGCGATGGCCCCCTCGGCGATCGACAGGTCGGGGTCCGGCACGACGAGCTCCGGGTCCACCTCCAGCCGGATCCCCAGCCCGTCGCAGGTCGTGCAGGCCCCGTACGGCGAGTTGAACGAGAAGTTCCGCGGGGCCAGCTCGTCGAACGACAGCCCGTCGTACAGGCACGCCAGCTTCTCCGAGAACGAGACGGTCTCCTCCTTGCCGTCGGTCTGGACCGCGATGGCGGCGATCCCTCCCGCCAGTTCGAGCGCGGTCTCCATGGAGTCGGCCACCCGCCGGCGGATGTCGGGCTTGGCCACCAGCCGGTCGACGACGACATCGATGTCGTGCTTGTAGTAGCGGTCGAGGCGGATCGGGTCCGACAGGTCCCGCACCTCGCCGTCGATCCTCGCCCGGGCGAACCCCCGGCCGGCCAGGTCCTTGAGCAGCCGCTCGTACTCGCCCTTCCGGCCCCGGACCACCGGTGCCAGGACCTGGAACCGCGTCCCCTCGGGGAGCGACAGCACCTGGTCGACGATCTGGTCGGGCGTCTGGCGGCCGATGGGGCGGCCGCACTTCGGGCAGTGGGGATGGCCCACCCGCGCGTAGAGCACGCGGAGGTAGTCGTAGACCTCGGTGATCGTCCCCACCGTGGACCGCGGGTTCCGGGAGGTCGACTTCTGGTCGATCGAGATGGCCGGCGACAGGCCCTCGATGAAGTCCACGTCGGGCTTCTCCATCTGCCCCAGGAACTGCCGGGCGTACGCCGATAGCGACTCCACGTAGCGCCGCTGGCCCTCCGCGTAGATCGTGTCGAACGCCAGGGACGACTTCCCGGAGCCGGAGAGACCCGTGAACACGATCAGCCGGCCCCGGGGAAGCTCCAGGTGGATGTTCCGGAGATTGTGCTCGCGGGCCCCGTGGATGACGAGCCGATCGGTGCCCACGGACCCATTGTACCGGCGCCGTGCGCCCGTCCTGGTCGGCGGCTGTTGCGGGCACGGGTCCCTCCCGCGCGGATCCGGGGTTGGGGCGGCGCGCGACCGTGGGGGAGACCCGCGGAGCAACGTGTGAAGCCGCGATCCCTTGTGATTCCGTCGAGCCCTCACGTTGCGGGAGCGGGCGGGTCCCGCGGTCGTAACAGCCGCCCCATCCCCTGTGACTACGGCGGGTAGGCGCGGGCGAAGGCCACCCGGAGGCCGGTGGCCAGGAGCGAGGTGGCGGCGGTCACGGCGAGGGCGGCCACCGGGGATCCGGCCACCGCCAGGACGAACACCAGGAACAGCCGGCCATCCCGGCCGCCGAGGAGCCACCCCAGCCGCCGCTCTGAGGGCGGCGCCAGTCCCAGCGCCGCGATGCGGTCCTTGCTCGACATCGACAGCAGCGCCCCGGCGGTGGCCGCCACGGTGAGGGGGATCACCACGCCCGGCGCGGCCGTGCCGGCCGCCCACAGGCCAAGCCCGCCGATGATGGCGGCGTCCGACACGCGGTCGAGGACGCCGTCGAGGAGCGTGCCCCGCGGGCCGGCGCGGAGCGCCAGGCGGGCGACCTCCCCATCCACGCCGTCCAGGACGGAGCACGCCTGCACCAGGAGCCCCCCGGCCAGGCCGTGGCCCATGCCCAGCAGCGCGGCCGCGACGATGCCCACGGCGAAAGCCAGCACGGAGACCAGGTCCGGGTTCGGCCGGAGGGGCGCCAGCGCCCAGGAGATCGGGATCGACACCCGGCGGTTGAGCAGCGCCGACACCGGCCCATCGCTCGAGCGACGGAGCGACCCTCGCAGGAGCCCGCGGGCCCGGGACAGGTCCGCCGGCGTGTCCACGTCCTGCCACCAGATGCCGGTCCGGAGCGGGACGGCCACGACCCTCCTCCGCCGGGCCAGCTCCTCGACGGCCTCCGACAGCGTTCCCCGGCCCGCCGCCAGGCTGGCCCTCGCCGCGCCGAACGCGTCGGGCCCGAGCAGGAACGCGCCGCAGTCCACCACCGGGCTCACGACCTGCTTGCCGAGCGCCACGACCTCGCCTCGCGAGCCGATCGTGACCTTGGTCGCCTCGTCGACCACCGCGGGGTCCGGCGCCGGGTCCACGAGCACCGCCGGGGCGCCCCCCGCGGCGAGCTGGGCCAGCGCGCCCTCGGCGAAGAGGTGGTCCGCGGTGAGGAGCAGGAACGACGGCTCGTCGACCAGGGCCGGCTCGGCGGCCACGAGCGAGGCGCCGTTCCCCTTCTCCCAGTCCTCGGCCACCACGACCTTCACCCGGCCGGGCGCCGCCCGGGTGGCCACCGCGGCCACGGGTCCGGCATGGTACCCACAGACCACGACGACTCCCTCGACGCCAGCCGCCAGCGCCGTGCGGATGGCCCGCTCGACGAGCGCCAGGCCGCCCACCCGCACCAGCGCCTTCGAGCCTCCCCCGGTCACCTCGCTCAGCCGCTCCGAACGTCCGGCGGCCAGCACGACGGCCATCCTGGGCGGCGGCAGGGGCTCCGGCGTCGCCGCCTCGTCGCGGACCGGCCGGAGGTCTACCTCACCCGGGCGCTGGGTCCCCGGCGTGAACTCGGCCTTCTCCACGGACGGGATGCTAGTCGAGCGCCCCCCCTCGCGGATGGACCTCGGCGCCGGGCCCCTGGCCACGTCAGCGGTCGATCCTCACGACGCGCCCTCGGGCGACGTCAGCGGTCCAGTTTTCGGACGCGGCCTCCCCGCACCACGAACCGCACCCGGCCCAGCGCCCCGAGCCCCTCGAACGGATCCCCGCCCAGGCCGATGACGTCGGCGGGGGCCCCCTCCTCGAGCGGCCCCCGCGTCATGGCGGCCAGGATGGCGTCGACGCCGAGCCCCGCGGCCGCCAGGTGCGCGGCCTCGCCGGGGTGGCAGCCCGGGGGGATCGGCCCGTTCCCCAGGTCGGTCCCGTAGCGGACTCGACCACCGGCCTGGACGAACCTCCGGAGGTTGTCCACGGCCAGGTCGAGCTCGGGGGTACGCCGTCCGTAGGAGTGGATCTCGAGGGTGCTGGTGATCGTCATCCGCCGGGCCAGCGCCCGGATCAGGTCGTCCGAGAGCCGCTCCGTCCACGGGCAGTGGGCCAGCTCGTCCACCCCCGCGCCGAGCGCCCGCTCGGTCTGGCCCGCCCCCTGGGCGTGGGCGGCGACCCGGAGGCCGCCGGCGTGGGCGGCGTCGCACGCCGCCACGAGCTCGCGGTCGGACAGGGTCGGGCCGGCGTCCGCGTTGAGAGCCACCTTGATGACGGCCGGGTCCAGCGCCGCCACGCGCTCCACCGCGCCCGCCGCCTCCTCGGGCCCCCGGACCTCGATCCATCCGCCCGCCGGGCACCACCCCGCCCGGCTCGGATAGCCGCCGGGCGCCGTGATCATCGGGCCGGCCGCCGAGAGCGCCGGCCCGTCGAAGTCCGTGGCCTGGGAGATGTCCACCAGCGGGAAGATCTCCTCCGGCGGCCACGCCAGGTCGCGGGCCGCAGTGACGCCACCCCCGAGGACGGCCTCCGGCCGGGACAGGCGGATGTGGACGTGGTGGTCGACGACCCCGGGCATCAGGAACCAGTCGCCCGCCACCTCGTGGTCCGCGGGCGGCGCCGCGGCCGCGGGGCCGGCGTAGGCGAGCCGCGAGCCGCGGACCACGACCGCGGCATCGTCGACGAGCCGCCCCGGCCCGATCCAGCAGGCCGCCCCCTGCACGAGCAGCGTCTCCGTGGCTCTCCCTCCCGACGCCGGAACGACGTGGGGGGGGGGCG
>DASZZY010000194.1:0-11077 GCA_036260395.1 Actinomycetota bacterium
TCCCGAAGCCTCAGCACGGCCGAATCTTGCGGCGCGCTAAGGCGTTCTGGCAACCACCCTGTGGCCTTCCCCGGCCGGCTGGATCAGCACGACCTTCGCGATCGAAGGGACGGGTCCTTCGGCGGTGTTGCGCATGGCGAAGACGTAGTACGGGCCGGGCGGAAGGATGCGCCCGTCCCCGCCCTTGGGGAGACGAGCCATCACGGCGCCTCGTGTCGCTCTCTGCTGAAGCTTCACGGCTCGCATGTCGGCGTCGATCCCGTGAGTGTTCGTCGACATCCGGACCAGGACGACTTCAGCGATCTCCCTGGGGGACGTTTGGTCCCCGAGCGTCAGCGTGAGCGCTCTGCCGCGCCGTATGGGAGCGATCTTCGAGACGACCGGACGGTCACCGCGGAAGAGGTACGGCGGCTCGTAGATCTCGAACGTGGCGTCCTTGAAGTTGTTGTTCCGCGTCACCGGATGGTCGTGTCGGAAGTAGTGGGCGGGGGGCGGGGCGTTCCCGCCCACGAGGATGCGGCCGTCGGGGAGCAGCACCGCCGTGCTGTGGTAGACGCGATCCCGCGCCGCCGTGCCCAGCTCGCGCCATGTCCCGGTCTTCGGGTCGTACAGCTCGGCGGTTCGCACTGCGGCGGCGGAGCCCGGATCGATGAGGTCGTCCATGTCGCCGCCGTTGGCCAGGAACACCTCCCCCGTCGGCAGCATGACGGTCGTGCCGAGCCATCGCCGGT
Organism: Actinomycetota bacterium; assembly: GCA_036260395.1. GTDB lineage: Bacteria > Actinomycetota > UBA4738 > UBA4738 > CALAEC01 > DASZZY01. The sequence goes on from DASZZY010000194.1 coordinate 732, forward strand.
GGCGCACCTGCGTTCGGTCACCGGTGAGCCCCGCGAACGGAGACTTCGGCTCACCGACGTTCTCGAACCCCTCGGGCGTCCACCGCACCACCTCGCTCAGGGTGGTCGCCACCCATGTCCCGGGCGCGACTCCGACGGTTCCGCCGGCGATGAGCATGTCGGCGTGGTTGTAGGGGGGCTCGAGGCGCAGAAGGGTCGAAGAGGCACCGTTTCGGGCTCCGTAGCGGCTGTGGTCCATCATCGTCCAGCTCTCGCTCGCCGGGTCGTAGACGCGGCGGAACCCCCATACCCCCTGGTCGCCGGTCTCGCCAAAGGGTGCCCAAAACTCCCCAACGCCTGGATAGAAGATCGTCCCGTCCGGAAGCAGGTGGAGCCGTGGGTAGAGGGGCAGCGACAATCGATCCATCCCCGCGTCCTCCCACTTCTCCGTGGACGGGTCGTAGATCTCGCTCAGTCGGACCTGGCTGAAGGCCGGTTCCGGGTTGAGGAAGCTGAAGACGACCCGGCGGGTGCCGGATGTGGCCAACACGCGTCCGTCCGGCAGCGTGACCAGAGACGGATAGAAGCGAGGCTCGCGCATGGGCTCCACCGAGCGAAATGTGTCGATGCTCGGTTCGAAGATGCGCGTTTCGTCATCCCCGAACGCTTCGTGTTCCTGGTTTCGCCACTCGGTGCCACCGGCGAGGAGGACCGTTCCATCGTGGAGCAGCTTCTGGTCCACGCAGAAGAGATCGTGCGTCGCGGAGTGGGGTTGATCCTGCGCCTCGTTCGTCGTGCCGCGCTCGTAGGTGGGAACGGTCCACTTCGGCTCTGGGGCACCGATATCGAGGATGCGGGCCCTGCTGTTCTCCATGATGAAGTTGAGGTCCTGATCGAGGAAAAGGACCGTCGCCTTCTCCGACCCTTCCACGCCGTTCCAATAGAGGAGTCTGCCGTCAGGGAGGACGACCGCGTTCACCGCCGTCGGGAACTTCGCCGACTTCTCGAGCGAAGGGGGATCGTATGGGAGGGCGCCTCCCTCCCAGAACGGTTCCGACCACCGTCCGAACAACGTCGGGTCCTCGGCCGCCGAGGTGGCCGGCGATCCGACCGCCGACGCCAGGATCAGCAGGATGACTCCAGCTCGACCGAACCTGCGGAGACCTCGACCACTCATCGCTTCTCCCTCCCATTCCGGTCGCCGCCTCGGGATTTCCCCGCTTCCGGGACCTCACGGAGCCTCTCGAGCGCCGCGCTCAGCCCCAACCATCCGGTGAAGGTGCTGGAGGGACCGCCGGACTGGCGGAGCGTCCCCCGGATCGGCTCCGCGTCGAGATCGAGCTCCAGCCACAGGCGAAGCGTCGCCTCGCCGGTCGATGCCCGGTGGTGGGCCATACCCGATGGTCCTCCTGGCTGGCGGAGGCCCGCATCGTGGACCCCTCCACGATGTTTGGATCGGCGTCCGGCGGCGAGTCCGGCGAAGCGGAATCCGGGGAGCCCGCCGGCCAGCCGGTTCGCCCGATCCTCCGGCATCGCCGGATCCCCTACCACCGACTCAGCCCCGCTGCTGGTGATCGCGGCGCCGGCCGAAGGTGTGTTATCGACGAGCCCGAAACGTAGCTATCTGGCTCCGGTTTCCTCGGCCAGCACCCTCGGGAGCTCTCGTCGGCCGCCGATCTGAAGCTTCTCGTAGATGTGGGTGAGGTGTGTCTCCACCGTGCGGCGGCTGACGAACAGCCGCTCGGCGATCTCCCGGTTGTTGAGGCCGGCGGCGGCGAGCTTCGCCGTCCTGAGTTCGCTCGCCGTCAGGGATCCGACGCCTGTCGTGTACGCCCTTCGGGGACGCGCTCCCGTAGCCACGAGCTCGTCGCGGGCCCGCTCTTCCAGGGCGCCGGCTCCGCAGCGGTGAGCGAGGTCCAGCGCCTGTCGCAGTGGCTCCCGGGCATCGCCGCGGCCGCCCCGGCGACGAAGCGCCGCCCCCAGCTCGAAGAGTGATCTGGCGAGCTCGTGGGGAGGGCCACGGACCTCCAGGGCTCCGACAGACTCGCGTAGCGTCTCGAGCTGCCGTTTCCTCGGCTCCAGCAGGGCGCGGGACCGAAGGACCGTCCCGATGACATGTGGGGCCCCGAATGCCCGGGCTCGCTCCTCCGCGACTCGGATCAGCTCCTGGGCCTCGGTCGTTCGACCGAGCACGGCCAACGCCGGTGCAACCTCCTGGGGCCACGGCGGATACGCCGGGTTCAGGAATCCCACCCTCTCGGTTGCCTCGCCCAGGGCCAGGAGATCCTCCACCGCCCCCTCGAGGTCTCCCTGGGCCAGGCGGAGGTAGCCGCGGACCTCGATCGGCCATGGGTTGATCGGGAACTCCTTGGGGCCGAGCGACAGAGGGAGGCTCTCCGCGAGCGGAACCGCCCTCGCGAGGTCCCCCCTCGCCGTGAGGGCGGCGAGGAGATTCATCCTGGCCTGCAATCCAAAGGCCGAGAACGGGGCGATCGCACTGGCGATCTCCCATGCGGTTTGGGCCTCCGCTTCCGCATCGCGAAGACGACCGCTGAGCCGTTCCGTCTCAGCGAGGAAGCTATGGCTGTAGCAGACGATGAGGATCCTTCCCGTTCCGCGAGCCGCGTCGAGGAACTCCGTCAATGCGTCACGGGCCAGGGGCCAGGCTCCGCTCCACGAGAGGACCTTGCAGGCGGTGTGCGGCACGGGGGTCCTCATCCCGCCGGCCTCCCACGGCAGCGGGGGGAACGAGCTGGCCAGCCTCACGACCTCTTCGACCGGGTCAGCGTCGAAGAAGCGGTCGAGGGCCACAGCCTGTTGCACGAGCCTCTCTCCGGGTGTCCTGCCCGCCACGCCCGCGGCCACCTTCCTGATCCGCTCCGAGCTGGAGCGGTCCCGGCCCCGACTGAACGCCGCGAAGCAGGAGACCTGCGCCTCGAGCGCGAGAGCCTGCTCTCGATCGCCCTCGCGTAGCTCCTCGAGAACCTCCTCGGCCCTGCGGATGCTCTCCGGGAAGTTGCCGACGTTGACGTAGGCGAGCGCGGCGAACCTCAAGGCCCCGACGCGGATCGCGGGATCGGCTGCCCGTTCGGCGACGTCATCGAGGGCACCTGTGGCTGCCGCGGGATCCGTCTCGTACAGCGCCCTCGCCAGCAGGTAGCGATCCTCGAGGTCCTGCTCGGGCGGCTCCAGGAGAGACCGCTCGAGATACGTCCTGGCGCTCTCATGTGCCCCTTCGGCCATGGCCTGACGAGCGGCTGCTCGGAGCTGTTCCACGACCCATGGGTCACCGTTCGGTTCGCAGGCGAGGAGGTGCGGTGCGATCTCGCTCGCGCCGGCGCCCGCGGACGCGAGGATCTCCGCGGCCCGCCGGTGGGCCGCGGACCTTTCGCCCTCCCCGATGTCCCGGTGGATCGCCTGGCGGATCAGGGGATGGATGAAGTCGAGCGGAAGCCCTGGGGCGAGGATGTCCGCCTCGCGGAGGCGATCGCAGAGCGTGCGCGCTCGCGGCTCCTCGAGCCCGGCCAGGGCCGCCGCGTGGCGTAGCTGCGGGGAGCCACCCAGGACGGCGATGGCCTGGGCCAACGCGATCGCCTCGCCCCCGAAACGACCGAGACGAAGCAGCGCGTAGCGCGCCACGCTCTGGGGGCCAATCGCGCCGATGGCATCGACCATCTCGTCGTTCGGTTCGACGGAGTCGGCTTGAAGGGCTCGCAAGAGCTCCGAGAGGAGGAAGGGATTGCCGGCGGTCGCCCGCGAGCAGGCCTCCGCGAAGCCCGGGGTAGGGTCATGGCCCAGCTCCGCGGCGATCAGCTGGCTCACGGCCGACGTTGTGAGTGACTCGAGATGGATGCCGTGGGCTTCGTGCCGCAGCGCCCTGAGCTCCGCCGGCTGATCGGGCTCCCCCGATCGGGTGGTGGCCACGATGAGCACCGGAAGCTCCTCGAGCCGGCGAGCCACGTAGTCGAGGAACCGAAGGGTCTGGGGATCGGCCCAGTGGGCGTCATCGATGGCCAGCGTTACCGGCTGGGACTCGGCCAGGTTCGCGAGCAGCCAGTAGAGGCCGTGGATGGGCGCGAAGGGGTCCCTCGCGGCGAGAGAGGGATCGGGCTCGGCCTGCCCAAGCGCCAGCAAGGCCAGATGGGCGCTTCCGGCCAGCAGGGCGGAGCGCTCATCCTCCGAGGCCCGTTCGACGATCGGTTCGAAGAGCTCGCGGCTGACCCCGAACGGCATCTCTCGCTCGAACTCACCGCCTCTGGCGAACCTAGTGAGGAGCCCTCGCCCACGAGCGCGCCGAGCGGCCTCACCCAGGAGGGTAGTCTTGCCGATCCCCGCCGGTCCCTCGATGAGGAGGAACGAGCCGGTCCCGTCGCGCACCCGGTCGAGGACCTGCTCGACCGCCGCGACCTCGTGCTCCCGCTCGAGGAGCGGTCCGGGGCGTCCGCCTCTGTCGTGACCTGCGACGTCTGTCCTCGACACGGGCAAGAGCCACCCGATACACGGGACGCTCGGTGGCGCTGCAACCTTACCGATGAGAGGAGGGCCCCATCAAGGGAGCCCTCGTCGTCGAGCTGAACGGGGGTCCTACAGCGACCGGGCGACCACGTCCCCGGGGGCCCCGGCCGGCTGGATGAGAATCGTCTCGGCAACCGACGGCACCGGCCCGTCGGGGGTGTTCCGCAAAGCGAACACGTAGTAGGGGCCGGGGGGGATGATCCGCCCGTCGCCGCCCTTGGGAAGCCGGGCGATCACGGTGCTTCCGGCGGTCCTGTGCACCAACTTGACGGCCCGCATGTCGGCATCGACCGCGTGGGTGTTCGAGGGGGTCCGCACGAGCACGACCTCGGAGATTTCGCCGGGGCCGGTGTGTTGCCCCAGCGTGAGCCTGAGCCCTCGTCCCCCACCCATCGGAGCGACGTTCGACACGACGGGGCGCGGCCCTCGGAACAGGTACGGCGGCTCGTAGATCTCGAACGTGGAGTCCCGGTAGTTGCTGGCCCGGGTGAGCGGGTTGTCGTGCCGGTGGTTGTGAGCAGGGACCGGCGCATGGCCGCCCACCAAGACCCGCCCGTCCGGGAGCAGTACCGCGACGTGGTGGTTGATGCGGTCTCGCCCCGAGGCGGCGAGCTCCTGCCAGGTGCCGGTTTCCGGGTCATAGAGCTCCACGGCCCGGACCCCGGCCGCCGAGCCCGGGTACAGGGCGTCGTCACCGTCGCCGCCGTTCATCAGCAACACCTCGCCGGTGGGAAGCATCACGGGTACGCCGAACCAGCGGAGGTTGCGCAGCTGACTGGCATCGCCGGCGAGCCCCGCGAAGGGCGACTTGGTCGAGTCTTCGTTGGTCAGCCCGTCCGGGGTCCACCGGACGACCTCGCTGAGGGTGGTGCCCACCCACGTTCCGGGCTGTGGCCCGAACGTGCCGCCGGCGATCAGGATGTCGGCGGTGTCGTAGGGGGCTTCCAGGCGAAGCAGTGTGGAAGCCGCGGAGGCGCGAGCGCCGTAGCGGCTGGGTCCGAGGAGCCTCCATGTCCTGGTCTCGGGGTCGTAGATCCGCTGCTGAGACCAGGTGGCCTGGTCCGCGGCAACCCCTCCCGGCGTCCAGAACTCGCCTGCCCCGCCGAAGAAGACGGTCCCGTCGGGCAGCAGGTGCAGCCGAGGGTAGATCGGGAGGGACCAGCCGTTCACGCCCGCGTCCTCCCACGTCGCGGTGGACGGGTCGAAGAGCTCGTTCAGACGAACCTGGCTGACGGCCGGGTCGGCGTTTGCGGGGATCGGGGTCGCCCTCCGGACGCCGCCAGCCACCAGCACCTTTCCGCCCGCAAGCGTGACGAGCGTCGGCGCCAGGCGCGCCTCCTGCATCGGCTCCACGGAGCGGAAGGTGTCGGTGCTCGGATCGAAGACGCGCGTTTCCTGGTCTCCGTATCCGTCGTCGATGTAGCGCCATTCGATGCCACCCGCGAGCAGGACTGACCCGTCGTACAGGAGCTTCTGATCGGCGCCGAAGATGTCCTTGGTCGCGCCACCGAAGATGTCCTGCGCCTCATCGGTGGTGCCCCGCTCTTCGGTCGGGATGCTCCACCGGGGGCCACCGGAGCCGAGCTCGAGGATGCGAGCCCGGCTGTTCTCGACGGCCCACCACTGCTCATTCATGAGGTATACGGGCGCGTGCTCCGAGGCTTCCAGTCCGTTCCAGTAGAGCAACCTGCCGTCCGGCAGAACCGCCACGTTCGCCGCCGCCGGAAACCTCTGCGACTTCTCCAGCGACGGCGGGTCATACGGAAGCGAGCCGCCCTCCCAGAACGGCGCAGACCATCGCCCCGCCACACTGGGATCGGCAGCCGCATCTGCTGAGGCCATGGCGACAGGTGAGAACCCGACCGCCCCGGCGAGAAGGGACAGCAGGCTGGCGAGCACGCTGATTCTGGCGATTCGAACGCTCCGATGAGGTCGCCGCATCATGGAGTTCTCCCCCTTTCTCCGTGGATCTGTTTGGCGGAATCCTCGGCGCAGTTACGGTCGTGCGCGTCGTGGACCCCTCCACGAAGTTTTGCTGTCGGGAGCCCGCTCACGCGGCGTGGGCGACCACCTTCCCGTCAACCCCGCCCGGCTGGATGAGGAACGTCTTTGCGATTGACGGCACCGGTCCAGCAGCCCGCGTGCCTCGGTGCCTCGGCCCATCGTCAGCGTGAGCGCCCGTCCTCGGAACGCCGGCGCGACGTCCGAAGCCCAGGAGACGCTGGATCGGCTGACGGCTGTGCTCGCGGGCGCCCTTAGGCGTCGGCGGTCGCGACCGCCCGGCTGAACGTCATCCCGGGCGATCGCTCAGCCATCGAGAGGATCGAACGACACCACCCCGCTCTCGGTGAGCACCTATCGGCTTCGGTCAGGACCGGGACGTTCTGCAGCTGCCGCCCCAGATAGGTCACCGGGGGCACGACGTCCCAAGGGGTCTCGCCGAGTTTGAGGGTTCTATCGGCTGAAGACCTGGAGCTCCGCGGCTCTCACCTCCGTGTCCCTCGCGGGCAGGCTTCCCGGCGGCGGGTTCGGGCTCCCGCTGCTCGGGGTCCGGCAGTCCGTGTGGTTCAACGGATCGTCGTCCTGCTCCCCATGGTAGAGCGGGTTCCCGGTGCACTGGTTATCGATCACGACGAACCGCACGTGCGTCGCCCGGACCGAGGTCCCGAGCTGGAACTCCCGGAGGATGATGTGGGGCGCACGCGGCCGCCAGCTCTCGCCGGGGAAGGCGTCGACGAACGTCCGCACCGGCGTGAAGTTCTCCGCGGCCGTGCACGGGTTTGTCCCGCTCTTCGTGCAGACCTCGATGGAGAAGGACCGCACGGCCGTGAACCGGTTCTGGCTGCTCCCCAACAGGATGTTGGGGGGCACCAGCATCGCGCTGGCCTGGATCCTGGTGATGGGGACCGCCCGGTCTCCCGCCAGGTCCACCACGACCTGCTTCCCGGCGATCGGGGAGCCGGTGCTCTCCCAGTTCGTTCCCTCGGTGTCGTCGATCAGCTGCTGATGCCTGGTCCCGTCGCCGGTGGCCACCGCTCCATTGGCGGCCGAGGCCCAGTTCGTCGCGAAGGGGATCCTGAACGTCCCCGACTGCCCCGGCGGCAGCGTCAGTTGGAACCGGGTGTGCCCGTACCTCGGGGCGTTCGCCACGAAGTCGTAGGTGCCGGGCACGAACGACGCGACCGCGTCGAGGTTGTTCGTCGCGGGGAACCCGGGTCGGGCCGCGGCCCCCGCATTCGTGGCCGGGTTGGTGTCTGCGATCGGCGAAACGCGTGCCTCGTAGTGACCGACGAAGATCCTGGCGTTCGTGATGGGGGCGCGAGTGCCGGGGTCCACGGCCTGGAACGTGACAGTCGCCTCCTCGTGGAGCGGAGAGGTGAAGTCCGGCTTCGGGTCCTCGTCGTTGCCGCCTGGCTGCCCGGTCTCCAGGATGGAGTCGCCGGTGCTGTTCGTCGAGAAGGCCGCCTGGCCCATCCCGCGGCGGGCGAAGGCCAGCCACAGCTCGCGCCGGTTCCGTCCCCCGAACCTCGCCATGTCGGCCGCCAGCATCGCATCGCGGGCGTCGAGCATCGTTGGAGCGGTGGGCATCAACAGGAACGCGTCGAAGACCAGCTGGATCCACCGGCGGTTCCCCGGGCACCGGTCGGCGGGCCGCCGGCCCTCGGCGCACTCCCGCTGCAGCCGCAGGTTCGACTCGGGGAACGACCGGTTGTACTTCTCGACCAGCAACTCCCGGATGTCGAAGTTCGTGGCCGTCCAGATCTCGCCGTCGGCGTGCACCTGGGGGCCGGTGATGTCGTACCCCATGTCGCTGAAGTTGAGCGGATTGACGTCCACGTTCTGGCCCGGCTGGGGCAGGCCCGCCGACGGCCAGTTCATGGCGAAGTTCCGGACCCCGGTCTCCTTGTCGGTGGTCACGTAGGCGCCGACCGCGTAGCGGTTCTCGTCGGCGACGGGGACGAAGCCGTACTCGTTGAGGATCTCCATGGCCATGAGGTCGGCGTGGCTCTCTCCCATCGCCCCCGCGTGGTGGCCGGCCCTGTTCGAGCCCTTGCCGATCATGCGGTTCTCGATCATGTGGCCGTACTCGTGCGCGATGACGGCCATGTCGTAGTCGCCGTCGACGCAGGCCAGGTAGGCGGCCCCTCGGATCGGCTGCCACAGGTACATGTTGGTGATCGAGGGGATCCCGTCCGGGAGTGTGATCATGTTGGCGTTGTCCCGCCCCAGGTACCCCGGGAACCCGCCGGTCAGCCCTCCGGCCTGGACGTCGCCGAGGATCGGGTCGCGCTCGCCCTGTGGCCGCGTGCCGTAGTTGTGCTGCTGGCCATTCCAGCTCTGCTCCGTGAATCCGAGGTGGTACGACCAGTCGTGCATGCGGTTGTGCATGACGAACAGGTTCGCCGTGGCCGCATCGATGTCGACCCGCTGGGAGGAGGCGAATGTCGCGGGGTTGCACGCCTCCTCGGCCCACTGGTTCGTCCACGGATAGATGTAGAGGCGACTGGGGGTGACCGGTCGGTATCCGGTGGGACCGGGCGTGAACGCGGTGGTCCACGCCTCGGCCGAGTGCGCGTTGTTACCCATCGTGGTGAAGCTCGGCTGGTTCACGGGCGGGAAGACGTCCCAGGGCACCCGCGAGGCCGGGTTCGCGACCTGGTCGTCACAGCCCGGCGGCAACGGCTGGCCGGTCGCGCCCCAGCACCAGATCTCCCGGATGTCGGTGCTCGGAACGATCCACCGCGAGCCCCCGAAGTCGAACTCCGGGGGGATCGGGTATGCCGGAAAGACCTTCCACGCCGGCGGCGGCGGCTCCGCCTGCTGGTGATCGACCAGGCTCTGCCGGAGCAGGACGGCTCCGGTTTCGGCGTCGACGAAGTGGGCGTACGCCTCGGCGCGGCCATCGCGCACGTCGACGAACAGCGTGTGGAATGCGGGCCGGACGCCGTCGACTGGGGTGGGGACCGCCACGAGCCGCGCTCGCTGCGGCTGGAGCAAGCCGTCCACGCGGAACACCGTCCACCCCTGCTGTCGCTTCGGTGCAGCGACGCTCAGCGCGTTGGCGTCGCGCCCGACGTCCGCCGCCGCCCTGCGCCAGGCATCGACCGGTGAAAGGCGGACGCTTCCCGTCACGGCCGTGTCACCGGTCAGCGAGGAGGAGACGTAGAAGACCTTGCCGCTGTCGATACCGACCGTGACCAGCCCGTCGTGGCCGGCGGGCAGGCCCCCGAAGGTCTGGCGGAACAGCACGGCGTGGGCCCGCTCGCCGAGGGACGCGACGTTCGCCGGCGCCAGACTCGACAGTTCAGCGCCCGACAGACGGAAGAGGGTTCCGTTCTGTGAGAGGAACGACGACGCCGCCCGCACGGGATCGCGGGAGAGCCCCGTCGCCAGGTAACCCCCGTGGCGGATGAGCGACTGCGGCGTGCCGAACCGGCTCCACGACACGCGGGTCGCGCCGAGGGCATCCGCGGCGGCGACCTGCTCGGGCGACGGCGCCGCGGATCCTCGGCGGCCATCGACGTCAGGGAGGCCGTGCTCTCCGTCGAAGATCACGGGCTCGCTGGCCGGCCGGCGGGGAGCTGTCGCGGCGGGCGGGACGGCCAGCGCCAGCGCCAGGACAACGGCGATGGCGCCGAGCAGGAGACGGACGGGACGAGGGCGAGGCGAGCGGCTCACGGGCGACCTCCTCGACAGGGGCTCCGGTAAGGAAATTTCGCTTTCCCGTCCCCGGTTCCTGCCAGGTTTGCCCGAAAGTCCCCGGCCGGGCGCCCGGAGGGGGCCCGTCGGCACCGCCGTGTACACTGGGTCGCGGTGACCGTGCTAGGCGGGGAGCTAGCGGTGCCCTGTAC
>DASZZY010000195.1:0-5167 GCA_036260395.1 Actinomycetota bacterium
CCCAACCCGCGGTGTTTCACTTGAGCCACCGCGTCTGATAGCATGCCGGCGGTTCCGTGCCCCCAACCTTCCCAACAGAGCCATGATCAAGACCGAACACGTCACCAAGGTCTACAAGGACTCGGTCGTCGCCCTCGAGGACGTCTCGATCGAGGTCAGCAAGAGCGAGTTCGTCTTCGTGGTGGGCCCCTCGGGGTCTGGCAAGTCGACGTTCATCCGGCTCCTGCTCAAGGAGGAGGAGCCCACGCGCGGCAACATCTTCGTGGCGGGGAAGAACATCGCCAACCTCTCGCCGTGGAAGGTTCCGTTCCTGCGCCGGAACATCGGGACGGTGTTCCAGGACTTCAAGCTGCTCCCGGACAAGACGGTGTTCGAGAACGTGGCCTTCGCCCTCGAGGTGATCGGCAAGCCCAGGAACGTGGTCGAGCGACGGGTCCCAGAGATCCTGGAGCTGGTGGGACTGGGGGACAAGCTCAACAACTACCCCGAGGAGCTGTCCGGCGGGGAGCAGCAGCGGGTGTCGATCGCCCGGGCCTTCGTGAACCGGCCGCTCATCCTGCTGGCGGACGAGCCGACGGGGAACCTGGACCCGTCGACCTCGGTCGAGATCATGAAGCTGCTGGACAGGATCAACCGCACCGGGACCACGGTCATCATGGCCACCCACGACAACGCCATCGTCGACGCCATGCGCCGGCGGGTCATCGAGCTGGAGAAGGGACAGGTCATCCGGGACCAGGCCCGAGGGGTGTACGGCTATGGGGCGTAGGTTCGGGTACTTCTTCCGCGAGACCGCGATGGCCCTGCGGCGCAACGCGCTCGTCACGTTCGCGGCGATCTCCACGGTCTTCATCTCGCTGTTCCTGCTGGGCGGCTCGCTCCTCGTCGAGCGGCAGGTCCGGCTCATGACCGGCGAGTGGGCCTCGAAGGTGGAGGTCTCCGTGTTCCTCCGCGAGGACGCGTCCCAGGCCGAGATCGACGCGCTGGGCCAGAAGATCCACGGGATCCCGGAGGTCCAGGAGGTCTACTTCGAGACCAAGCAGGAGGCCTGGGACAACTTCCAGGAGCTGTTCCGGGACTCGCCAGCCCTGGTCGACAACGTCGATCCGCAGGCCCTCCCGGAGTCCTACCGGATCAAGCTGACCGACCCATCGAAGTTCGAGGTCATCCGGGCCCGGCTGGCGGGAGAGCCCGCCGTGTCCGAGGTCAAGGACGAGCAGGCCGTCCTCAAGAAGCTCCTGGCCGTGACCAGCGTCCTCCGGACCGGCGTGCTGGCAGTGGCGGCCATCATGCTGCTGTCCGCGGCGGGCCTGATCGGGAACACGGTGCGGATGGCCGTGTTCGCCCGGCGCAAGGAGATCGCGATCATGAAGCTGGTGGGCGCCACGAACTGGTTCATCCGGGTCCCGTTCCTCATCGAGGGGATGGTCGAGGGGCTCCTCGGCGGCGTGATCGCCGTCATGGCCATCTTCGCGATGAAGTTCGCGTTCATCGACCCGCTCAGGGGCCAGGTCGGCTTCGTGCACGCGTGGATCGACACGCCGGAGATCCTGTTCACGGTGCCGATCCTTATCGGGGCCGGGGTCGTCATGGCTGCTGTGGCCAGCCTCCTGGCGATGCGCCGGTTCCTCGAGGTCTGACCGTCGTTGTCCCGACGCCGGCTGTCGGCTAGCATGGCGTCTCCCCCCACGGCAGTGAGGTCGCTGCATGCATAGGCGAGGGGTCGTCGCGGTGGTGAGCTTCCTGGCCCTCGTGGCCGGGGGGTCCGTCGAGGCCCACAAGGGGCCGCACAAGCGGCTGGAGGCGATCGAGTCCAAGATCGCCCGCACCGAGAACCTCATCGAGGAGGCCGAGGAGGAGCGGCAGGGGCTCCTCGACGAGCTCGGCGAGGCCGACCGCGACCGCGAGGCCCTGGCGGAGGAGATCCAGGTCCTCAACGGCGACCTCGAGGAGGCGCGCGGCCGCCTGGCCGTGGTCCGGGCCCGGCTCGACGCGGCCCGGATGGCGCTCATCGAGACCACCGAAGAGCTCGAGGAGACCAGGGACCGGCTCCGCGACCAGCAGCGGACGCTCGACCAGCGGGCCGCCACCGCCTACAAGCTGGGGCCGGCGGTCTACCTCGACGTCCTGCTCGGCTCCGACGACTTCCGCTCGCTGGCCGACCGCTCCGCGTATCTCCAGAGCGTCCTGACGGTCGACTCCGACCTCGTCGTCGGGCTCGAGACCACCCGGTCGCTGGTCGCGGACCAGAAGGACACCGTGGCCGACGTCGAGGCGCAGCTCTCCGAGCAGTGGGACCGCGTCCACGCCGAGGTCGAGCGCATCGCCGCGCTGAAGGCCGAGCAGCAGGCCCTCCAGTCCGAGATCGAGCAGGAGATCTCCGTCCGCGAGGGGCTGCTCGAGGACATCGAGGAGACCAAGGCCGAGTACGAGGCCGCGGTCGCCGAGCTCCAAGCCCAGTCCGACCAGATACGGGCGGTCCTCCAGTCCGGCGGGTCCAGCGGCTCGGGCCAGGTCCCGAGCGGCGGCCAGCTGTTCTGGCCGACCGCCGGCTCGATCAGCTCCGGCTTCGGGTGGCGGACCCACCCGATCTTCGGCACGCAGCGGTTCCACTCCGGGGTCGACATCGGCGGTGCCTGTGGCCAGCCGATCTGGGCCGCCGAGGACGGCCAGGTCATCTCCGCCGGGTACAACGGCGGGTACGGGAACGCGACCGTCATCGATCACGGCGGCGGCCTGGCCACGCTCTACGCGCACCAGTCGAGCTTCGCCGTGTCCTCCGGGCAGAGCGTCAGCAGGGGACAGACCATCGGGTACGTGGGCACCACCGGGTGGTCGACCGGATGCCACCTGCACTTCGAGGTGCGGGTCAACGGCAGCCCGGTGGACCCCGTGCCGTACCTCACCTGAGCGCCGCGGTACGCTGGCCGGCGTGACCCCCGCCAAGGCCGACAGCGCCGTGGCCACGAACCGCCGGGCCCGCCGCGACTACGACATCCAGGAGACGTTCGAGGCCGGGATCGTCCTCACCGGCTCCGAGGTGAAGTCGCTGCGGACGGGCCGCGCCTCCCTCTCGGAGGCGTACGCCCGGGTCGCGGAGGGCGAGGTATGGCTGGAGAACCTCCACATCCCCCCCTATTCGCACGGCGACGCGCGCGGGTACGACCCTCGCCGCCCACGGAAGCTCCTGCTCCATCGCAAGGAGATCGAGCGGCTGGTCGGGAAGACGCAGGAGCGGGGGCTCACGCTGGTGCCGCTCCGCCTCTACTTCACCCGGGGCCTGGCCAAGCTCCAGGTCGGGTTGGGGCGCGGGAAGCGCGAGTACGAGAAGCGCCAGGCGGCGCTGGAGCGGATGCACCGCCGGGAGGCCGAGCGCGCGTTCTCGCGTCGCCAGCGCGGGGCGTAGCCGGGTGGCGGACGCCTTCTACGTCCCGGACGGCGACCGGTTCGTCCCCACCGAGCTGACCCGGGGGCCGTGGAGCGCCGACGCCCAGCACGCCGGCCCCCCAGCCGCGCTGCTCGGCCGGGCCATCGAGGCGCTGGAGCCGGTGGGCGAGATGACGGTGGCCCGGTTCAGCATGGAGGTCCTCGGCCCGGTGCCGCTGCGGCCGCTGCGGGTATCGGCCGCCGTCGTGCGGCCGGGACGGCGGGTGCAGCTCGTGGAGGCGGCCCTGGTGGACGACGAGGACGAGATCGCGCTGGCAGCGGCGTGGCGCATCCGTCCGGCGGACGCTCCCGGCGGCCAGGTCGACCTCGACCCGCTGCCGCTGCCGGATCCCGAGGAGTCGCCGAAGCTGCCGCCGTGGACGCCGGGCTGGGACCCGAGCTACTTCACGGCGGTGGAGTAGCGGCTGGCCGGCGGCTCGCTGGTGGACCCGGGCCCGGCGGCGGTGTGGATGCGGGTCGGCGTCCCGATCGTCGTCGGGGAGCGCCTCTCTCCGCTGGACCGGCTGCTGGTGGTGGCCGACTCCGGCAACGGCATCAGCTGGGTGGTGGACATGGGCGCGTACCTGTTCGTCAACACGGATCTCACCGTCCACCTGGTCCGGCCGCCGGCGGGGGAGTGGGTCTGCGTCGACGCCCGGACCCGTGTGGGGCCCCTCGGCATCGGGGTCTCCGAGAGCGTCCTGTGGGACGAGCGCGGCCGGTTCGGCTCGGGCGCTCAGAGCCTGCTCGTCGCGCCCCGGCCGTAGCGCCGTCACGTAGGATGGCCGGCGTGTCGACGTTCGAGGAGCTAGACCGGCTATCGACGCAGGAGCTGCGGGACCGCGCGTTCGGCGTGGCCAGGCGGCGCCTCGATGTCGCGTTCTTCTGGAACCTGCTCGAGGCGGCCCCCGCCGTCGAGGCGGCCGCGGGGCGGAGGGACGAGGCCGAGCAGGACATCATGAGCCTCTCCGAGCGGGTCGCCGACGTCGTCAACCCCGACAGCGAGGAGGAAGCCGACGCCTTCCGGCCGCTGTACATCGAGTACCTGGTCGAGCACGAGCACTGAGGGCGGACACGGTTTCGTATACTTGATGCAGAACCGAATAGGGGCTGATCTGGTTTCGATCCGGGTGGTTGCCACCCGGGGGAAGCGGGCCGAGGTCCCCGGAGTCCTCGTTAAAGAGCCGGGAACCAAACAAGCGCCAATCCTGTTGCGCTCGCTGCCTAATTAGGTAGCCGTCCGCCGAGGTTCGCCTGTGGTCTCGGGTCGGGCGTCACTAACAGGCTCACCAGGCGGGGTGCGCCTCGGGCCCCGCCTGGGAAACCGAACCGAGGCTGGTCCGGCGGTCCTCCGCCTGTGGGAGCCGCCGGACGAGAATCACCACAGGCTGCGCCCGGAGAAGACCCGGATGGTCGCTCGGAGACGCGGGTTCGATTCCCGCCAGCTCCAAGAGCGCTCAGGCCTGCGTCTGAGCGTTGTTGGAGCTGATCAGAGGGCTCGAACCACCCTGACGCCGCCGCTGCTCGCAGCAGGCAGCGCGCCGCCGCCGCTGAGGCTCTAGCAGCCCCAGATCATTCCACCCGGCCGACCTGTTGCTCCCGGCCGAGCACGTCCCGGAACAGATCACCGTGCTGCTCCACCCGCTCCAAGACCTGGTCCGGCCCGAAGAGCAATGCGTGTGCGGCGGCCGCGTCCTCGGCGGCCCCTTCCATCTCGTCCCACCTGACCGGTGTGGACACG
>DASZZY010000196.1:0-28875 GCA_036260395.1 Actinomycetota bacterium
TCCTCGTTCAGGTCGGCCAGCTCGCGCTCGAGCCTCTCGAGCCGCTCGCGGGAGGCGGCGTCGGTCTCCTTCTGGAGCGCCGCCCGCTCGATCTCGAGCTGCCGCACCCGGCGGTCGACCTCGTCGATCTCCGTGGGCATCGAGTCGATCTCGATCCGCAACCGGCTGGCGGCCTCGTCGACGAGGTCGATGGCCTTGTCCGGGAGGAACCGGCCGGTCACGTAGCGGTCTGAGAGGATGGCCGCGGCCACCAGGGCCTCGTCACGGATCGCCACCCCGTGGTGGACCTCGTACCGCTCCTTGAGGCCGCGGAGGATCGCGATCGCGTCCTCCACCGAGGGCTCGCCGACGAGCACGGGCTGGAAACGGCGCTCGAGCGCGGGGTCCTTCTCGATGTGCTTGCGGTACCCGTCCAGCGTGGTGGCGCCGATGGCCCGGAGCTCGCCGCGGGCCAGCATCGGCTTCAGCATGTTGCCGGCGTCGACCGCGCCCTCCGCGGCGCCGGCCCCTACCACGGTGTGGAGCTCGTCGATGAACGTGACGATCTGGCCCTCGCTGGCGGCGATCTCCCGGAGCACGGCCTTGAACCGCTCCTCGAACTCGCCCCGGTACTTCGTCCCGGCCACCAGGGCGCCGATGTCGAGCGCCACGACCCGCTTGTTCTTCAGCCCCTCGGGCACGTCGCCCTCGACGATCCGCCGGGCGAGGCCCTCGACGATGGCGGTCTTGCCCACGCCGGGCTCGCCGATCAGCACCGGGTTGTTCTTGGTCCGCCGCGACAGGACCTGGATGAGGCGGCGGATCTCATCGTCCCGGCCGATGACCGGGTCCAGCTTGCCGCGCCGGGCCAGGTCGGTGAGGTCGCGGCCGTACCGCTCGAGGGCCTGATACTTGTCCTCGGGGTTCTCGTCGGTGACCCGCTGCCGGCCGCGGACCTCGGCCAGCGCGCCGAGGACCACGTCGCGGCTCAGCCCCGCCTCGGCCAGCGTGCGGGCCAGCGGCGTGCCTCCCTCCAGCATGGCCAGCAGGAGGTGCTCGGTGGAGACGTAGTCGTCGGTGAGGGCCTGGGCCTCGTCGAAGGCCCGCTCGAGCACCTGCCGGGCGGCCGCGGAGAGCGAGATCTCCTGCGCCGGGCCGTACACCCGGGGGAGCTGGCCGAGGCGCTCCTCCACCCGGTCCCGCAGCGTCCGGGGCGAGAGCCCCACGGCATGGAGGAGCGGGTACACGACCCCCTCGGGGTCGGCGAGCAGCGCCGCCATGAGGTGGTCCGGCTCCACCACCTGGTGGCTGCGCTCGGACGCCAGCCTCTGGGCCTCTGCCAGCGCCTGCCGCGACTTCAGCGTCAGTCGGTTCAGGTCCACGTAGTCCTCGCTTCGTCGTAGTCGGGTCTGGTCATCGCATACAGCGCGAAGTCACGGCGCTCGCCCCGAGCGTCCCGCATGAAGCCCCGCATGACGCCCTCGAGGACGAATCCCAGGGACTCCAGCAGGCCGCGCATCGGCGCGTTCGCCGTGTCGGTGGAGGCCTGGACGCGGGCCGCGCCCCGGTCCTCGAACAGGTGCCGGAGGAACAGGGTCAGCGCCTCGCGCCCGTAGCCGCGCCGCCGGTCGTGGCGACGGTAGAGCGCGATGCCGATCTCGAAGACGTCCTCCGGCAGGGCGTCGGCCGGCCGCCGGGCGTCGATCTCGCCCACGAGACGCCCGTCCGCCTCGATGGCCAGATCGAGCCGTCCGCCGACCAGCCGGCCCGAACCCCGGAGCCGCCGGCGCACCGCCTCGCGGGAGGCCTCCGGCTCCGGCACGAAGCCGTCGACGCCCTCGCGCGACACCCTCCACACCTCCTCGAGGTCGCGCTCGGCCAGCGGCCGGACGCGCACCCGGGGACCGTCGAGCATGACCATCACCGCTCCCACGGAAGGCGGAGGCTGCGGAGCGGGATGAGGTCCGCGCGCTGGCGCTGCCGCATGCGCTCCACCTGGTCGTTGAGGTGGCGGCGCGTCCGCCGCAGCTGGCGGTCCATCTCCTCGAGCCGCCTGTGGGCGCGCTCCAGCTGCGACTGGAGGTCCATGATCATCTTGACGCCGGCGAGGTTCACGCCCTGTTGCGTCAGCAGCTGGATCATGCGCAGTCGCTCGATGTCGCGCTCCGAGTAGCGCCTGGTGTTGCCCGCCGTGCGGGCCGGCCGGAGCAGCCCCTTTCGCTCGTAGATCCGCAGCGTCTGGGGATGCACCCCGGCCAGCTCGGCGGCCACGCTGATGATGTAGACCGCTCGGTCGTCGCTCCTGCCGTTCCGCCGTGCCATCCTCCTCACCTCGCGCTCACGAGGGCCCCAGCCCGCTCCGGGGGCTCTCCCGATGGACGTCCTGGAACTGCTTCAGCAGGTCCTTCTCCTGCCGCGACAGCCGCGAGGGGACCTCGACCTCCACGGTCACGAGGAGGTCCCCCCGGCCGCCGCCGCGCTTGGGGGCACCCTTCCCGCGCACCCGGAACGTCCGGCCGCTGGCGGTCCCGGGCGGCACCTTCAGCTTCACCGCTCCGTTGAGCGTGGGAACCTCGACGGTCGCCCCGAGGGCCGCCTCGGGGAAGGTGACCGGCAGCGTCAGCAAGAGGTTGGAGCCCCGCCGGCCGAAGAAGCGGTGCGGGGCCACACGCACGCTGACGTAGAGGTCGCCCGGACGCCCGCCCGGCGGCCCGGGCTCGCCTCGGCCGGCCAGCCGGATCCGGGCGCCGTCCTCCACGCCCGCCGGGATCTTCACCCGCAGGGTGCGCGTCTCGTCGACGCTGCCGCTCCCGGCACACGTGGGGCATGGGTCGTCCACCACCTGCCCACGGCCGCCGCACCGGCGGCAGGTCTGGGCCACCTGGAAGAACCCCTGATCCATGGCCACCTGCCCCGACCCGGCACACTCCGGACAGGTCCCGGCCTGCGATCCCGGCCGCGCCCCCGAGCCGCCGCAAGTCCGGCACGGTGCGGCCCCGGAGACCCTGAGCGGCACCGTCGTGCCCGCCATGGCGTCCTCGAAGCTCACCTGGACCTCGGCCGTGAGGTCGGCCCCCCGGGCGGCGCGCCGGGCGCCACGCGTCCCGGCGCCCTGGCCGAACAGGTCGAAGAGGTTGCCGAGCCCCCCCAGGTCGAACCCCAGATCCTCGAACCGGACGTTGCCGCCACCCGGCCCGCCGAACCGGAACCCCGCGCCGGCCATCTCCCGCACGTGGTCGTACTCCTTGCGCTTCTCGGCGTTGCCCAGGACGTCGTAGGCCGCGGAGACCTCCTTGAACCGTTCCTCGGCGCGCTGGTTCCCGGGGTTGGCGTCGGGGTGGTGCTCCTGGGCCAGCTTCCGGTAGGCCTTCTTGATGTCGGCCTGCGAGGCATTCTTGGGAACGCCGAGGACCGCGTAGTAGTCCTTCTCCAGCCACTCGCGGTTGATGCTCATCCCTCGGCGCCCCCGACGCCCCTCATCTCCGGCCGACCTTCACGCCCGCCGGCCGGAGCACCCGTCCCTTCAGGAGGTAGCCCGTGCGGAGGACCTCCTCCACGTACGGCTCGCCCTCGCCGCCGGCGTCGGTCTGGAGGAGCGCCTCGTGGAGCTCGGGGTCGAACGGCTTGCCCCGTGGATCGATCCGCTCGAGCCCTTCCGCCTTCAGGACGTCGACGAGCTTCGCGTAGACCATCTCCACGCCGCGGACGAACTTCTCGGAGGCCTTCTCATGTTCGGCGGCCACCAGGGCCAGCTCGAACTCATCGAGGGCCTCGAGCAGGCGCGAGACGAGCGCCTCGGAGGCGATCTCCACCGCCCGCGTCTGCTCGCGCAGGATGCGCTTGCGGTAGTTCTCGAACTCCGCCTTCAGGCGCTGGAGGTGCTCGAGGTACTCCGCGGCCTGCGCCCGCGCCTTCTCGAGCTCGTCGCTCCTGGGGTCGGTCGGCTTCCCTTCGTCGGGTGCTCGGGCTCGTCCCTCGCCCTGCGCGAGTCCCTCCTCCGGGAAGCCTCCCTCCGCCGCATCCGACGAACCGGCGCCCGGCGCGGAGGCGGCCACGACCTCGTCCGTAGGGGCCGCGGGGTCGCCCTCGGGGGCGGCGTGGACCCGCCGCTTGTCGGTGACCTTCACGCGGCGGCGGCCGCCCTGCTCCTCGTTGCGCTCGTGCTCGGTCATCCTCTCGCCTTGATCTGGACCTTCTTGGGCTTGGCCTCCTCGACCTTCGGCACCTCGATCACGAGGACCCCGGCGTCGAACGAGGCCTCGATGCGCTCGAGGTTCGCGTTGGAGGGCAGCGACAGCGTCCGCCCGAACGTGCCGAACCGGCGCTCGACCCGGTGGAAGTCGTCCTCCCCCACGCCCTCGTAGAACCTCCGCTCGCCGGTGATCTGGAGCGTGGAGTCCTCGACGGAGATGTCGACCTGATCGGCCGACACGCCGGGCAGCTCGACGTTGATGACGAACCGGTCGCCGGTCTCGTAGACGTCCAGCGGCGGCGTCCACGTGGCGCCGCGGACGGTCTCGCCGCCCTCGCCGCCGTAGGTCCGGCCGAACAGCCGGTTGAGCTCGCTCTGGATCGACATCAGGTCACGGAACGGATCCCACCGAGAGACCGCCATCAGGAACCACCTCCTTCGTCCACGACCTCGCCCTCCACCACGTCCTCGCCGCCGCCGGGCTGCTGCCCGCCGGCCTCGCCGCCCGCGGCGGCCTGCTGCTGGGCCTGCTGCGCGTACACCGCCTGTCCGACCCGCTGGAACGACTGCATCAGCTGCTCGGTGGCAGAGCGGATGCGGTCGGTGTCGTCGCCCTTGAGGGCCTCCTTGACCGCCTCGATGTCCCGCTGGACTGCCTGCCGGTCGTCCTCGCCGACCTTGTCGCCCAGCTCGTTCAGCGTCTTCTCCGCCTGGTACGTGAGGTTGTCGGCGGTGTTGCGGACCTCGGCGGCCTCCCGCCGCTTCCGGTCCTCGTCGGCGAACTTGTCGGCCTCCTTCATCATCCGGTCGATCTCGTCCTTCGGGAGGGCCGTGCCACCGGTGATCGTCATGGCCTGCTCCTTGCTGGTGGCGGTGTCCTTCGCCGAGACGTTCACGATGCCGTTGGCGTCGATGTCGAACGTCACCTCGATCTGCGGCATCCCCCGCGGGGCGGGCGGGATGCCCATCAGATGGAACCGCCCCAGGCTCCGGGCGCCGGGCGAGTACACCGTCTCGGCCTCCCCCTGGAGCACGTGGACCTCGACCTGGGTCTGGCCGTCCTCGGCGGTGGTGAACACCTCGGACTTCTTGGTCGGGATCGTGGTGTTCCGCTCGATGAGCTTCGTGAAGATGCCGCCCTTGGTCTCGATGCCCAGCGACAGCGGGGTCACGTCGAGCAGCAGGACGTCCTTCACCTCGCCCTTGAGGACGCCGGCCTGGATCGCGGCGCCGACGGCCACGACCTCGTCGGGGTTGACGCCCTTGTGGGGCTCCTTGCCGCCGGTGAGCTTCTTGACCAGCTCCTGGATCATCGGCATCCGGGTGGCCCCGCCGACCAGGATCACGTGGTCGATGTCGGCCACGTCCTTGCCCCAGTCCTTCACCGCCTGGCGGAACGGGCCCTCGCAGGCCTCCACCAGGTCCTCGGTCATCCGCTCGAACTCCGAGCGGGTGAGCTTCATCTCCAGATGCAGCGGGCCCTCGTTGGTGGCGGTGACGAACGGCAGGTTGATCGTGCTCTCGGTGACCTGCGAGAGCTCGATCTTGGCCTTCTCCGCGGCCTCCTTGAGCCGCTGCATGGCCATCCGGTCGTTGGACAGGTCGACGCCGTGGGCGTTCTTGAACTCCTTGACCATCCAGTCGATGATCCGCTGGTCCCAGTCGTCGCCTCCGAGGTTGGTGTTGCCGGAGGTGGACTTGACCTCGAACACGCCCTCGCCGATCTCGAGGAGCGAGACGTCGAACGTGCCGCCTCCGAGGTCGAACACCAGGATCGTCTGGTCGCTCTCCTTGTCGAGCCCGTAGGCCAGCGAGGCGGCCGTCGGCTCGTTGATGATTCGCAGCACCTCGAGGCCCGCGATCTGGCCGGCCTCCTTGGTGGCCTGCCGCTGGGCGTCGTCGAAGTACGCCGGGACGGTGATCACGGCCTGGTTGACCGAGTCACCGAGGTACGACTCGGCGTCGCGCTTCAGCTTGCCGAGGATCTGCGCCGAGATCTCCTGGGCCGTCCACTGCTTGCCGTCGATGTCCTGGCCCCAGCTCGTGCCCATCTGGCGCTTGATGGACCGGATCGTCCGGTCCGGGTTCGTGATGGCCTGGCGCTTGGCGACCTCGCCGACCAGGATCTCGCCCGACTTGGCGAACCCCACGACCGACGGCGTGATGCGAGACCCCTCGGCGTTGGGGATCACGGTCGGCTCGCCCGCTTCCAGCACCGCGACCACCGAGTTCGTGGTCCCCAGGTCGATTCCGACGGCTCTGGGCATCAATTCCTCCCTTTGCTTGGCAAGTCCTCTATACGCGAACCGATGATAAAGGTTGAGTGTCTCGGTGTCAATCTCTCGCGCCGTTGGCGCCTGCGCCTGGCCGCCCGCCCGCCGCCGTCGGTTCCCCTTCGCGCGCCGGACGCCGGTGCCGTAGACTCTGGCCTCGATGCTCGGCCCGATCGTGTTCCTGCTCCTGGTGGCGATCACCGGCGGCCTGTTCATGCAGCGGGCCTACCTGTTGTTCAAGCTCGTCCGGCTGGGGCGCCCCATCAACCGCGTCGACGACCTCCCGGGCCGCGCGACGCTCGAGGCCGCGCACGTCCTGGGCCAGAAGAAGCTCCTCCAGCGGCTGGGGCCCGGGATCATGCACGCGTTCATCTTCTGGGGGTTCCTGGTCCTGCTGACCACGATCGTGGAGGTGTTCGGCGAGGTCTTCATCGACACGTTCGCGATCCCCTACATCGGCCGGGCGGGATGGTTCGGGCTCCTCCAGGACGTCTTCTCGGCGCTGGTGCTGATCGGGGTCGCCATGGCGATCTACTTCCGGAAGGTCCAGCGCCACCCGCGGTTCAAGGGCAGCCACCTGGAGGAGGCCGACTTCATCCTCCTGATGATCTTCGGGATCATCTTCACGCTGGTCTTCCTGAACGGCGTCAAGATCGCCGAGGGCGTGGCCGAGTCGCCGCCGGCGTGGACGCCGCTGTCGGCGGCGGTGGCGCCCCTGTTCGAGGGGATGAGCGCCGGCGCCCAGGGCCTGTTCCACCAGCTGTTCCTGTGGGCCCACATCGTGCTGATCCTCGGTTTCCTCGTGTACATCCCGTACTCGAAGCACCTGCACATCGTCACCAGCTCGCTGAACGTGTTCTTCACGAAGACCAAGCCCCAGGGGAAGCTCGAGCCGCTCCGCATCGACCTGGAGAGCGCCGAGGACATGTCGTTCGGGGCGGCCACGATGGAGGACCTGACCCAGAAGCAGATCCTCGACACCTACACCTGCACCGAGTGCGGGCGGTGCCAGAACATGTGCCCGGCCTGGAACACCGGGAAGCCGCTGTCGCCGAAGCTGCTGATCATGAACTTGCGGGACCACATCTTCGAGCAGGGACCGCAGATCCTGGACGCCAAGGCCGCGGGGCAGGAGTACGAGAAGGTGGCCCTCAATCCCGACGTTGTCGAGGACGAGGTCGTCTGGGACTGCACCACCTGCGGGGCGTGCGTGTACGAGTGCCCCGTCGACATCGAGCACATCGACCACATCGTCGACATGCGGCGAAACCTGGTGATGGCCGAGTCCCGGTTCCCCCAGGAAGCGGGACTCATGCTCCGCAACATGGAGAGCACGAAGAACCCCTGGGGCGTGCCGCAGAGCCAGCGCGCCGACTGGGCGCAGGGGCTCGGGGTGCGGATCCTCGAGGACGGCCAGGCGCCCGAGTACCTGTACTGGGTGGGATGCGCGTCATCGTTCGACGACCGGGCCAAGGCCATCGCGCAGGCCACCGCCCGCGTCCTCCAGAAGGCGGGGGTGCCGTTCGCCATCCTCGGGCCGCGGGAACTGTGCAACGGCGACCCGGCCCGCCGGTTCGGGCACGAGTACCTGTTCCAGGAGCTGGCCGAGCAGAACGTCCAGACGCTGAACGGGGTCCGGGCCCGGAAGATCGTCGTGAACTGCCCGCACTGCTTCAACATCTTCCGCAACGAGTACCCCGACTACGGCGGCAACTACGAGGTCGTCCACCACAGCCAGTTGTTCGGCCAGCTGATCCGGGAGGGGCGGCTCCGGCCGACCCAGGAGGTGCGCTCGCTGATCACCTACCACGATCCCTGCTACCTGGGCCGGCACAACGGCGTCTACGACGAGCCGCGGAACGTGCTCGATGCCGTCCCGGGCGCGCGGCAGGTCGAGATGCCGCGGCACCACCAGCGAGGGTTCTGCTGCGGGGCCGGCGGCTCGCGGATGTGGATGGAGGAGCACCTCGGCAAGCGCGTCAACATGGAACGGACGGACGAGGCGGCCGCCACGGGCGCCGACGAGATCGGCGTGGCGTGCCCGTTCTGCATGGTGATGCTCGACGACGGCGCGAAGCAGAAGGGCGGCGACCTCAAGGTCCGCGACATCGCCCAGGTGGTCGGCGAGTCCCTGGGCGCCGAGGGCGCCGGCCCGGCGCGGGCGGCGGAGGCGGCGACCTCCCGGGAGTAGACCGCTTGATCCTGTCCGATCGGGACATCCGCAAGCAGATCGAGTCCGGCAGGGTGGTGATCGAGCCGTTCGAGCCCGAGATGATCCAGCCGTCCAGCGTCGACCTTCACGTCGACAACCGTTTCCGGATCTTCGCGAACAGCCGGTACCCGTACATCGATGTCCGGCGGCGGATGGACGACCTCACGGACCTGGTGGAGGTCGCCAGCGATGAGCCCTTCATCCTCCACCCGGGGGAGTTCGTCCTCGGCAGCACGCTGGAGAAGGTGTCGCTTCCCGATGACATCGTGGGGCGCATCGAGGGCAAGAGCTCGCTGGGGCGGCTGGGGCTCCTGATCCATTCGACCGCGGGCTTCGTGGACGCCGGCTGGGAGGGGTACCTCACGCTCGAGCTGTCCAATGTCGCCAACCTCCCCATCACGATCTACCCGGGGATGAAGATCGGGCAGCTGTGCCTGTTCCAGATGTCCTCGCCGGCGGATCTGCCGTACGGCGACCGGGGGAAGTACCAGGGCCAGCGGGGGCCGACCCCGTCGCGGTACTACGTGGACTTCGAGCGCGGGACCGCGCGCATGCCGCCCGAGCGGCGGCCCTCCGACGGATTGTCGGGCTCAGACCCCGACCAGTAGAATCGTGGCTCCAGGCGGATGTAGTTCAATGGCAGAACGCGAGCTTCCCAAGCTCGAGATGGGGGTTCGATTCCCCTCATCCGCTCCAATCAGCTGAACCGCCCTCAGCGGCCGCCGCCCTTGCCCTTCTTCCCGTTCCCCGGCCCCTTGCCAGATCCGCCGCCGTTGGAGCCGCCGCCCTTGGAGCCGCCGCCCTTGGAGCCGCCGCCCTGGGACGGACCGACGCCCTTCGGCGCGCCGCCGCCGCCGCCCGGGCCCGCGGCCACGTTCGCCCGTCCACCGCCGCTGCCGCCGCCCTTCGTGCCGCCGCCCTTGCCGCCGCCGCCCTTGCCGCCATCGCCCTTGCCGCCATCGCCCTTGTGCGACTCGCCGCCGTTCCCACCGCTCTCCCCCCGCGACCTGGCCGGCGCCCGGTCGGCATCCGAGCCGCCCCGGCCGCCTCCCCTGCCGTCGCCGTCACGGCCGCCACGTCCCCGATCGCGGCCCGTCCGGTCGCCGCGATCGCGGCCGCCGTCGGCGAGCTCGCTCCTACCGCTCGGCCCGTCCCCGGCCGCCTCGGCGGCCCCCACGAACGCCAGGGGGCCGGAGCCCAGTCCGGCGATGATCGCGAAGCGCCCGTCGGAGCCATCCGGCCCGAACGTCACATCGCCCGGGAACGGGAGCGTGATCGGTGGCGCCTGCGTCCCGGGATCGAGCTGGAACGGCCGCTCCGGGACCGGCGAGGTGAGCACGCCGCCGATGAGCACCATCAGCGCGAGCAGCGCCGCTAGGAAAGACACGGATTGGAGGGTCGCCAGGACCCTCGGCGTGCGCTCCACGAAGACGCCTCCCCCGTCTCGGTGCGGGCTCGATACAGCTCTACCCGGGGGTATCGGCAGCAGCGGGGCCCCGACTTGAGTCCATCCTGGGAGGAATCCCGCCCACCAGGCGCTGGCCCGCCGGGCAGAGGTCGAGGAGCGGACACCGCTCGCAGAGTGGCCGACCGGCCCGGCACAGGGAGCGCCCGTGGCGGATCAACGCGACGTGGAAGGACACCCGCAAGCGAGGAGAGACGAGCGCCGCCAGCGTCTCGTGGGCCCGCATGGAGGTGGCCCGCGGCTCGAGCAACCCCAGCCGGGCGGCGACCCGGTGGACGTGCGTGTCCACCGGCAGCGCGGGGCGGCCCAGCGAGAACGCCAGCACGCACGCGGCGGTCTTCGGGCCAACGCCGGGGAGTGACAGGAGGTACGCGGTCACCTCCTCGTCGGAGGCTCCCGCCATCCACGAGAGATCCAGCCGCCCCTCGCGGCGCTCGATCTCGCGCAGGATCGCCTGGATGCGGGGCGCCTTGGTGTTCGCCAGCCCCCCGGGGCGGATGGCCTCGACCACCGCTGCCTCCGGGGCCGCCGCCAGCGCCTCCCACGTCGGGAACCGCCGGCGGAGCGCCGCGAACGCCCGACCGCTGTTCGCGTCGCTGGTGTTCTGCGACAGGATCGTGAGCACCAGCTCCTCGAGCGGATCGAGGCCGCGCGGGGGGTCGAGCGGCCCGTAGGCCCGCCGCAGGCGGCGGTGGATCTCTCGGACGAGTTCGGGGCCCGGCGAGGTGCGCGCTCGTTCGCGTCGGCTCACTAAGCCCGAGCGTAGTTCAGGAACTGGGTGAGGTCCGAGCGAAACGTCAGCGTGACCTTCCCCTGCGGCCCGTTCCGGTGCTTGGCCACGATGGCCTCGGCCACGCCCTTGACGGCCGGGTCGTCGGAGTAGACCTCCTCGCGATGGATGAACATCACGACGTCCGCATCCTGCTCGAGCGCTCCGGATTCTCTCAGATCGGCCAATTGAGGCCTCTTGTCCGTTCGGCGCTCGGGGTCGCGGTTCAGCTGGGACACCGCGATCACCGGGACGTCGAGCTCCTTGGCCAGGAGCTTGAGCGAGCGCGAGATCTCGGCAACCTCCTGTTGGCGGCTCTCGACGCGCTGATGGCTGGCCATCAGCTGCAGGTAGTCGACGATGATCAGCGCCAGGCCCTCGGACCGGGCGGCGAGCTTCCTGGCCTTCGAGCGGATGTCGAGGATCGTGACGTTGCCCGAGTCGACGATGTAGAGCGGCGCCCGGTCGAGCGTGGCCGCCGCCTCGACGATGCGGCCCCAGTCCTCGGCGGCGACCATGTTCTTGCGGACCCTGTCCTGGGGGACGCGCGCCTCCGAGCACAGCACCCGCATGCCGATCTCCATGCGCGACATCTCCAGCGAGAACATCGCCACCGGGCCCCCTCCCACGGCCACGTTGCGGGCCACGTTCGTGACGAGCGACGACTTCCCGATCCCCGGTCGGGCGGCCACGATCACGAGGTTCCCCCTCTGGAGGCCCTGGAGGAGGTCGTCGAGGTCGCGGAACCCCGTGGCGAGCCCCACCAGGCCGGTCCGCTCGTGGAGGCGCTCGAGGTCCTCCATGCTGCGGTGGACCAGCTCGGACAGCGCCACGATCTCGTCGCGAGCGTGGCGGCGGGAGACCCCGTAGATCAGCCCCTCGGCCAGGTCGGCGAACCCGTCGGGGTCCTCGGGGATGTCGTACGCGCCCTGGACGACCTGCGACGCCGCGGAGATCAGCCGGCGCAGGAGCGCGTGCTCGGAGACGATCCGGCCGTAGTGCCCGGCGCTGGCCGGGGTGCCCACCGTCTCGACCAGGTGGTGGATGTAGAGCGCCCCGCCGGCCGGATCGAGCGTTCCCCGGCGGCGGAGCTCCTCGACGGCGGTGATGGCGTCGACGGGCTCCCCCCGTGCGTAGAGGTTCGCCAGCGCGTCGAAGATCTGCCGGTGGCCGCTCTTATAGAAGTCGTCGGAACGCAGGCCCTGGTCGGTGACCTGGGCGATGGCTTCGCCCGAGAGCATCATGGCCCCGAGGACCGACTGCTCCGCCTCCAGGTTGTGCGGCGGAACCCGCTCCTGGCGCGCCGGTCTGATCGAATCAGCCTGCTGAGCCATCCCGCCTCTCCCCGACAGACGACGGGGCGAACCCTAGGAGGGCCGCCCTGTGCGTATCAAGGAGGACGACCTGGGGATGTCCTTTGGAAACCGCGGTATACGCAGCGTGACCTGCGCCGTTGGGCGCAGCTTCTTGTCGCTGTTTCTCGATGCGGCGCATGCCGCGAGCGTATAGCCCCCTACCGACACGCCCGACGGCGGGCGTCAGCCGGCGACGACGTCGACCGTGACGGTGGCGTTGACCTCCGGGTGGAGGTGCACGCTCACCTCGTGCGCGCCGAGGCTCCGGATCGGCTGGTCGAGGTGGATCTGCCGCCGGTCCACCTTGGCGTCGAGCTGCTGCGCGATCTGGTCGGCGATGTCCTGGGCGGTGATCGAGCCGAACAGCCGTCCCTCCTCACCGGCCCGTGCGGCCAGCCGCACCGGGGCCTTCGTCAGGCGGGCGGCCAGCGCGTCGGCCTCGCCCCGGACACGGCGGAGACGCTCGTCGTGCCCCGCCCTCAGCCGCTCGGAATGCCTGATGGCGCCCCGGGTGGCCGGGGCGGCCAGACCCCGGGGGATCAGGTAGTTCCGGGCGTAGCCGTCGGCGACCTGGACGATGTCACCGGGGCTGCCGAGCTTCTCGACCTGCTTCTGGAGGATGATCCTCATCGCGTCGAGTACGGCAGCAGCGCCATCTCGCGAGCGTTCTTCACCGCGGCGGCCACGTCGCGCTGGTGCTGGGAGCAGGTCCCGGTCACCCGCCGCGCCCGGATCTTGCCGCGGTCGGAGACGAACCGCCGCAGCAGCCCGGTGTCCTTGTAATCGACGTAGTCGACCCGGTCCCGGCAGAAGATGCAGACCTTCTTCCGCTGTTTCTTCTGCCACGCGTCGTCGGTGCGCTCTCTCCGCTCTCGCTTCCGCTTCCGTGCCAGTCTGGTTCCCTCCTCAGCCGATCGGGGGCTCCTCCGGCGACTCGCCGCCGGCCCCCACGCTCACCGTCTCGCTCCAGTCGCCGCTCGACCGCTGCTGGCGCTCCACCTTGGCGGTGGCCCACCGCAGGCTCGGCCCGATCTCGTCGGCCTCGATCTCCACGGTCGAGCGCGTCTCGCCCTCCTGCGTCTCCCACGACCGGGACCGCAGCCGGCCAACCACGACCACTCGGCTGCCGCGGGTCAGCGACTCGGCCACGTTCTCGCCCAGCGTCCGCCAGGCGTTCACCCGGAAGAACGACGTCTCGCCGTCCTTCCACTCGCCCGACTGATCCCGGTACCGCCGGTTGACGGCCACCCGGAAGTTGGCCACGGCAGCCCCGTTCGGGGTGTACCGCAGCTCGGGGTCATCGGTGAGGTTCCCCACGATGACGACCTGGTTGTCTCCTGCCATCACGATCACCACCCTGCCGAACTCGTCCCCCCGGCGGCTCGGCGGACCGCCGGAGGAGGGGAAGTCCTTCCCTACGCCGCCAGACGCACGACCTTGAACCGCATGACCTCGTCGGCCAGGGAGAGGACCCGGTCCAGTTCGGCGAGGGCGTCACCGTCGCCCGTGAACTGAGCCACCAGGTAGAACCCCTCGGTCTTGCGGTCGAGCTCGTAGGCCAGCTTCCGCCGGCCCCACCGGTCCACGCCGGACACCTCGCCGCCGTGCTCCGACACGATGCTCGTGACCCGATCCACGATCCCGCCGACGGTTGCCTCGTCGGCCTCGGGCTCGAGGATCAGCATGATCTCGTACCGCCTCAGACGTGCCACCTCCTCTGGTCTGTCGGCCCCCAGGGGGAGCAGGAGTGGTCGCCGGCCAGTGTAGCACCGGGCCCCTCCAGCCGACCGTGAGGCTAGCAGGGGGGTCTGACACGCCCGCCTACTCCTGGGCCTGGAGCAGCCACGAGGCGAACCGCCACAGGTCCCTGAGGTCGCGCGCGGCGGCCAGCCAGCTGCCCGGCCGGTCGAAGTCGACGTGGCGGAACCCGCCCACGGTCACCACCCGGGCCTGCGGCAGGTCGCGCTTGAGCCGGACCACCTCGCCGAAGGGGACGGCCGGGTCAGTGGTGGAATGGAGGGCGATGACCGGCGCGTCGATACGGTCGGCGACCGAGGACGGCGAGAACCGCTCCAGCAGGTCCTTCATCCGCTCGGGGAGCCGCTCGGCCAGCCGGAACGTCGCCCGGGGATCGCGGTTCGACAGGAACTCGTATAGCGCGCGGCTGCCCGGGGGCAGCTCGGAAGGGTCCCCCCCTCCGCGCAGCGCGCGGCGGAGGTCGTCCTCGAGCCCCTCGGGGGCCATCTCGACGGCGTGGCGGCGCAGGAGCTCGTCCGCCAGCGGGTGCGCGTCCCATGGGAACGACCGCCCCCCGACCAGCGACGTCCCGGTGGTCACGGCCTGGATGACGCCCACCAGGTCGAAGTAGGCCCCGAACACGGCCACCAGCGCCAGGCGGCCCTGGAGCCGGGGATCCGCCGCCGCCACCAGGGCGAACGACCCGCCGTACGAGATCCCCAGGACCGCGGGCCGCCCCACCGCCCCGGGGTGCCGGTCCAGCGCCAACAGGGACCGGACGATCCGCTCGATGTCCTCGGCGGAGAACCGCCGTTCGGACAGGATGAGATCCGGGACGAACACCAGGCGCCCGGTGCGGGCCACGGCCCGGGCCAGGCGGATGGCCCGGGGATCGTCCTTGCCCTGGGGAGCGGCCCCGGGGAGCACCAGCACCGGCGGCGCTGGCCGCTCCGGCTGGTAGAGGTGGCCCGTCACCCCGTCCAGTTCGGCGTCCCTCCGCCGCACGGCGGGGGCGAACGGCCGGGGCACCCTGCCGCCGAGGGCCTCGACCAGCAGGGGGATGGCCTTGGCCCGGGCCCGGACCGGCGGCAGGGCGGCCCCCACGCTCATCACCAGCACGACGGCCTCGACGGCGAGGAGCAGCCAGGGACCGACCTGCGATCGGCGAGCCGCCACACCGCGGGCAGGCTATCGCAGCCCGGCGCCCGGCGACCTACGAGTACGAGTGCTCGGCGTCGGGGAACGTCCCGGCCTCGACCTCCGAGGCGAACGCCCGGACGGCGCGGTCGATCTCCTGGCGCAGGTTCGCGTACGGCTTCACGAACTTCGGGTACCTGCCGGACCCCATGCCGAGGAGGTCCGTGACCACCAGGACCTGCCCGTCGCAGTGCGGCCCGGCGCCGATCCCGATCGTGGGCACCGAGGCGGACTCCGTTACCCGCCGGGCCACCTCGGACGGGATCCCCTCCAGCACCAGCGAGAACACCCCCGACTTCTCGAGGCCCAACGCGTCCTCCAGCAGGCGCTCGGCGGCCTCGTCGGTACGGGCCTGGACCCGGTAGCCGCCCATGGCGTGCACCGACTGCGGCGTCAGCCCCAGGTGCCCCATGACGGGGATCCCGGCGGACACCAGCGTGGCGGCCAGCTCGAACAGCGGCCCCTCGACCTTGACGGCGTGCATGCTCCCCTCTTTCAGGAACCGCCCGGCGTTGCGGACCGCCTCCTCCGGCGAGGTCTGGTACGACAGGAACGGCATGTCGCCCACGAGGAGGGCGTCCCGGGCGCCGCGGGCCACGGCCCGGCAGTGGTGGAGCATCTCCTCCATCGTCACCGGGAGCGTGGTGTCGTAGCCCAGGATCACCTGGGCCAGCGAGTCACCGACGAGGAGCACCGGGATGCCGGCCTCGTCGAGGATGCGGGCGGTCGGGAAGTCGTACGCCGTCAGCATGGCGAAGCGGCGGCGGTCGGCCTTCCAGGCCGCGAGGTCGTGGATCGTGGTCACGGCTCGCGCCTCCTTTCCGGACGGGGGCTCGTTCGGCCCACCGGAGTGCACGGCTCGACGCGATTGTACGCCGCAGCCGCGGATCAGGAGGACGGGAACTCGAGCACGAGGCGGTCCGGCCGCGCGTCGACCACGAAGCACGCCTTCCGGGACAGGCCGATGGCCCAGGTCACCGTGGCCTCGAAGTCCCCGAGCTGCTCGAGCTCCAGGACCGTCCCGAACCCGGGCTTCAGCTCGGTGGGCCCGGTGTAGATCTGAACGGGCTGCTCTCCGGAGAGGTCGACGCCGAACGCCGAGAACACCACGACGACGAACGTCTGGCCCTCCACCTCGGCCGGCGCGCCCTCCCCGCCGGTGCTCAGCGTCTCGGCGAACTTCACGAAGTGCGAGGGCGGGCGGCTCAGGCCCGCGTCGCGCGGCCGGAACTGGAACGTCACCCGCTCGACGCCGGCCCGCCGTTCGACGTCGACGTTCACGAAGTCGGGGATGTTCCGGGGGCTGCCGCCGCCGCGCCCTCGGCACGAGGCGCCGGGGAGCGATGCCGGCGAGGCGCGGGTCGGCGTGGGCTCGCCGGGGGACGGCTCGGCGGGCGAGCCTCGCGAGGCGGGCGGCGCCTCGCCCCCACAGGCCGCCGCCAAGAGGAGCCCCAGGACCAGCGCGATCGGCCGGCGCACGGGCGCAGTCTATCCCGCGGAGGTTCCGTGACCGGCGGTCACTGGCGTATCCTCCTGCCAGCCCGTCCACCGAGGAGGCCCGATGCGCGAGTACCAGATCTTCATCGACGGCGGGTTCGTCGACGCCGCGTCCGGGGAGACCGTCGAGTCGCGCGATCCGTCGACCGGCGAGGTCGTGGCCCGGGTGGCCACCGCGGGGCCGGAGGACGTCGACCGCGCCATCGCCGCCGCCCGGCGGGCCTTCGACGAGGGGCCATGGCCCCAGATGCGGCCGGAGGAGCGGACCCGCATCATGCTCGACGTCTACGACCGCCTGGCCGACGCGGCGGCCGAGATCGGCGAGCTCGAGTCGGCCGACGCCGGACAGACCGTCCGGCAGTCGTCGCTGTTCCTGATCCCCTACTCGAACGAGTACTGGAAGTACCTCGCGGAGCTGGCCTCCCGGATCCCGTACGTCGAGCCGGTCCCGCGGTACGAGTTCCCCACCGCGGCCTGGGACTGGGTCCAGCGCGAGCCGTTCGGGGTCTGCGCCCAGATCACGCCCTGGAACGTCCCCTACATGATGGCCATCTGGAAGATCGCCCCGGCCATCGCCACCGGCAACACCGTCGTCCTCAAGCCGGCCCTGGAGACGCCGGTGACCGCGATGGAGCTGGCCCGGATCATCGCCGAGTCCGACATCCCGCCCGGCGTGGTCAACATCGTCCCCGGCCACGGGCCGGTGGCCGGCGAGGCGCTGTGCACCGATCCACGCGTCGACAAGATCGCGTTCACCGGGTCGACCGAGATCGGGCGGCGGATCATGCAGCTGGCCTCGGGCACGATCAAGTACGCCACGCTCGAGCTGGGGGGCAAGGGGCCGAACGTCCTGCTCGACGACGCCGACCTCGACGTCGCGGTCCCCGGCGCGCTGTGGGCCATGTACCTCCACCAGGGCCAGATCTGCCACGCCGGCACGCGCCTGCTGGTTCCCGGCTCGCTGTACGACGAGGTCGTGGCCCGGGTCGTGGAGCTCGTCGAGGGCATGAAGGTCGGACCGGCCGCGGACTTCGAGTCGGACCTCGGGCCGCTGGTCAACGAGACGCAGCTCCGCACCGTGGAGCGGTACGTCGAGCTGGGGCAGGAGGAGGGCGCGAAGCTCCTCACCGGCGGCCGACGGCTCACGGACGGCGAGCTCGACCGCGGCTACTTCTTCGCGCCCACGGTGTTCGGCGACGTGGAGAGCTCGATGAAGATCGCCCAGGAGGAGATCTTCGGCCCGGTGCTCACCGTGCTGCGGTACGACGGCGTCGACGAGGCGGTGAGGATCGCGAACGACACGATCTACGGGCTCTCGGCGGGGGTCTGGTCACGCGACATCCCCCGGGCGCTGGAGGTCGTGAAGCGGCTCCGGGCCGGGACCGTGTGGGTGAACGACTGGCACCTGGTCTCGCCCGCGGCCCCCTTCGGCGGCTACAAGCAGTCGGGCGTGGGCCGCGAGCACGGCGAGTGGGGGCTGAAGGGCTACCTGGAGACGAAGTACGTGCGGGTCGACCAGGTCCCGACCAGGGACCAGAAGTTCTGGTTCCAGGTGCTCGGCCTCTAGGAGGTCAGACGCCGGGGCGCGAGCGCCCCCGGTACCCGAAGAAGAGGCCGGCCAGGAACAGGATGCCGGCGATGAACAGCAGCCACAGCAGGCCCTCCACCAGGAGGCCCACGCCGCCGAAGATCAGCGCCAGCACGATCAGCAGGATGACGAGACCCATCGCGGGCAATCTCTACCCGGCCGCCTCCGCCGCAAACGAATGTCGCGGTAGGCTGAGGCCATGCGGGTGAGCGCCACGCCGCAGGCCGAGGCGGTCGTCAGGAAGGTCGCCGGGGGCGGGCGGGAGCACCTGGTCATGGTGCTGGGGACCGGGTGCTGCGACTCGACCGCGCCGTTCCTCTACGACCGGTACTACCCGGGTCCCGACGTGGTCGAGGTCGGTCGCATCGCCGAGGTCCCGGTGCTGGCCCACCGGTGGCTCGCCGACCTGTACCGGGACTCCGCCGGCCTGGAGGTCGACGTCGACGAGGGCGTCGTGAACGACTCGTTCTCCCTCGAGAGCGAGTACGACGCCCGGTTCACGCTCCGCGTCGCCCGCTAGCGAGGGCGTCAGCCGGCGCCGCCGCCGGTCCCGCCGCCGCCGCCCCCACCGCCTCCCGAGAACCCGCCGCCGAACCCCCCGCCGGAGCTGAACGAGCCGATCCCCGACGACGTGCTCGAGGACACCGCGGCCGCGGCGACGCTCGGGGTGGTGGCCGAGCCGACCGAGCCGACCCACGACAGGCCGTGGGCGCCGGCGGGGGCACCCCGCCACGGCGCCGGGAGGTCGTCGGCCGGCACCACGGCGCGGACCTGCTCCTCGACCTCGTCCGCCACGCCCAGCGCCGCGGCGTAGGCCAGGTAGTGCTCCCAGATCACGACGCCGAGGGCCGGGGCGTCGGGCAGCGAGGAGAACCTCCGGAGGAACCGCCGGAACGCCCGCCACCGGGCGATGCGCTCGCGGACCGGCTCAGGGGCGCGTCCCGGGATGAGGATGTTCGTGATGGCCATGGCGATCGGCGCCCCGAACCCGACGGCCAGGGCCAGGGGGCCGATGAGATTCCCGAGCGCGATCGCCGCGACCACGCCGCCAGTCCCCAGCAGCGTGACGAGCCTCGATTCCCACCGTCCCTGGCGGATCCGCAGCGCCTGGGCCTTGCCCGTGGCGGTCACGTCCTTCCACCACTGGCGCAGCTCGGTCCGGCGCTTGCCGGTGGGCCGCAGGTCGCCGAGCGCCACCCACTCCCCGCCCGAGGCGAACAGGAACTCCGCGAACGCCACGTCGAACCCGTCGTCCGAGGGAAGCTCGATCAGCCGGACCTCGATGTCGTCGGGATCCATCGGCGCGCCCAGGGCCCGCATCTCGATCACCCGCATCCGCGCCAGGTGGAGGAGCTGTGCCCGGTAGACGTCCTGGGGCCGTGGGTTGCCCCGGTAGAACCCCCACAGCCGGGCCAGCTCCACCGGATGGATTTCCTCGGGGGGCTGTTGCAGCAGCCGCGGCACGCCCGGGACCCGGTCCCGCATCCGGGCCACGACGAGCAGGACGAGCATCGCCAGAGGGATCGCGAGGGCCAGCGCCACGCCGACCCGGGTCCAGAAGGCCCGGCGCCGCTCCTCGGCGAGCAGCCGCGCGCGCTCGGCGTTCGCCTGGCGCGCCAGCTCGCGCTCCTCGGCCAGCACCGCGGAGCGGCTCACGTCGAACGACGGAGCGGCGAGGGGGACCGCCCGGGGCGGGAACAGGACCGAGCCCTCGACGAACGTGTACGGCGGCAGGTCGCGGACCCGGAGCTCGACCGTCTGGGGATCGGGGATCCGGACCTCCCCGCCGAGGGGCCCGTGCCCCCAGGCCCGGACCTCGCCCCGTCGGAGGGGGCGAGTGGGGAAGCCCCCGCCCGCCGGCGCCGCGAGCTCGCACGTGGGCCGTCGGTCCAGCCGTCGGGTGGCCGCCCCCGGTAGGTGGACCCGGATCACCGTCTCCTCGGTCGGCACGTCCCACCCCGTCCCCACGAACTGCCACAGGAGATGGGCGGCGTCCTCACCGACGCGCACGGCGCACAGGGCCCGGTAGCTGATCGTGAACGTGCGCCGCTCGTCCTCGGCCCCGAAGCGCCAGGTGGCCCGGAACGTGCCGACGTTCTCGATCTCGGCCTCGAGCGGCCGGCCGGCCTCCTCGATGCGGAAGTCCTGGATGCGGTCGAAGGGCCACGCCACCGTGAAGAACGCGAACGAGAAGTCCCCGTCGAAGTCGAAGGTCCGCTGCTCGCGGAGCCGGAGCGACCCGTCGGGCAGGACCGTGGCGTCGATCGCCACGCGGGAGAACCGGTACGACTTGCCGGACGTGGCGGCGGCGAAGGCCAGCGCGGTGATGGCCACCGGGATGGCGAGCACGACCACGTAGACCCACCGCCGCGGACGCCGCCGCCGCCTAGCCATGGATGCGCCGCCCCGTCGGCGCCGGGTGGCTTCCTCCTGTCCGCACCGGCCAAGTGTAGGGTCAGGCGAGCGGGCCGGCGGGGAGCGGGCATAATCGGCTGGTGTCCGCAGCGCGGCGCACCCCCGGCCTGGCCCTGGTCCTCGCCGCCACGGTCGCCACCCTGGCAGCGGGCTACCTCCTGAAGCTCCCGTGCCTGACCGCCGCGTGGACCGACGGCCGCCAGTACACGCGGCTGTGCTACTCGGACGTGGCGGCCCTGTACGCCTCGAACGACCGGGAGCGCGGCCTGGACGACGGCCGCTTCCCGTACCTCGGCGCGCGGAACGAGTATCCGGTCCTGACCGGCCTGGCCATGGGAGCGGCGGCGTGGCCGGCGGATTCCTATCCCTCGTTCTTCCACTGGACCGCCGTGCTGCTGGGGGCCTCGGCGCTGGCGACCTCGTGGGCCCTTCACCGCATCGCCGGCTCGCGGGCCCTCTACCTCGCGCTGGCCCCCACGCTGGCGATCTACGCGTTCATGAACTGGGACCTGATCGCGGTGGCCCTGGCCACCGTGGCCACGCTGGCGCACCTCCGGGGCCGCGACCGCGCCGCCGGCGTGCTCCTGGGGCTGGGGATCGCCGCGAAGCTGTACCCCGTCTTCGTCCTCATCGCGATGCTGGCCGGCCGCCTGCGCCAGGGCCGCCGCCGAGACGCGGCGGCCATGGCCGGGACGGCCGGCGGCGCGTGGCTGGCCGTGAACCTGCCGTTCGCGCTGCTCGCGCCGGGCAACTGGTCCGAGTTCTACCGCTTCAACTCGGCGCGGGGGGCGGACTGGGACAGCGTGTGGTACGTCCTGGCCCGGCACCTCGGCTTCTCGTGGTCCCGGCTGGAGCTGAACCTCCTGGCGGCCCTGGCGTTCGTCGGCGCGTCGGCCTTGATCGTCGCCGTGGCCAGGCGCCGGGACCCGGGGCGGCCCACGTGGACGTTCGCCTTCCCGGTGTTGGTCGCGTTCCTCCTCACCAGCAAGGTCTACTCGCCGCAGTTCAGCCTGTGGCTGATCCCGTGGTTCGCGCTGACGCTCCCGAGCCCCTGGCTGTTCGCCGCCTTCAGCGTGGCGGACGCCGCCGTGTTCGTGACCCGGTTCCAGTTCTTCGCCCGGCTGGCCGACGTGGGGCCCGGGGTGCCGTTCGAGGCCTTCGAGGTCGCGCTGGGGCTCCGGGCGGCGGTGCTGGTGGCCTGCGTGGTGGCGTGGGTGTGGCGTGCCGCGCCCGAGCGGGCGCCGGCGCCCCAGCCGGCCCTGGAGGCGACGTGACGACGCCGCGGGTCCGGGAGGCCGAGCCGACGGCTGCGGAGCACCGCGCCGAGGTGCGCCCGCGACTCCGGCGCGGGCTGCGGTACTGCGTGGCGGTGTTCGTGGCGTTCCGGCTGGGGATCACGGTGCTGGAGGTCGCCGGCGTCGCGCTGCTCCCGGGCCTCGACCCGGTCGGGGCCCCCGGCTGGCCGGCGAACGAGACCACCCCCGGCTGGCACAACGTCGTGACGTCGTCGGAGCGGTTCGACGCGCTGTGGTTCCTGAGCATCGCCACCGAGGGCTACCGCGACGGCGACGGCAGCGCGGCGTTCTTCCCCGGGTACCCGCTCCTCATCCGGGCTGTCACGCCGCTGGTCGGCGGGCACCCCCTGGCCGCTGCGCTGCTGGTCTCGAACCTCGCGGCGTTGGCGGCCATGGTCGTGCTGTACTTCCTGACCTCGTCCGAGTTCGGGGAGGCGGCGGCGCGCCGGGCGGTGCTGTACCTGGCGGTGTTCCCGACCTCGTTCTTCCTGCTGGCGCCGTACTCCGAGGCGCCGTTCCTGCTGTTCGCGCTGCTCACGCTGTGGGCGGCCCGCCGGGGGAGGTGGGAGATCGCCGGGGTGGCCGGCGCGGCGGCGGCGGCCACCCGGAACGTCGGCGTGCTGCTGGTCGCGCCGCTGCTGGCCGAGGCCGTGGCCCAGGCCGACGAGGAGCGGGTAAGCCGGGCCCGGGCCGTGGGGTGGTCCCTCGGGCCGGCCGTGGGAACGGCGGCGTACCTCTTCTTCTGGTGGCGGTTCAGCGGCGACTGGCTGGCGCCGCTCCACCAGCAGGCCACCTGGCAGCGCGAGTTCCTGTTCCCGCTGGGGACGCTGGTGGCCGGGACCCGCGAGGCGTTCCGGTTCCCCGGCGTCTACCCGGGCGGCTACCACCTGCTCGACTGGCTCGTCGCCGTGCCGGCGCTGGCCGCCGCGGTGTGGGTGGCCGCCCGGACGGCGGTCCCCTACCGGCTGTACACGTGGCTCTCGATCCTGGCGCCGCTGTCGTTCGTGTTCATCCCGCGGCCGTTCATGTCGCTGCCCCGGTTCCTGCTAGTGGTGTTCCCGCTGCTGTGGGCCCCGGCCGTCCTCGCCGAGCGCCGGCCGTCGGTGCACGGGGCCACGGTAGCGGCCTCGTCGGCGCTCCTCGGCATCATGACGGTGCTGTTCGCCGGCTGGTACTACGTCTTCTGAGGCGGGTTACCGGTGCGTCCCACCGCCCGCCTAGAATGGCGCCGCGCGATCGGGGGGGCGCCGTGACGGTCAAGGTAGTGCTCGCCGACGACCACACGCTGGTGCGCGAGGGCGTCCGGCGGTTCCTGGAGTCCTCCGGCGAGTTCCAGGTCCTCGGCGAGGCCTCCACCGGCCAGGAGATCGTCGACCTGGCCGTCTCCACCAGGCCCGACGTGGCGGTGCTCGACATCCGGATGCCGGAGATGGACGGCCTCGAGGCGGCCCGCGCGATCCGGGACCGCTCGCCCGACACCGCCGTCGTCATGCTCACGGCCTACGACGACCGGCACTTCGTGGGGGAGGCGGTCCGCGCCGGCGCCCGCGGCTACGTGCTCAAGGTCCGCGACGCCGAGCACCTCGTGGAGACGCTCCGCCTGGTCACCGGCGGCAAGCTGGTGATCGACCCGGAGCTCGTCCGGGCCCTCGCCGAGGAGCTGGAGGCCGCACAGGAGCGCGACCAGCGGGGCCCGACGCTCACCGAGCGCGAGGTTGAGATCCTTCAACACGTGGCGTTCGGCAAGACGAACCGCGAGGTCGGGGAGAAGCTCTACATCGCGGTGGACACCGTCAAGACGCACCTCGAGCACATCTACCAGAAGCTCGGGACGAACGACCGAACCGCCGCCGTCGCCGAGGCGCTGCGCCGCCGGCTGATCGACTAGGGGCCGACCCCGGCGCCACCACCCGCAGCGTCCTGGCCCGGAGGCATAGATGGCGGTCTACTTCATGACGCGGTACTTGAGGTGGCTGACCCCGGGGGCCTCGATCGCTCGTACCTGCTCCACCTTGAGGGTGCCGACGTTCTCGAGCAGCCGCTCACCGCCACCGAGCAGGAGCGGGACGATGTGAAGCCAGAACTCATCGACGAGCCTGGCGGCGAGGTACTGCTGGAGCACATTGGCCCCTCCGCCGATCAGCACGTCCAGGCCGTCCGCGGCCTGCTTCGCATGGTCCAGCGCGGGCTCGATCCCTTCGGTGACGAAGATGAACGTGGTGCCTCCCTCCATCTCCAGGGGCTCGCGGGGATGGTGGGTGAGCACGAAGACCGGCGTGTGGAAGGGAGGGTTGTCGCCCCACCAGCCCTTCCATGGAGGGTCCTGCGTCCATGGGCCGGGCCCACCTCCGAACATGTTCCGGCCCATCACCCAGGCGCCGACGTTCGACTGTGCCTCCTCGAACACGGGGGTGCTGGCGTTGACCACCCCACCCTCCATGCCGTGCTGTCTGCGCCAGGCCTCGAGCTCGACGACCCACTGGTGGAGATCCTCGCCGCCCACACCGAGCGGGTTCTCCTCGCTCTGGTCGGGGCCAGCAACGTATCCGTCCAACGAAACGGACAGTTCGAATCTGACCTGGGTCATGTAGCCTCCTCCACTCCGAGGGTCGTCCTTCGCCGACTCGCATCTCTGCAGACTCCCAGCGACCTCGCAACTCATCGCTTGCCGGCCACACCTTCAGAGGAGACGCCAGTGTCAGCGCCCGCACGCCGCGGTGGGGTTGCCCGGTTCAAGAGATTGGGCCAGAGCGGGGGCGGCCGCGACGTGTCGGGGGATTATGAACTCAGGTCGCGCCGCCCGCCCAGCCCGTCAAGACCCACCTCGAGCACATCTACCAGATGCTCGGGACGAACGACCGGACCGCCGCGGTCGCCGAGGCGCTGCGCCGCCGGCTGATCGACTAGGGCCGGCCGCCGCCTCCTCCACCACCACCGCCGCCTCCTCCACCACCACCGCCGCCGCCACCACCACCACCGCCGGTGGGCGACGGGCTCGGGGTGGGGTCCGGGGTGGGGGGCGGCGTGGTCGGCGGCGGGCTCGGCGTCGGAGGTGGCGTCGGCTTCGGCTTGGGCTCCTTGGTGGGCTCGGGGCTCGGCGACGGGCTCGGCGCCGGGCTCGGGGCCGGGATCGGGACGGAGCCCTTGATGAGCTCGCCCGTGAGCTCCGGCGTGGGGAAGGGCTGGGGGTTCAGTCCGGCGTGGATGGCCGCCATGAAGTCCGTCCAGATCGGCGCGGCCACCGTCCCGCCGGTGGCCCCATACATCGGCACCTGCCCCTCGGGGTGACCCACCCACACGCACGCCGCGACCTCGGAGGAGGCGCCGCAGAACCACACGTCCGAGGCGTTCTGCGTGGTGCCGGTCTTCCCGAACACCTCGAACCCGAGCCCGCTGGCCGCGGTCCCGGTCCCGCAGCACACCACCTGCTTCATCGCGTAGACGGCCTGGAGCGCCTCGTTCTCCTCGAGGACCCGCTGGCCGCCGCTGCCGTTCTTCTCCACGACCTCGCCGTTCGGTCCCTTGATGGCGTGGACGGGCGTGGCCTTCCGCCGGACGCCCAGCGAGGCGAACGTGGCGAACGCCTCGGTCATCTCCAGCGGGGTGACCTCCTTGCTGCCGAGCGTGATCGAGCAGGGGGCCGGGGTGAGGTCGCTGCGGATGCCCATCTGGCGGGCGATCTTCGCCACGTTCTCCGGCCCGACCTCCACCACCAGCTGGGCGTAGATCGTGTTGACCGAGTTCGCCGTGGCCTGGATGAGATCCATCGTCCCGGCGCCGGAGTCCGCGTAGTTCCCGGGCTGCCAGTCGCCGCATTGGGGGTCGTCGATGTCGACCTGCCCGGGCCCGTTGAACACCGACCGCAGCGAGATGCCCTGGTCGATAGCGGCCATCAGCGTGAACGGCTTGAACGCCGACCCGGCCTGGCGCCCCGTCCCGCCGTCGCCCGTCGCCAGGTTGACCTGCGCCTGTCGGAAGTTGCGGCCGCCGACCATGGCCCGGACCTCGCCGGTGTCGACGTCGACGGCCGCCAGCGCCGCCGCCGGGGTCCCGGGCTCCAGGGTGAGGTGGCTGGCGATGGCGCTCTCGGCGGCCTGCTGCCACCCCGGGTCGAGGGTTCCCCGGATCTTGAACCCACCCGTATAGGTCCTGCCGGCGTAGCGCTTCTCCATGTACCGGCGCGTGTAGTCGATGAAGTACGCCGCCTTGCTGTGCTGGAACCCCTTGGGCGCCGGCGCCGTCCGGACCTTCTTCTCCTTCAGCCGGGCCGCCCGGCCGGGGTCGAGGAAGCCCAGCTGGGCCATGCGGTCGAGCACGTAGTTCCGGCGGACGAAGGCGTTGTCCGGGTTGTCGCGAGGATCGAACGACTCCGGTCCGCTGATGACCCCCGCCAGCGTGGCCGACTGGAGCACGTTCAGCTGACCGACCCGCTTGCCGAAGTAGGTCTGCGCGGCGGCCTCCACCCCGTACGCCCCCTCGCCGAGGTAGATCGTGTTGAGATAGCGCTCGAGGATCTCGTTCTTCTCGAGGGCCCGCTCGAGCTTCATCGCCAGCAGGACCTCCTTGATCTTCCGGAGGAGGGTCTGCTCGGTGCCCACGTCCGGGAAGACGTTGCGGACGTACTGCTGGGTGATCGTCGAGCCGCCCTGGACGATCCGCCCGCCGGTGACGTTGGCCCACGCGGCCCGGATGATGGCGGGGATGCTGACGCCGCTGTGCGTGTAGAACCGCTCGTCCTCGGCGGCGATCACCGCCCGGATCAGGTGCCGGGGGACCCGTTCGAGGGGGACCGGCGTGCGGTCGACCTCGTCCTCGAACCGGGTCAGAACCCTGCCGTCCGCGTCGTACAGGATCGAGGTCTCGGCCTGCGGAAGGTTGAGGTCGAGCGGCAGCTTCGCGTAGACGAACCCGAGCGCCACGGTGAGCGCCACGAACAGCGCCAGCGGCGGAGTCCAGGCCCACCAGAACCGACGCAGGAACCCCTTCCTCCGGGTTCGCTTGGGGGCCGGCTTGGCGGCGTGCCTCCGCGCGCCACGTCGGGGAAGCGTGCGGGTCGCCACAACCGCCCGATTCTACCGGCTCGCCGCGGCGCCGCCCCAGCCGCCGCTCACAGGAACCCGGCCTGGGCCCCGACGAACAGGAGCCGGACCGCCATCACCACGGCGGCGGCCTCGAGCACCATGGCGGCCCCGAAGCCGAGGCCGAGCTGCGAGGCCCGGGCGGGAAGGCGGCCGGCGGAGCGTGCCGCCCTCCTGATCGCCGAGCCCGGTCGGGGCGGGCGCCGGCGGCGCCGGCGGCGCACCCACAGCGGCGCGAACGGGACCTCGGCATCGCGGAAGCCGCGCCCCAGCCACGCCACCAGGCCGATGACCACCGCCACCGGGGCCACGGCGAGCGCCAGGTCGAGCCCCCCGATCGCCGGGAGCGAGGGGCCGGCGGCGGCCGGGAGGAGCCGGGGAAAGCCCATCTCACGCTCCACGCGGATCCACCACCCGATCCCGAGCCGGACCGGCTGCGCCCCCATGTAGAGCAGCGCCGCCCCCGCCAGGGCCCCGGCGAGCACCGCCGGGCCACCGCGGGCCGGGGATCGGATCAGCGGCACGGAGGCGAGGAGCAGCAGGCCGATGCCGAGGCTCGCCGCCACCACCACCAGGAGGTGCGGCGGCGAGGCGACGGCCCGCTCGGCCGCCAGCGACAGCGCCAGCCACGTCCCGGGGAACGCTCCGCCGGGCGGCACGCCGGCCGCCGACCCGATCGCCACCGCGAGCGCCACCGACGCCCCCCACCGCGCGGCCCGCGAGGCGGGCACCTCGCGCGGTCCGACGCCGAGCGCGGTGGCCGCCGCCGTGGCCAGCAGGACCGGGACGAACAGCAGGAGGAACGCCCGGCCCCCGACGGCCTCCCCGAGCCCGAGCGCCAGGAACGGCAGCGCCGATGCCCCGCCGCACACCGCCGCGACCAGCAAGGCCGGGCGGGCCGCCGCCAGCCCTGCCAGGCCGGCCAGCAGCACGGCCGCGGCAGCGGTCCCCGCCATGAGCGGCGTGGCGTCCGCGCCCAGCATCACAACGCCCGCCAGCGCGGCGAGCCACATGGCCTGCCCTCGCAGGCCCGAGGCCAGGACGCTACCCGGTCCGCCCGCCGCCACGAGCCGCCAGGTCCCCACGCCGGGAACCGCGCCGGCCTTCACCGCCGCCGCCGCCAGCAGCAGGGCAGCCGGGAGCATCCCCGCGGGCCCGACCACGGTGCTGCCCGAGCGCTCGAACGCCAGCGAGAGTCCGGCGGCAGCGGCGGCGTCGGCCGCGGCCAGCGCGAGCAGGCCCTGGACGCCCGGGCGGGGCGCCACGGACAGCGCCGCGAGGCCGACCGAGAGCGTCGGAAGGGGCAGGAGCACCGCCTGGACCACCAGGCTGCCCGACGAGGCCGCCACCACGATCGCCGACGCCGACGCGCCGAGGCCCACGATGACCGGCGGGATCTCCGCGTCGGCCCGCGCCTCGGCGCGGGTGGCGGCCACGAGGATCCCGAGCTCCGCCGCCACGGCGACGGTCGCCCCCAGCAGCGTCGGCCGCAGTCCGGG
Source organism: Actinomycetota bacterium (assembly GCA_036260395.1). GTDB lineage: Bacteria > Actinomycetota > UBA4738 > UBA4738 > CALAEC01 > DASZZY01. The sequence goes on from DASZZY010000196.1 coordinate 28,552, forward strand.
GGTGGCGGGCGCCTGGCCGGTGTAGGCCAGCCACATCGCCCACCAGGCGGCCGCGTGCGCCGCCAGCGCCAGCCCGCCGCCGACCAGCCGACGCAGCGGCCGGGAGCGCGCGAACGCCAGCCACCCAAGGGCGGCCACCGCCGGGCCGAGCGCGGCCGCCTGGAACGCCGCGCCGGCGTCGGCCCAGGCGCTCACCCGAACCAGACCAGGGCCGCCGCGCCGCCTGCGACGGCGAGGGCCGCGCCGGCGGCCACGGTCCGAACGGCGGGCGAGGGGGCGAGCGAGAGGACGCCGTCGGCGATCCCGAGCACGACGGAGGCCGCC
>DASZZY010000197.1:0-17712 GCA_036260395.1 Actinomycetota bacterium
GACCTTCCGGGCGTCGGCCACGCCGGACGAGACCGCCGAGAGCTGGACGAGCTCCGCGCCCACCGCCTGGGCCAGCAGGTGGGCCAGCGTGGTCTTCCCGGTGCCGGCCGGCCCCCACAGGACGAGCGAGGGCAGGTGGCCGGACTCGACGAACGCCGTCAGCGGCTTGCCGGGGCCGACGAGATGCCGCTGGCCCTCGACCTCCTCGAACGACCGCGGCCGCATGCGCGCCGCCAGGGGCTCGGCCATAGCGGTAGTCTCACAGGCCGCGGGGCCGCGTGTCGGGCGCCCTGCTACGCTCGCCCGCGTGCCGGTCGAGCACCTCGACGACCCGCCCGCCACCGCCGACTTGGTGATCGTGGGGAGCGGCATCCTGGGGGCGGCCACGGCCTTGCACGCGGCGCGGGCGGGGCTCCGCGCCGTGGTGGTGGAGCGGCGGCCGGCGCTGGCCACGCTGACCACCGCCGCCGCGGCCGGCGGGTTCCGCCTCCAGCTCGACGGCGACGAGGACCTCCGACTGATCCGCGAGTCGGTGGAGTTCCTGTACCGGTTCGAGGAGGAGACCGGGCAGCGCGAGCACGACCCGAACGTCACCCTGCGCGGCTACCTGTGGGTGACCACCGAGGAGGCGGGCGCCGAGCGGCAGCAACGCCTGGTGGAGGAGCAGCGAGGCTGGGGCCTCGACGACGTCGAGCTCCTGTCGGGCGACGAGGCCCGCTCGAGGTTCCCGTTTCTCTCCCCGGAGGTCGTCCAGGCCCGCTTCCGGCAGGGCGACGGATCCCTCGAGCCACGGGCCGCGGCGCTCGGCATGCTGGTCGGATCCGGGGTGCCGGCGGTGACGGGCTGCGCGGTCACCGGCTTCCGGGTCCAGGGCGACCGCCTGGCCGCCGTGGAGACGCAGCGCGGGGCCATCGCCACCCGGGCCGCGGTGATCGCCGCCGGCCCTTTCGCCTCCGCGCTGGCCGAGACGGTCGGCGTCCGCCTCCCGGTCGAGATGGTGCTCCGGCACAAGGTCGTGGTCCCGGACGCCCCGCAGGTCCCGCCCGACGCTCCGATGACGATCGACGAGGACACCGGCGCCCACTGGCGGCCGGCCCTCGGCGGCGCGTACCTGCTGTTCACCGATCCCGCCACCCCGCCCTCCGAGCCCGCCGACAGCGTGCCGATCGACCAGGGCTTCGCCTTCCGCCTCCTCGAGCCGGAGAGCCCCGTGGCGGTGGCCCGGGTGGCGCCGTTCTGGCGCCGGTTCTGGGAGGGGTCGGGGACGTGGATGCTCCAGGCCGGCCACTACGTGATGACGCCGGACCGCCGGCCGCTCCTCGGTGCGCTCGGCATCGAGGGGCTGTTCCTCAACACGGGCTACAGCGGCAAGGGCGTCATGGGCGGGATCGCCGGCAGCCGGCGGGTGGTGGACGTGATCACCGGCAAGACGCGGGCCGAGGAGGAGCCGTACCGGCCCGACCGGCCGCTCGCCGAGCGGCCGAAACTCGATCCGCTGTGAGCGAGCGCCTCCGCGGGACGTGGTTCGTCGTCCCCACGCCGTTCGACGCCGACGGCGGGCTGGACCTCGAGGGCCAGCGCCGGGTCGTGGAGGCCGCGATCTCGTGGGGCGTGGACGGCCTGACGCTCATGGGGGTGACCAGCGAGGCGCCCGCCCTCTCCGACGAGGAGCGGGACGCGGCGCTGGCCACGGCCGTGGAGGCAGCCGGCGGCCGCGTCCCCATGGTGGTGGGCTGCTCGGCAGCGTCGGTGGACATCGCCGTGGAGCGCTGCCGACGCGCCCGCGAGCTGGGGGCGACCGCCGCCATGGTCACGGCGCCCCCGCTGCTGGGCGACGCCGACGCCTTCCCGCGGTTCCTCGAGGAGGTCGCCGTCCGCGGGGGGCTGCCGATCGTCGTACAGGACGAGCCGGTGGCGACCGGCGTGCGGCTCGCGGTCTCGGTGCTGGTCCGGGCGGTCGACGCCACCGGGGCTCGGACCGTCAAGCTCGAGGACCCGCCGACGCCGCGGAAGATCTCCCGGCTGCTGGCCGAGCGGCCGGACCTCGACGTCTTCGGCGGCCTGGGCGGCGTGTCGGCGCTGTGGGAGCTGCGCCGCGGGGCCTGCGGGACGATGACCGGCTTCGCGTTCCCCGAGGTGCTGGCCGAGGTGCGCCGGGCCACCGAGGCCGGCGAGCACCGCCGCGCCGCCGAGGTGTTCGACGGTTACCTCCCGCTCATCGTGTTCGAGGCCCAGCCGGGGATCGGGCTGGCCATCCGGAAGGAGCTCCTCCGCCGCCGGGGTGCGCTGACGAACGCGGTCACCCGCGGCGCCGTGCGGACGGTCGACGAACGTACGGCCCGCGACCTCGACGACCTGCTGGAGCGGATGGATCTGGATCCGGTGCGCGGCCCGCAACTGTAAGGGCGGACCGGGCGGATCCGCGTCCTCGATGGGCCTGCGCTCACGCAGGTGGGTGCCCTCCCGGCCGGTTCAGCGAACCCCGCAAGGGGGCTCGACACCCCCGCCGGAGCCGGGCTCCCGGATCCAGAGGTGCTGACTCAACGAGTCCGCGATCCGAGCCTCGGTCCGCCTCCCTCGATGCTAGTCCGCCGCCTCGACGCCTTCAACCGCGTTGCGGCGGGCGGCGGAGCTGGAGGCCGAGCTCGCGGAGCTGGGCCTCGGAGACCTCCGATGGCGCACCGGTCATGAGCTCGGCCCCGGACTGGGTCTTGGGGAACGCGATCACCTCGCGGATGTTGGTCTCGCCGGCCAGCACCATCGTCAGGCGGTCGAGGCCGAACGCGATGCCCCCGTGCGGGGGGACGCCGTACCGGAACGCGTCGAGCAGGAAGCCGAACTTCTCCTCCGCGTCCTCCCGGCTCACGCCGAGGACCTCGAAGACCCTCCGCTGGATGTCCGGGCGGTGGATCCGGATGCTGCCGCCACCCAGTTCCCACCCGTTGATCACCACGTCGTAGGCCCGGGCCCTGGCCGTGGCGGGGTCCAGGTCGTCGGACGCCGGTGACGTGAACGGGTGGTGGACCGAGACCCACCCCTCCTCCTCCTCGCTCCGCTCGAACAGCGGCGGCTCGGTGATCCACAGGAACTCCCACCGGTCCCGGGCCACCAGGTCCAGGCGTTCGGCCATCAGCCGGCGGAGGCCGTCGAGCGCGGTGTTGGCCCGCGGCTCGGCGTCGGCCACCAGCAGGACGAGGTCGCCGTCCTCGGCCGCGGTGGCCTCGCGGACCGCGTCGAGCTCGTCGGGCGACAGGTGCTTCTCCACCGGCGACCGGGCCCGGTTCGCCTCGTACGCGACCCACACCAGCCCCGCCGCCCCCCGGCCCTGGGCCTCGGTCACCAGCCCGTCGAGGTCCTTCCGCGACCACGCGGCCGCCCCCGGCGCGGCGAACCCCTTCACGACCCCGCCCTCCTCCAGGACCCGGCGGAACGCGCGGAACGCGGTCTCCCGGAAGGTCGTCGAGAGGTCCGCCAGCTCCATGCCGTACCGCAGGTCGGGCTTGTCGGAGCCGTACCGCCGCAGCGCCTCGGCGTACGGGAGCCGCGGGAACGGCGTCTTGACTTCGACGTCCAGGACCTCGCGCCACACCTCGGCGAACATCGCCTCGATGAGCGCCATGACGTCCTCCTCCCCCACGAAGGACATCTCGACGTCGAGCTGGGTGAACTCCGGCTGGCGGTCGGCCCGGAGGTCCTCGTCGCGGAAGCACCGCACGATCTGGTAGTAGCGGTCGAAGCCGGCCACCATCAGGATCTGCTTGAACAGCTGCGGCGACTGCGGCAGCGCGTAGAACGCCCCCGGGTTGAGCCGCGAGGGCACCAGGAAGTCCCGGGCGCCCTCGGGCGTGCTCCGCGTGAGCATCGGCGTCTCCACCTCCACGAACCCCCGTTCGTCGAAGAACCGCCGGATGGCCCGGAACGCCCGGTGGCGGAGCCGGAGGTTGGCGGTCATCTCCGGCCGTCGGAGGTCGAGGTAGCGGTAGCGCAGGCGCAGCGCCTCGTCGGCCTGGATCCGGTCCTCGACCGGGAAGGGAGTGGTCTCGGCCTCCGAGAGAACCTCGACGGACCGGGCGGCGACCTCGACCTCGCCCGTCGGGAGGTCGGGGTTCACGGTCCCCTCCGGGCGCCGCCGGACCTCGCCCAGCACCCGCACGACGCTCTCGGTCCGCACCCGCTCGGCCGCGGCGTGAGCCTCGGGCGCGTCCTGGGGGTGGAACACCACCTGGACGATCCCCTCCCGGTCGCGGAGGTCCCAGAACAGCACGCCGCCGTGGTCGCGCTGGTGGGCCACCCAGCCGCACAGCGCCACCTCCAGGCCGGCGTCCTCGCCGCGCAGCGCCCCGCAGGCGTGCGTCCTCATCCCCTGACCCACGCCGGCACCTCGCTCAGCTTGACCCGCTCCTGCTGGCCGTCGGCCATCCGCCGCATCGTGGCCACGCCGTCCTGGAGCTCCTCCTCGCCGAGGATCGCGGCGTAGGAGGCGCCGGCGCGGTCCGCCATCCGGAGCTGGGCCTTGAGCGGCCGCTCCTCCAGCGCCGCCTCCGCGGGGACCCCTTCGGCCCGGAGGGCCCGGACCAGCGAGCGTCCCTCCCGGCCGGCGTCCTCCCCGAGCGCCACCACGAACACCAGCGGCTCGTCGGGCCTCGGCGCGTCAAGGCCCTCCCGCTCCATGGCCAGCAGCGCCCGCTCCAAGCCGAGGCCGAACCCGATCCCGGGCGTCGGCTCCCCCCCGAGCGTCTCGGCCAGCCCGTCGTACCGCCCGCCGCCGCAGAGCGTCGACTGGGTCGAACCCAGGACCTCGCTGACGAACTCGAACGCCGTCCGCGTGTAGTAGTCGAGGCCCCGCACCAGCCGGTGGTCGATCGAGAACCCGATCCCGGCCTCGGCCAGCCCTCGCTGGACCTCCTCGAAGTGCCGGCGGCAGGCGTCGTCGAGGTACTCGAGCAGGCGAGGGGCGTCCTCGGTGGCCGCCCGGCAGGACTCCTCCTTGCAGTCCAGCACCCGCAGCGGGTTGGTCCGCATCCGCTCCCGGCACTCGCGGCCCAGCCGGTCCTCGCGCTGGCGCAGGAACTCCACGAGGGCCTCGCGGTACGCCGGGCGGCAGTTCTCGTCGCCGATGCTGTTGAGATGGAGCTCGAACCGGGCGAGGCCGAGGTGGGTCAGGTACCGGTGGCCGACCTCGATGACCTCCACGTCGGCCCGCGGGGAGGCCGTGCCGATCACCTCCACGCCGAACTGGGTGTGCTGGCGCATGCGGCCGGCCTGCGGGCGCTCGTGCCGGAACATCTGCGCGATGTAGTAGGCCTTGAACGGGGTGGGGAGCGCTTGCCGGTTGGCGAGGTAGGCCCGGACCACCGAGGAGGTGCCCTCGGGCCGCAGCGTGAGGCTCCGCCCGCCCTTGTCCTCGAACGTGTACATCTCCTTGGTCACGATGTCGGTGGTCTCGCCGACGGCCCGGACCCACAGCTCGGTGTGGTCGAAGACCGGGGTCTCGATCCGACGGAAACCGTAACGGCGCGCCAGCGAGGCGGCCCGGGCCCCCAGGACCTCCATGGAGTCGGCGACGTCCGGGAGGAGGTCCTGCGTCCCCCGGGGCGGGGCGAACCCTCGCGGGCCGGCCGCACCCGCCTCGCTCGGCGCCTCGCTCACTCGCGGGCCCCCGCCAGGGCCGCCAGCCACTCGTTGGCCACGCGCTCGTAGCCCACGGTGGTCTCCGGCCCGTGGCCCGGGTACACGAGGAGCCGGTCGGTCAGCTCCAGGAACCGGCGGAGGCTGGCCAGCATGTCGGCCTCGCTGGAGTTCGGGAAGTCGTAGCGGCCGATGCTCCCGCGGAAGACAAGGTCCCCGCTGAACGCGAAGCCGTCGGTGACGTAGCAGACGTGGCCCGGCGTGTGCCCCGGCGTGTGGAGGACCTCGATCCGGAATCCCGCGAACTCCAGCACGTCGCCGTCGCGGACGGTCCGGACCTCGTCGGGGCGGAGGTCGGCGTCGATCGGCATCCCCGCGCCCCAGGCGCGCTGGTCCGTGAGCGCCGGCTCGTCCGCCTGGTGGATGTAGAGCGGGACGCCGCGGGCCACGCCCGGGACTGCGGCGATGTGGTCGACGTGGCCGTGCGTGGCCAGGACGGCGGTCAGCCGCCGACTCGAGCCCTCGACCATGGCGTGGACCCGCTCGGGCTCGAACCCGGGGTCGACCACGACGGCCTCGTCCGAGTCGTCCGCAGAAACCGCCCAGCAGTTCGTCCCGAACGGGTTGTCGGCGAACACGTCCAGGAACATCCGAGCCATCGTATAAGGAATGGTCGCCGGGCCCTCGGAGGAGACGATGGCCGCCACGGGGCATACTGGCCTGGTGGCGGAGCCCATGATCTCCCTCCGCAACGTCTCCAAGCGCTTCCCGGGCGCCCGCGACCCGGCGGTCCGCGACCTCTCGCTCGACGTGGCGGAGGGCGAGACGGTCGTCCTCGTGGGGCCCTCGGGCTGCGGCAAGACGACGACCATGAAGATGATCAACCGGCTCATCGAGCCGTCGTCCGGCTCGATCGAAGTCGGCGGCCGCGACGTCCTCCGCCAGGATCCCGTCCAGCTCCGCCGCGGGATCGGCTACGTCATCCAGAGCATCGGGCTCCTGCCCCACCGCACGGTGTTCGACAACATCGCCACCGTCCCGCGGCTGGAGAGGTGGCCGCGGGAGCGGATCGGGGCCCGGGTCCGCGAGCTGACCGAGATCTTCTCGTTGGACGAGGAGCTCCTCCCCCGCTATCCGGCCGAGCTGTCGGGCGGACAGCGCCAGCGGGTGGGCGTGGCGCGGGCCCTGGCGGTGGACCCGCCGGTGATGCTCATGGACGAGCCGTTCGCCGCCGTCGATCCCATCGTGAGGGTCCGCCTCCAGGACGAGTTCTTGGAGATCCAGCGGCGGCTGCGGAAGACGATCGTGTTCGTGACCCACGACATCGACGAGGCCATCAAGATGGCCGACCGCATCGCGATCCTGAACCTGGGGGCCGTGATCGAGCAGCTGGGGCCGCCCGAGGAGATCCTCCGAGAGCCGGCCACCGACTTCGTCCGGCGGTTCGTCGGCGAGGAGCGCGGGCTGAAGCGCCTGGCGCTCATCCACGTCTCGGACATCGAGATCGAGGACGGCCCGGTGGTGGCGCCGTCGGACGCGCCGGAGGACGCCCGGAAGGCCATGGCCCGGTTCGACACCGACTGGGTGAGCGTGGTCGACGACGGTGAGCTGCTCGGATGGGTCGACGAGGCGGCGCTCGAGGGGAAAGCATCGGTCGGCGACGCGGAGCCCCGGCGGTTCAGCGCCTACGTGACCGGGGACAGCTCGCTCCGGCAGGCCCTGGACTCGATCGTCACCTCGCGGACCAACGTGGCCGTGGTGCTCGGGGAGGGTCAGCGCTACGTCGGGATCCTCCGCCTCGAGCGCGTGTCCGGGGAGATCATCCAGTGATCGAGCCCCGTCCGTTCTGGGACTGGGGCTGGGTCTTCGAACACCTCGGGCTCATCGGCCGGCAGCTCGCCGAGCACCTGGTGCTGACGTTCGTGGCGGTCGGCATCGGGCTGGCGATCTCGCTGCCGCTCGGGGTCCTGGCGTACCGGCGCCCGCGGACCTACCCACCGACCACCTACGTGACCGGGCTGCTCTACACGATCCCGTCGCTGGCGGCCCTGTCGCTTCTGGTGCCGTTCACCGGGCTGTCGACGCTCACCGCGGAGATCGCGCTCGTGAGCTACACGCTGCTGATCCTGGTGCGGAACATCGTGGCGGGCCTCCGCGGGGTCCCGGAGGACGTGAAGGAGGCCGCCGCCGGCATGGGGTACGGGCGGCGGCAACTGCTGTGGCGGGTGGAGCTTCCGCTGGCCCTGCCGGCCATCGTGGCCGGGGTCCGCATTGCCACGGTGACCACGATCGGGCTCGTCACCGTCACGGCGCTGATCGGCAAGGGAGGCCTGGGGCGGCTCATGCTCGGCGGCTTCCGGAACCTGTTCCCCGAAGTGATGATCCCGGTGGCGCTCGCGCTCACGGTCCTGTTGTCGCTGGGGTTCGACGGCGCCCTCCTCTTGATGGAGCGCCTCCTCTCGCCCTGGACCCGCCGCCGCGTCCTCCGGAGCGCGGCGTGAGCGCCGAGGCGGGGTTCTTCTCCCGGGTCGCCGAGTGGTTCGCCGACCCCGCGAACTGGCAGGGCACCTTCGGGATCCCCAACCGCCTGCAGGAGCACGTCGTGATGTCGGCGGTATCGGTCGGCATCGCCGCAGCCATCGCGCTCCCCGTGGGGCTATGGGTCGGGCACCGCCGGCGGTTTGAGTTGCTCGTGGTCTCCACCTCGAACGTCGGGCGGGCGATCCCATCGTTCGGGCTGCTGTTCCTGTTCGTGGTCGCGTTCGGCCTCGGGCTCCGGAGCCCCGCGTCGCTGCGCCCGCCGATCATCTTCGCCCTCGTGCTCCTGGCCATCCCGCCGATCCTCACGAACACCTACGTCGGCGTGCAGAGCGTGGACGACGACACGCTCGAGGCCGCCAGGGGCATGGGGATGAGCGAGCGCTCCGTCCTGTTCCGGATCGAGGTGCCGCTGGGCGTCCCGCTGATCCTCGGCGGCCTCCGGACCGCCGCCGTCCAGGTCGTGGCCACGGCGACCCTCGGCGCGGTGGTGGCGGGGGGCGGACTCGGCCGGTACATCGTCGACGGGTTCGCGGCCGGCGACCGCGTGCAGGTGTTCGCCGGGGCGGTCCTGGTGGCGGCCCTGGCGCTGGCCACCGAGCTGGCGCTGGCCGTGGTCGAGCGATCGGCGTCCCCCCGCACCCGCTCCGCGGGCCGGGCCGGCCTCCTCCGCCACGCCGCCCAGGCCGGCCGGCCTGGGGGCTGGTAGGGTCCGGAATCGCCCGGCACGGGCCGGGGTTGGAAATTGTGTCCGTGTTGTTCGCCCGGGGCCCGACGTGGCCCCCGAGAGAGAGGAGACCCATGCGGAGCTTCCGCAGCGCCGTCCTCGGGGCGGCCTTCCTCGCACTGGCGCTCGTCGGAGCGGCCTGTGGAGGGGAGCCGGGTGGGGGCGGAGACGGAGCGGGCGGCGAGACCGTCGCCAGCCAGCTGACGCTCGGCGGGCCGCCGGAGTGCCCGCAACGGCCGTTCTGCATCCCCGGCTTCAAGGAGGTCTACGGCATCGAGTTCGGGAACTTCGTGCCGCTCGACGTCGGCGGGCCGCTCACGGTGGAGGCCCTGGCGGGCGGCGAGATCGACGTGGCCCTGCTGTTCTCGACCGACCCGGCGATCGAGGAGAACGGCTGGGTCCTGCTCGAGGACGACGAGCAGCTCCAGGCCGCGGAGAACATCACCCCGGTCGTCCGGCAGGAGGTCCTGGATCCGGCGATCGAGGAGCGGCTGAACGCCATCAGCAGGGCGCTCGACACCGAGACGATGACCGAGCTCAACGGGCGGGTGTCGATCGGCGGCCAGGACCCGGCCGAGGTGGCGGCCTCGTTCCTCGACGAGAACGGGCTCCTGGAGGGCCCCAGCGGCTCCGGCGAACTGACCGTCGGCGGCGTGGCGTTCGCCGAGAACCAGATCCTCGGTGAGATGTACGCGCAGACGCTGGAGGACGCCGGGTTCAGCGTGGAGCGCCAGCTGAACCTGGAGTCCCGCGAGGTGCTCCAGCCGGCCATCCAGGACGGGCAGATCGACATCGCTCCCGAGTACCTGAGCTCGCTGCTGCTGTTCTTCGACCCGGAGGCCGAGGCCTCGGGCGACCCACAGGAGGTCCGGGAGGCCCTCGAGCCGCTCCTCGAGCAGGCGGGGCAGATTCTGCTCGAGTCCTCGCCGGCCCAGGACCAGAACGCGCTGGTCGTCACCCCGGAGACCGCCGACCGGTACGGCCTGGAGCAGACCAGCGACCTGGCCGAGCCGCTGGAGTAGCCGCGCCTAGGGAGATCCCGAGGGCCCGGCACCCGCCGGGCCCTCGGCCTTTTCGTAGCGCTCCCCGGCGCGCACGGCGACCTCGAGCCGGTTCTCCGGTGGCGCCAGCGGGCACACCCACCGGGGGTCGTACGAGCACGAGGGGTTGTACGCGAAGTTGAAGTCGAGCACCAGCCGGCCACCGTCGGTTCCGAGGTCCGCTCCCTTGACGGTGTCGAGCAGGTAGCGGCAGGCGCCGTACGTCTCCTTGCCGCTGGTGGTGTCGCGGAACGACAGGAACAGGCCGCCGCCATACCCCTCGAGCCAGAACAGCGAGAGGGCTTGCGGCACGCCGCCGAGCTCGAACTTCGCCTCCGCGAACCGCGTGAACGCGTACTCGCCGTCGGCGCTGGCCGGGATCACGATGCGCTCGGGCTCCGTGGGCGCCACCTCGGCGGTCACCCGGAACGCCGGGTCGTAGTCGAAGTAGGATGCGCCGGGGAACCGCTCGCGCACGGCCGGGTCGGCGATCGGCGACTGCGGATGCGCCCGGATCAGCTCGTCGCGGACGTCCCGCCACCGTCGCCACGCGGCCTGGGGATCGTCGGCGGCGCGGATCTCGGCGTAGACGGCGAAGACCCGCCGCTTCCAGTCCAGGAGATCGAGGAGCTTCCGCGGCTGGAACGGCTCGGTCACGCGCTCAGCGGTCGTCCGGCTGGCCCGGGTTCTCCGATGGCATCGCCGCCGGCGATGGCACCGGCGGGGCGGGGACCTGGTCGGGCTGTGTTTCCTCGGCGCCCTCCGCCACAGGCTCCGCCGGTGCGCGTCGCGGGTTCCGGATCCCGAACCCGTTCACCGCGCCGCCGATCACCATGAGCCCCGCCGCGACCAGCATGGCCAGATGGAACGAGTCCGTGGACGCCTCTCGGGCCGCGCGGACCAGCCCGGGGTCGTTCTCCTCGCCGAGGAGGAGCTGGACGTTGAGCGGCGCCACCCGCTGGCGGAACTCTGGGGAGGTGGTGTCCGCGGCGGGGACCGCCGACTGGATGGCGGCGTAGAACGTCGACACCACCGCCACGAAGATCAGCGCCGTCACCAGCGGGGACCCGACCCGGGAGATGGCGTTGTTCACCGCCGACGCCACGCCGGAGTTCTGCGGCGGGACCGACGTCATCAGCGCGGTGGTCAGGGGCGCCACCATGATCATCAATCCCGAGCCGAACACGACCAGCGCGGGGAGGAAGTCCACGAAGTAGTCGCCGGGAGGCAAGATAGACTGCCCCCCGCCGGTCCCCAGCACCCATGGGTCGCTGGTGGCCGGGACCCGGGCCAGCCACAGCAGCCCGAGGGCCATGATCACGGGGCCGGCGGTCATGAACAGGCGCGGCCCGTGGCGGGCGGCCAGCTTCCCGAACCGCGTCGAGAACAGCGCCAGCAGCAGCGTGGCGGGGAGTCCGGCGATGCCCGCAGCCGGCTCGTTGTACCCGAGCGTCCCGATCAGGAACAGCCCCTGGAACGTGAGGAACACGTACAGCGCCCCGTAGATCACGAACGTCGACAGGTTCGTGACCGTGAAGTTCCTCGACCGGAACAGCGACGGCGGCACCAGCACGTTGCGGCGCTTCACCATGAGCACCGGGAACACCACGGTGGCCACCGCGCCGAGGGCCAAGGCCACGAAGGCTTCGGTGGCCATCCACTGGCTCTGCTGGCCGCGGATCGTGCCGAACGCCAGCCCGCCGACGGCCAGCGCCACGACGGCCGATCCCAGCCAGTCGAACCGGCCCGTGGCGGCCTCGTCGCGGGACTCCGGCACCCGGGTGAGGGCCACCATCGCCACGAGGAGGAAGGGGACGTTGATGAAGAACGCCGCCCGCCAGGAGATCGAGTTCACCAGCACCCCGCCGATGAACGGACCGAGGATGGTCGTCAGCGCCGAGGCTCCCGCCCAGAACCCGAACGCCCGGCCCTGCTCCTCGCCGTGGAACGAGGCCGTGATGATGGCCAGCGACCCGGGCACCACCAGCGCGCCCGTCGCCCCCTGGAGGATGCGGAAGAGGATCAGCAGCTCCATGTTCGGCGCCAGGCCGCACAGCACCGAGGTCACCAGGAATCCGGCCAGGCCCACCCCGAACATCCGGCGACGGCCGTGGTAGTCGGTGAGCGCCCCGGCCAGGATCAGGAGCGCGCTGAGCGTCAGGAAGTAGCCGTTGGCCACGTAAGACTGCGACTCCAGCGGCGCCAGCCGCAGCCAGTCGCTTCCCAGGTCCTGGCTGATCCGCGGCAGGGCCAGGTTCACGACCGAGGTGTCGAGGAACACGATCCCCGACCCCAGGATCACCGCGACCATCGTCCAGCGCTGCCAGCCGCTCAGGCGCTGTTTTCCCTCCGGCATCCTGCCTCCCGGTCGATCTCCGCGGGCGCGGGCCGAAAAGCGCGGAGTGTAGCATCCAAGTCTCCCACCTTCCGGAGGATCCGATGGACTACGACGTGGTGGTGATCGGCGCCGGCGCTGCGGGCGAGGCGGCCGGGTCCCTCGGTGGCCACCTCGGCGCCAGGGTCGCGGTCGTGGAGCGTGACCTGGTCGGGGGCCTGTGCGCGTTCTGGGCCTGCATGCCGTCGAAGACCCTCCTCGACGGCGCCGGCCGCCGGCACCTCGGGGCCGACTACGCGTGGCCCCGGGCGTCCGACCGGCGCGACTGGATGATCTCCCGGGAGGGCCTGGACTATCCCGACGACTCGGGCCACATCCGGGCCCTCCACGATGCCGGGGCGGAGGTCGTCAAGGGCTCCGCTCGGATCGTCGAGGCGGGCCGCGTGGAGGTCCGGAGCGACGGCGGCCCCCCGAGAACGCTCGAGGCCCGGTCGCTCGTGCTGAGCGTCGGATCGCAGGCGGTGATCCCCTCGATCGACGGCCTGGAGCAGGCCGGGTACTGGACGAGCAACGACGGCACGGCGCTCCGCGAGTTGCCGTCGAGCATCCTGGTCCTCGGCGGGGGTGCGGTCGGTGTGGAGCTGGCCCAGGTCTACGCGCGGTTCGGTGTCAAGACGACGCTGGTCCAGGGCGGCGACCGCCTGCTCCCCCGCGACCATCCGCGCAACGGCGAGGTCCTCCAGATCCAGCTCGAGGAGGAGGGGGTGGACGTCCGGACCGGCGTCCAGGCGAAGTCGGTCCGCGCCGGAGGGCCCGGCCGCGTCGTGGGGCTCTCCGATGGCTCGTCGGTGGAGGCGGCGCAGCTATTGGTGGCCGTGGGAAGGCGGCCGTCGGACCTGGCGGCTCTGGGGGCCGCCGAGGCCGGCGTGGAGCTGAACGACCGCGGCGCCGCCACGCCGGACGCTCAGATGCGCGTCGGCCACGGGGTCTTCGTGGCCGGCGACTGCGCGGGCGGGATGCAGTTCACGCACGTGGCGGACTACACCGGGCGCATCGCGGTGCGGGCCGCCCTCGGACACCAGGTCCGCGCCGACCTCCGGTCGGTCCCGCGAACGACCTTTACCGATCCCGAGACGTCCGCCGTCGGCCTGACCGTCGAGGAAGCCTGGTACCAGGGCCTGGACGCGTTCGAGGTTAGCCAGGACTTCGCCACGACCGCCCGCGGCTACACGATCGAGGGGTCACGGGGTCACATCACGGCCGTGATCGACCGCGAGCGCAGGACGCTGGTGGGCGCGTTCGCCGCCTGCCCCGGGGCGTCGGAGATGATCCACGAGGCCGTGCTGGCCATCAAGCGGGCCATCCCCGTGCCCGTGCTGGCCGACACGATCCACGCGTTCCCTACGGCCGCGCGGGTGTTCGGGAACGTGATGGCCGAGGCGACGCGTCAGCTGGGCTGAGCTAGAGGTATCGCCCGCACTCGTAGCACCACGTGAACGACCCCGCGCCGATGGGCATCGATCGGATCACGGCGTGGCCGCTGTCCCGGTAGTGGGCGGTGTTGTGCGCCAGCTGCGACTCGCAGCAGCCCACGTGGCCGCACTGGGTGCACGCCCGGAGGTTGAAGCTGCTCCCGCAGGACTCGCAGGCGTCGCCCCTGGGCTCGACGGCCGCGTCGCCGACGTGCGGACAGGCAAGGGTCGCCGGTTCGCTCATGCTTCGATCCTACCCCCGGTCGGGCCGAACGACGCCTTCATGCCTCCAGCAGGAGGGTGACCGGGCCGTCGTTCACCAGCTCGACCTCCATGTGCTCCCGGAAGGCGCTCAGCTGAACCCGAGCGCCCAGGTCGGCGAGTGCGGCGGCGAAGGCCTCGATCCGGCCGTTGGCCACCTCCGCCGGCGCGGCGTGGATCCACGAGGGCCGCCGCCCGCGGCTGGCGTCCCCGTAGAGGGTGAACTGCGGCACGACCACGATGTCCCCGCCGACGTCCTCGATCGAGCGATTCATCTTGCCCTCGTCGTCCTCGAAGACCCGCAGGTGGAAGACCTTCTGAGCCAGCTTGGGGATCTCATCGCCGGTGTCGTCCTGCCCGATCCCGACGAGAAGCAAGAGCCCCGACCCGCCAGAGGCAACCACGGTGCCCCGGACACGTACCTGCGCCCGGCTCACCCGCTGAATCAGGATGCGCATCTCCGACCGGTCCGCGCTTCGCTTAGCCGCCGACGACGCGGTAGGCGTCGAACACGGAGTCGACCTTCTTCACTGTCTGGAGCACGGAGCCGAGGTGGGTGATGTCCGCCAGCTCGAACGTGAACCGCAGCTTGGCCACCCGATCACGGTCCACCGACGTGCTGGCCGACAGGATGTTCACCTGCTGCTCCGACAGCGCCGTGGCCACGTCGCCGAGCAGCTTCTTCCGGTCCAGCGCCTCGACCTGGATCGACACCACGAACGAGGTCCCCTTCCCCGGGCGCCACGTGACGTCGATGAGCCGCTCGGGCTCCCGGGCCAGCGCCCGGGCATTCGGGCAGTCGGCTCGGTGGACGGACACCCCGCGCCCTCGCGTAACGAACCCCATGATCTCGTCGCCGGGCACCGGGGTGCAGCACCGCGACAGGTTCACCCACAGGTCCGGCGAGCCGGCCACGACCACGCCCTGGCCACCCCGCGGCTCGAGCCGCACCGGGCGGGCCGGCGGCAGGTCGGCGACCTCGGCCTCCTCCTCGTCCTCCGAGATGAGCCGCGTCAGCCGGACGATCACCGACTGCGGCGAGACGTGGCCCTCCCCCACCGCCACCAGCATCGCGTCGAGGTTCGGGAACTTCAGCTCTCCCGCCACCCGGCCCAACGTGGCCTCCGTGGTCAGCCGCTTGAGCGGCAGCCCCTGCCGGCGCAGCTCCCGCTGGAGGAGCTCGCGGCCGGTGTCCATGGCGTCCTCGCGCCGCTCGCGCGAGAACCACTGCTTGATCTTGTTCCGGGCCCGCGGCGTGGCCACCATCTGGAGCCAGTCGCGGCTGGGGGCGGCGTCCTGGGCCCGGGAGGTCAGGACCTCGACGGTGTCGCCGGTCTTGAGCTGGTAGTCCAGCGGGACCAGCTTCCCGTTGACCTTGCCCCCCATGCACCGGTGGCCGACCTCGGTGTGGATGGCGTACGCGAAGTCGATCGTGGTGGCGCCCCGCGGCAGCTCGACCACGTCGCCCTTCGGGGTGAACACGAAGACCTGGTCCGCGTACAGGTCGATCTTCAGGCCCTCCATGAACTCCCGAGGGTCCTGGGTCTCGCGCTGCCACTCCAGGATCTGCGCGAGCCACGCCAGCTCGCGGGCCTCCTCCTTCTTGCCCTTGCCCTCCTTGTAGCGCCAGTGCGCCGCGATCCCGTACTCCGCGGTGCGGTGCATCTGGCGGGTCCGGATCTGGACCTCGAGGGGACGCCCCTCCGGCCCGATGACCGTCGTGTGGAGGGACTGGTACATGTTGAACTTGGGCATCGCGATGTAGTCCTTGAACCGACCGGGGATCGGCTTCCACAGCGAGTGCAGGGCGCCGAGGGCCGCGTAGCAGTCCTTGACGGTGTCGACCAGGACCCGGATGCCGACCAGGTCGTAGATCTCTGAGAACTCCTTGCCCCGGAGCACCATCTTCTCGTACACGCTGTAGAGGTGCTTCGGCCGGCCCTCGACGTCGGTCTTGATCTTCACCTCTCGGAGCCGCTGCCCGACGGCCGCGACCACCGAGGCCAGGTACTCGGCCCGCTCGTCCTCGGCCTTCCCGACGAGGTTCTCGATCTCGGCGAACCGCTTCGGGTGGAGGGTCCCGAACGAGAGGTCCTCGAGCTCCCACTTGATCTGGTAGATCCCCAGGCGGTGGGCCAGCGGCGCGAAGATCTCCAGCGTCTCGGTGGCCTTGGCCTCCTGCTTGTCGCGCGGGAGGCTATCCAGCGTCCGCATGTTGTGGAGCCGGTCGGCCAGCTTGATGATCAGGACCCGGATGTCCCGGGCCATGGCCATCATCATCTTGCGGACGTTCTCGGCCTGCTGGTGCTCGCGCGAGCGGAACTCGATCCGCTCCAGCTTTGTGAGGCCGTCGACGATGGCGGCGACCTCCTGGCCGAAGCGCTCCTCGACGTCCCCCAGCGCCAGGTCGGTGTCCTCGACGACGTCATGGAGCAGTGCGGCTACCAGCGTGGTGGTGTCCATGCCGAGCTCGGCCAGGATCTGCGCCACGCCCAGGGGGTGCTCGATGAACGGCTCGCCGGAGATCCGGAGCTGGCCGCGGTGGGACTCCTCGGCCAGCTCGTAGGCCGCCTGGACCAGCTTGACGTCGGCCTTGGGATTGTGGGCCCGGACCTTGCGGAGCAGATCATCGAGGGTCTCGCCAGCGCCGGCCGGGCCGCCGGAGACGAACGGGAGGCGGGCGAACAGGCCCCCTCTCCGATCGGGCGCCCTGACCTCGTCCATCCGTACCGCCTCCCTGCTTCCATTGTACGGGCGTGACCCGCGGTCAGGGGGGCGGGGCGGGCGACGCGGCTCAGTCGTAGGACAGCAGCGAGTAGAACTCGTAGTCCTTGATCTTCTCGCGGCCCTTCAGGAACACCAGCTCGATGATGCACGCGATGCCCACGACCTTGCCGCCCAGGCGCTCCACGAGCCGGGCCGTGGCCTGGGCGGTGCCCCCGGTGGCCAGCACGTCGTCGACGATCAGCACCCGCTCGCCGGGACGGAGCGCGTCCTTGTGGATCTCGAGCGTCTCGGTCCCGTACTCCAGCTCGTAGGACTCGGTTTCCGTGTGCCACGGGAGCTTCCCGGCCTTGCGGACCGGGACGAAGCCGGCCCCGAAGTGGTACGCCACCGGCGAGGACAGGATGAACCCCCGGGCCTCGATCCCGACCACCTTGTCCACGGTTCCCCGGCCGAACTGGACGACGATCATGTCGATGACCGTCGAGAACGCCACCTCGTCGGCCAGCAGCGGCGTGATGTCCTTGAACACGATCCCCTCGTGCGGGAAGTCGTGGACGTCCCGGACCAGCTCGCGGATCCTGTCGATGTTCCTGTTCATCGGCGCGCTCCCTGGAGCGGCCGTCATTCTCCCACCGCCTCCGCTCCGATGTCACCGACACGCGGCCGCCGCTCGCCGACGGCGACCCGCGCCAGGACCGGCCCCGCCACGGCGAGGACGACGACGAACGCCGCCGAGAACGGCCCCAGCCGTGGGTCGGCCCCCGCGGTGATGCCCAGGGCGGCGATGGCGATCGAGAACTCGCCCCGGGCCACGAGCCCGATCCCGGCGCGCAAGCGGCCGCGGCGGCCCACGCCGGCCCGCCCGGCGGCCAGCCACCCCGTCGCCAGCTTTGTCCCCGCGGCCACGATCGCCAGGCCCAGCGCCGCCGGCAGGACCGGGACCATCTCGGCGGGGTCGACCTGGAGGCCGAAGAACACGAAGAA
>DASZZY010000198.1:0-1596 GCA_036260395.1 Actinomycetota bacterium
CCCGGCCGGTGGCCGCGATGACCGCCTCCGCCCGGTCCCCATCGGGATCGAGGATCAGCAGGTCGACGTCGTCGCGGCGGGCCAGCAGGCGCGCCGCCGCGCTGCCCATCGCGCCGGCACCCACCACGGCGATCCGCACGGTCGCGAGCATAGCCAGAGGGCGCTGGCCGCCGCGTACAACGCCCGCGCCCGGCTCCGCACCGCTCCGGCGGAGCCACCGGACCGCCATCCGGGTAGCCTGACGGCGACGTTGCGCCCGAAGGAGCCACGATGACGAACCGCATGCTGATCGCCGGACGCTGGACCGAGGGCCTGGGCGATGACGCCATCGAGGTCCGGAGCCCGGCCACCGGGGAGATGCTCGGCGCCGTCCCGGTCGCCACGGTCGAGGACGTCGACGCCGCGGCCCGAGGGGCGAGGGCCGCGGCCGAGGCGCTCGAGACGATGACGGTCTTCGACCGCGCCCGCCTGCTCCACCGGGCCGCGGACCTCATGGACGAGCGGAAGGACGACCTCGGGCGGCTCCTGGCGCTGGAGCAGGGCAAGCCGCTCCGGACCGAGGCCGAGCCGGAGATCGAGGAGGCGGCGGAGAACTTCCGGATCGCGGCCGAGGACGTGAAGCGCCTGACGACCGAGGTCCTGCCCTCGGAGGATCCCAACAAGAAGATGTTCACGTTCCGCAAGCCCAACGGCGTCTACGCGGTCATCACGCCGTGGAACTTCCCGTTCTCGATCCCGTCGGAGCTCCTGGCGCCGGCGCTCGCTGGGGGGAACACCGTGGTGTTCAAGCCGTCCGAGTACACGCCGCTGATCGGGCTCCGGATGGCGGAGATCCTCCACGAGGCCGGCTTCCCGGAGGGGTCGGTCTCCGTGGTATTCGGCGAGGCGGCTACGGGCCAGGCCCTGGTCACTCATCCCGCGGTCGACGCCGTGGCGTTCGTCGGCTCCCACGAGACCGGCGAGGCCATCGTCCGCGCGGCCGGGCTGAAACGGACGCTGATGGAGCTCTCCGGCAACGGGCCGCAGATCGTCCTCGACGACGCCGATCTGGGCGCGGCCGCGGCGATGGCCACCTACGGGGCGACGTACGTGTCCGGCCAGTGCTGCGTGGCCACGGAGCGCGTGCTCGTGGCGGAGCCCGTCCACGACGAGTTCGTGGAGCTCCTCCTGAAAGAGGCCGGCCAGGTCCGGCTGGGCATGCCGCTGGACGAGGAGACCACCATGGGGCCGCTCAACAACGCGCCGGTGGCCGAGAAGATGGACGCCCATCTGGCCGATGCGCGGGACCGGGGCGTCGAGGTCCTCGTCGGTGGCCGCCGGGCCGAGGGCTTCCCCACGGACCTGTACTACGAGCTCACGGTGGCCGACCGGGTGGGGACCGACACGCTGCTGTTCCGCGACGAGTCGTTCGGGCCGGTGGTCCCGGTGACGACGTTCCGCGACGACGAGGAGGCGATCCGCCTGGCCAACGACTCGCACCTGGGGCTCCAGGCCGCCGTCTTCACCTCGAGCCTGAAGCGGGCGTTCACGTTCGTCGACCGGCTCCGGGCCGGCAACGTCGTGGTGAACGACACCACCGACTACTGGGAGGCCCTG
>DASZZY010000199.1:0-4083 GCA_036260395.1 Actinomycetota bacterium
GTCCGGGGACCAGTCGGGGTGGGAGGCGTACTTCTCGTTCTCGAAGCTGCCGCCGGCGCTGCTGACCTGGGTCAGGCCTGAGCCGTCCGGGTTGATCGTGTAGATCTCTGCGCCCTCGAGATAGGAATACCGGGTGAAGGCCAGCTTGCTCCCGTCCGGGGACCAGTCCGCCTGCACGTCGGCGTTGCCCTCGCCCTCCGGCTGGTCCCCGGTGACGTTGACTTCCCCCGTGCCGTCGGCGTTGACGACGTAGATGTCGCCGTCCCCGCTCTTGTAGCTGTCGAAGGCGATCTGGCCCTCCGCGACGACGGCGGCCTCCGCCGGCGTCCCCGCCATCATCCGTCCCGCCATCACGGCGGCCGTTACGACCACCAGGAGCCAGACCTGCCGGCCCCGCGCGGCTACCTCGCTCATTCGTTCTGTCCTTTCCGTCAAGTCGGTCGCTCTGGTCACCAATACGAAACGCACCGTACGGCGTTTCATTCCCTCCGTCCAGCGGAGCGAGCAAAGCCTCGATCGGCGTCTCAGGAAGCGAAAGTGGCCTCTGACCAGCGGAAATGGCGCTAAGAGGGCCCTCGGAGGGCCGCGAGAGTCCCCGTTCCTGAAGAGGATTTAACCTTCGGAGGTCCCGACCGGTCCCCACGCCGGTGCGGCGCGACGTGCGGCCCCGGACGACCCCCCCGGGCCGCTACAATGGCTGCCGATGGAGGTCAAGCTCAAGGCCGAGCCCCGCGACGGCGCGGGGAAGGGAGTGGCCCGGAAGATCCGGGGCGGGGGCCGCGTGCCCGCGGTCCTCTACGGGCCCGACCTCGATGCCAGGCACCTCAGCGTGGACGCGCGCGAGCTGTGGCACGCCCTCCACACGGAGGCCGGGACCAACGTGCTGATCAACCTGGCCCTCGACGGCGAGAACTACCTGGCGATGCCCCGCGAGGTCCAGCGGGACATCGTTCGCGGAACCCTGCTCCACGTCGACTTCCTGCGGATCCGCCGGGACGTGGCGATCCAGGTCGATGTCCCGATCCACCTGATCGGCGATTCGGCCGGCGTGAAGGAGGGCGGCGTCGTCGAGCACCACCTGTGGGAGCTGCGGCTCGAGTGCCTCCCCGGGCAGGTCCCCGAGACCATCGAGGCCGACATCTCCTCGCTGGGCATCGGCGACTCGCTCCACGTCGCCGACCTCCGGACCCCTCAGCACATCACCGTGCTGACGCCCGAGGACGAGACCATCGTCTCGGTCGTCCCCCCGCAGGTGCTGAAGCTCGAGGAGGAGGCCCCGCCCGAAGAGGAGGCCGCCGCCGAGGTCCCGGAGGCCGCGGAGGGCGAGGCCGTGGGCGGCGAGGCCGCCCCGTCGGCGCCCGAGGGCGGCGAGCAGGAGGCCTAGCCTCCTTCGATGTCGGCCTGGCTCGTGGTCGGGCTGGGCAACCCGGGCGACCGGTACGCCGCGACCCGCCACAACGTCGGCGCCCGGGTCGTCGAACGGCTCGCGGAGCGGCTCGGCGCGCGACTCCGGAAGATGCGCTTCAACCCGCTCGAGGCCGCGGACACTCGCTCCGGCGACCGGCGGCTGTGGCTCCTCCGGCCGCTGACCTGGATGAACGAGTCCGGACCGCCGGTGGCCTCGTTCGCCAAGCGCCGCGACGTGCCGCCCGAGCGGGTGGTCGTCTGCCACGACGAGATCGACCTGGCGTTCGGCGCGCTGAAGCTCAAGCGCGGCGGCAGCACGGCCGGGCACCGAGGCCTCGAATCCCTGGTCCGGGCGCTCGGCTCCCCGGAGTTCCACCGGGTGCGGCTGGGTGTCGGACGGCCCCCGGGACGGCAGCAGCCGGCCGACTACGTCCTCGAGCCGTTCCGTAAGTCGGAGCGTGAGGAAGCGGACCTCCTCGTCGAGGAGGGCGCGGACGCCGTCCTGACGCTCGTGGAACAGGGATTGCCCGTGGCCCAGGACCGCCACAACCGCGTGCCCCGCGTCTAGCGGCCCGGCGACGCGCGTCTTCATATCAGCGGGAGTTCCTGCGCCTCCACCCGGCCACCGCTGCGTCGACCTACCGGTCCCGACCCGTAGAATCGTCATGGCGGGCCGCGGGGGGTGGCCCGTCGGAACGCCAAAACCGCTGGTCAGAGGCCCGGTCCATCGACCGAGGCCTCTTCGCGCTGTCCGAGAACATGGAGAAGCTGCTCGAGCCGCTGATCGAGAGCGAGGCCTTCCAGGGCCTCCTCGCCAGGTCGGGCGCCCGCGTGGGGCGGGCCGACCCGGCCGGTCATGCCTACGTGGCCGCCGGCATCGCCGCCGCCACGGAGTCGCCCGCCCTGCTGCTGGCGCCGGGCCCCAAGGAGGCGGAGCGGCTGGCCGGCGGGGCCGCCGCGTTCGTGGGCGCGGACCGGGTCGCGCTGTTCCCGGCCTGGGAGGCGCTGCCGGTCGAGGGCATCAGCCCCGCGCCGGAGATCGCCGCCCGCCGGGCCGCCGCGGCGCATCGGGCCCGGGCCACGTCCGGGGCGTTCGTCCTCGTGGCGCCGATCGTGGCCGCCCTCCAGCGGCTGGTGCCGACGCTCGGGGCGCAGCCCCCGCTCGCGGTCGAGCCCGGCACCGAGCTCCCCCCCGACCGGCTGGCCGACGCGCTCGTCGAGCGAGGCTACGTCCGGGCCGACCTGGTCACGCACCGCGGGGAGTTCGCCGTCCGCGGCGGCATCGTCGACGTGTTCCCGGGGACCGCATCTCGCCCGGTGCGCCTCGACTTCTTCGGCGATGACGTCGAGCGGATCCGGGAGTTCTCGGCGGCGTCGCAGACCTCCACGCGTACGGTGGAGCGCGCCGAGATCCACCCGGTCCGGGAGCTGCTGCCGAGCCACGACGTCCGGGAGCTGGCGGGAGCGGCGATCGCCCGTCACAAGGGAACGCTGCGCGACGCGCTCGAGCGCCTCTCCGAGGGGCTGGTGTTCGAGGGGATGGAGCGGATCGCGCCGCTGGTGTTCGAGGAGATGCCGGTCCTCGCGGACCTGCTTCCCTCCGACGCCTGGGTGACGATCTCGTCGGTCCGCAGGACCCTCGACCGGGCCGCCGCGGCCGTCGTGGAGGCCGACGCGCTGGCCGGCGAGACCGAGCTCCGGGGCGCCATGCGCGATCCCGACGCGGCGCTGGGGGGGCGGCCGCGCCTGGATCTGACGGAGTTCGCCGAGGGTGCCGACCTGGGGATCCGGGCCTGGACGCACGTGGCGGGGCGCGGCGAGGAGACCGCCGCCGCGGCGGCCTCTCTCGCCTCGCGCGGGTTCCGCGTCGGGGTCACGGCCGCGGCCCGGGGGAGCCTCGAACGCTCGCTGGAGGTGCTGGGGCGAGCCGGTCTCGCCGCGCCCGACGTGGCGGCCGAGGCCGAGCTGTTCGAGGGGTTCGTGTTCGAGCCTGGGCGCGTCGCCGTCGTCGGCGAGGACGACCTGTTCGGCCGGCGCCGCGTCACCCACGACGCCCCGCGCGTGACCGGCCGCACGGCCGCGGCGTTCGCCCAGGAGCTCGCGCCCGGCGACTTCGCCGTGCACCGGGTGCACGGCGTGGGGCGGTACCTCGGGATGGTGCACCGGGCGGTGGCCGGCTCCGAGCGCGACTACCTGCTGTTGGAGTACGCGGCCGGGGACCGGCTCTACGTGCCCGCCGACCAGGTCGACGTCGTGGCCAAGTACATCGGGGGGCAGGAGCCACGGCTCCACCGGCTGGGGTCCGCCGACTGGCCGCGGGCCACCGCCCGCGTCCGGCGCGCCGTTCGCGACATGGCCGGCGAGCTGGTCCGGCTGTACACCGCACGGATGGCCGTGCCCGGCCACGCCTTCGGCCCCGACACGCCGTGGCAGCGCGAGCTCGAGGACGCCTTCCCGCACCAGGAGACGCGCGACCAGCTCGTCGTGGCGCAGGAGGTCAAGCGCGACATGGAGTTGCCGAAGGCGATGGACCGGCTGATCTGCGGCGACGTCGGCTACGGGAAGACGGAGATCGCCGTGCGGGCCGCGTTCAAGGCCGTGGCGGACGGCAAGCAGGTGGCGGTGCTGGTCCCGACCACGCTCCTGGCCGAGCAGCACCACGTGACGTTCTCCGAG
>DASZZY010000200.1:0-11465 GCA_036260395.1 Actinomycetota bacterium
CACGGCCGTGATCGACGTCCTCGGGCGGGGCACCGGCCGCGGCGTCGTCTCCGGGGGGCTGCTCGGCGCGATGAAGCAGCGCAAGGCCGAGGAGGCCTGGCTCCGCATCGCGGTGGACGCCGTGACGGCGCTGCGGGGCCCGGGCGCCGGCTAGCGGCCCTTCCAGTCGGGCTTCCGCTTCTGGAGGAAGGCCGACACGCCCTCCGCCAGGTCCTCGGCCCGGAGGTTCTCGGCCAGCATCTCCTTGAGGTGGTCAAGGGCCCGGGTCCACGGCAGCCCCTCGGCACCCCGGAACGACCGCTTCCCGAGGGCCAGCACGTGCGGGCTCTTGGACGCCAGCGCCTCCACGAGCCCTTCCACGGCGGCGTCGAGCTGTTCCCGCGGGACGACGCGGTTGACGATCCCCCACCGCGCCGCCTGGTCGGCCGTGAGGCGGCGCGCCGTCATCATCAGCTCGAGCGCCACCCGGCGCGGGAGGGTGCGCTGGATCGCCGCCGTGATCACGTGGGGCCAGAGCCCGAGGTCGATCTCGGGGGTGCCCATCTCGGTGTCGTCGGCGGCCACCGCGAGGTCGCATGCCAGCATGAGGCCGAACCCGCCCCCGAGGGCCCGGCCGTTCACCCGGGCCACCACTGGCTTGGGGTGGTGCCAGAGGGCATCGAGGAGGCGCGAGATGGCCGCCGGGGCCGCCTCCGTGGCGGCCTCGGCATCCTCGAACCCGCCGATGTCGGCGCCCGCGCAGAAGGCCCGCTCGCCGGCGCCCGTGAGCACCACCACCCGGACGCCCTCCTCGTCCGCGGCGCGGGCCAGGCCGTCGAGCAGCGATCGCATCACCTCGCCGTTGAGCGCGTTGCGGCGCTCCTCGCGGTCGATCGTCAGCCACACCGCCGGGCCGCGGATGTCGAACCGGACGCTCACCGGGCGAAGCCTACTTGCCGAGCAGGCCGGTGTCGTACTCCCCCGACCGGAACCGGTCGTCGGCCAGGACGCCGAGCAGCGCGGGGACGTTCGTCTTCACCCCGCCGATGTCCAGGCGGTGGAGCGCATCGTCCATGCCTCCGACCGCGGCCGTGCGCTCGTCGGCGTGCACGACCACCTTCCCAAGCAGCGGGTCGTAGAACATCGGGACGGCGTCCCCCGCCTCGTAACCGAAGTCGCAGCGCACCGCGCGCTCGTCCCGGGGGGCCGGGAGCGTCAGGCCGCCGATCGTCCCGGGCGCCGGCAGGAACGTGCGGGGATCCTCGGCGTAGATCCGGCACTCGATGGCGTGTCCGTGGCGGGGCGGGGTGGCCCTCAGCGACATCCCGAGCCCGGCCGCGATCCTGAGCTGCTCCTCGACCAGGTCGACGCCGCAGGTCAGCTCGGTGATGGGGTGCTCGACCTGGAGCCTGGCGTTGACCTCGAGGAAGAAGAACTCCCGGTCCGGCGTGAGGATGCATTCGACGGTCCCGGCGCCCCGGTAGCCGATCGCCCTCATCGACCGCACGGCGGCCCGGCACATGCGGTCCCGGAGGTCCCGGTCGAGGGCCGGGGATGGGGTCTCCTCGATCACCTTCTGATGGCGCCGCTGGACCGAGCACTCCCGCTCGTAGAGGTGGATCACGTCGTGCTCGTCGGCCAGGACCTGCACCTCGACATGCCGCGCCGAGGGGACGTAGCGCTCGACGTACACCGATGCGTCGGCGAAGAACCGAGCGCCGCGCGTGGAGGCGGTCTCCACCGCGGCGCGGAGCTCCTCCTCGTTCCCGGCGGTCCCCATCCCGATGCCGCCGCCGCCCATCACGGCCTTCACCATGACGGGGTAGCCGACCTCGACCGCCGCGGCCGCCGCCTCGCCCGCGTCGAGGAACGGCCCGGCCCCCGGGAGGACCGGGAACCCGCTCGCCGCGAACGCCTCGCGGGCGGCCACCTTGTCGCCCGAGAGCTCCAGGACCTCGGGAGATGGGCCGACCCACGCCAGCCCCACGTCGGCCACCACACGGGCGAGGCGCGCGTTCTCTGCCAGGAACCCGTACCCCGGGTGGACCGCGTGGGCATCGGTCTCCCGGGCGGCGTTCACGACGGCGGCGGGGTTCAGGTAGGAGACGGGGGCGGGCGGCTCCCCGATGCGGACGGCGAGATCGGCCTCACGGACGTGCTTCGCGCCGGCGTCGGCGTCGGAGTAGACGGCGACCGCCTCGAGGCCGAGACGGTGGACGGTTCGGATGATCCGGCAGGCGATCTCCCCCCGGTTGGCGACGAGGACGCGCCGGAACGGGAGCTCCGCCCGTGGGCCGGCGGCGCTACTCGATCTGCCCGACCTGGATCAGGCCCTCGGCCAGCTTCCGGATCGAGCCGGCGGGGAAGCGCCGGTGCCCCCCGAGCGTGCGCGAGTGCGGCAGCTTCCCGTCCTTCGCCCACCGGGTCACCGTCTTCGGCGAGACGTGCAGGAGGTCAGCGACCTCGGCCGTCTTCAGGTAGTCGGCATTCTTCTGCTGTGCCATGTCACTCCCTCCCGAGTCCCGGCACCGGGCACTGCCAGGGTTGCTGACGAGTATACGCGCTGCGCGCCCTTTCGGTACGCCGGGGCGGATAGAACGTCCTGACCATTTTGGTCGGTTGGGAGGGGGGCCGGGTGCGGAACACGAGGGGCCGGCCCCCCTCGGACCGGCCCCTCGGGTGCCTCGGGCGCGCTCAGCTCTTCTTCCGCCCGCGGGTGGTGAGCGCCCTGTTGCGGCCCTCCCCCACCTGGATGGGGATCCGCTTCCCGCCGGTCACCTGGGCGGCGCCGGGCACCACGACCTCCAGGATCCCGTTGTGGTAGGTCGCGGAGACGCCGTCGCCGTCCACGCCCTCCGGCAGGAGCACGCTCCGCTCGAAGGCGCCGTACGAGCTCTCGACGCGGTAGGCGCCGTCCCCGTTGGCCCTCTCCCCCTGGCGGCGCTCACCGCGGATCGTGAGGACGTTGCCCTCGAGGCTGATGTCGACGTCGTTCTCGGGGTCGATCCCCGGGAGCTCCGCCCGGACGACGAGGTCGCCGTCCCGGTGGAAGACGTCCATCGCGGGGACCCACGAGCCCCTGGTGGGGGCCAGCCCGCCGAAGCGATCGAACGCCCCGAACATCCGACGGAACATCTCGTCCATGTCGCGCTGGACACCCAGAAGGTCCTGCCACGGGGTCCACCGAACCAGAGCCATCCCGCGAGTCACCTCCTCTCGTCTCTCCGACGGTACAGGCTCTTGAACTGCTGGAATGATAGTCAGCCCGGATCGTCGCTGTCAAGGCTTCTGATGGGCAACCTAGCCGAGAATCTGATGGCGTTGCTGTTAGGTCGGCGCGTGGGCGGGGAGCGGGTGCGTTCCCCCTACCCGTCGGGCGCCAGGCGCCGCCCGCGGTAGTTCGGGAAGACGATCTCGGCGTGCTGCCAGCAGTGCGAGCGCACGTTGTACATCGAGAGCTTCGTCTCGCAGCC
Source organism: Actinomycetota bacterium (assembly GCA_036260395.1). Classification (GTDB taxonomy): domain Bacteria; phylum Actinomycetota; class UBA4738; order UBA4738; family CALAEC01; genus DASZZY01. The sequence goes on from DASZZY010000200.1 coordinate 3,453, forward strand.
GGGCGCCTCGCACACCCGCCCGCCCTCCGCGGTGCGCGACGGCCTCGGCCGCCTACCAGGTCTGGTCCCTTTCATGGCCGCTCCGGGCCCCTGAGGCCCGCCCCTCGCCCGTTATTCGTCGCCCGGGCCCCGGAGGGTTCTGTGAGGGCCGGCCGGCGCGGGGCTCAGCCAGGCTACTGAGGGCCGCTCAGCTCGCCTGGCCGAGGACGGCGCGGACCCGCTCGGCGAGCCCGGAGGGCAGATCCGGCGCGCCGCCGCACCGGGCGCGGACGACGGCCTTCAGCCGCAGGCGGAAGTCGCGCCGGGCCAGGCACGGGATGCACCGGACGAGGTGCCGCTCGACGACCGCCGCGTCGGCGCCGGACACCTCCCGGTCGCAGTACGCCTCGAGGAGGCTCAGGACCCGCTGGCAGTCAATCTCGGACAACGCCCCGCTCCCGCATCACATCCCACAACCGCTTTTCGAGGGCCCTTCTTCCCCGGTGGAGCCGGGACATCACGGTCCCGATCGGGATCCCGAGGATTTCGGCGATCTCCCGGTACGAGAACCCCTCGACGTCCGCCAGCAGCACCGCCAGCCGGAACTGCTCGGGCAGGTCCTGGAGGGCCCGCTGTACGTCCTCGTCGGGGATCGAGTCCAGGACCTGCGCCTCGGCCGACGCCTCGACGTCGCGCTCCGCCAGGCGATCGTATAGGTACCACTCCGGCACCTCGTCTTCGGACACCGTCTGGGGTTGGCGCTGGCGCTTCCGGTACAGGTTGATGAACGCGTTCGTCAGGATCCGGTACAGCCATGCCCGCAAATTAGTGCCGGGCTCGAACGTCGCGAACGCCCGGTAGGCCCGCAGGTACGTCTCCTGGACCAGGTCCTCGGCGTCGGAGGGATTGCGGGCCAGGCGCAGGGCCGCCCCGTACATCTCCTGGAGCAGGGGAAGCGCCTCGCGCTCGAACCGCTCCTCGAGCGTGGAGCCCGCGACCTCGGTGGAGCGTTCGGCCATCGGTCCAGGATACCGCCCGCCCATCGGAACGAAGCGCGACGCCGCCGCTCGGTCCGACGCCCGGGGAGGGATGTGGGAACATAGTTCGGAGAGTTCGGGAGGGACATGGCGGACGACGACAAGCGCGGGCGCTGGCAGGGGTTCGACTTCGGCGGCGGCGGAGACCGCCGCCGATGGCGCTTCTCGGTGGGATACATCCTGCTGGGGCTCCTCGTGCTGCTCTTCCTCCAGAGCCTGCTGGTCCAGCGGAACGAGATCGCGTACAGCCGGTTCATCGAGCTGGTCGAGAGCGGCCGGATCGAGGGCGTGCTCAGCATCTCCGAGGGACAGATCTCCGGGACGTTCCGCGACGAGGAGGGCGCCGCGCACCAGTTCCAGACGGTGCGGCCCCCGCTGGCGGACGACGAGCGGCTCCTGGCGCTGCTGCGGGAGAACGACGTCCAGTTCACCGGGGAGCAGCCGAGCGCGCTCTCCGAGTTCCTGCTGTCGTGGATCCTCCCGATCCTGATCCTCGTGGGGATCTGGGTCTTCGTGTTCCGCCGGATGGCCGGGGGCGGCGCCGCGGGAGCCCTCAACCTCGGCAAGCGCGGCGTCAAGATCTACGACCGCAAGGACCTCAAGACCACCTTCGCCGACGTGGCCGGCGTGGACGAGGCCGTCGAGGAGCTCCGCGAGATCGTGGCCTTCCTGGAGAACCCCAAGAAGTACCAGCGGCTGGGCGGGCGGATCCCCAAGGGCGTCCTGTTGCTCGGCCCCCCCGGGTGCGGCAAGACGCTCCTGGCCCGGGCGGTCGCCGGGGAGGCCAAGGTGCCGTTCTTCTTCATGTCGGGCTCCGAGTTCGTGGAGATGTTCGTGGGCCTGGGCGCCGCCCGGGTCCGGGAGCTGTTCCAGCAGGCCAAGGACAAGGCGCCGTGCCTGGTGTTCCTCGACGAGCTCGACACGATCGGCAAGACCCGGGCCGGCGCCGTCGGCGCGGGGCTCGGCTCCCACGACGAGCGCGAGCAGACGCTCAACCAGCTGCTCGTGGAGATGGACGGGTTCGACGCATCCAAGGGCGTCATCATCATGGCCGCCACGAACCGGCCGGACGTCCTGGACCCGGCCCTCCTCCGGCCGGGCCGGTTCGACCGCCAGGTCGTCGTGGACCGCCCGGACCTGCGCGGGCGCGAGGCGATCCTCAAGGTCCACGCGCGCGGGGTGGCCCTCGGCCCGAACGTCGACCTCCACGTCATCGCGGCGCGGACGCCGGGCTTCACGGGCGCGGACCTGGCGAACGTGGTGAACGAGGCCGCGCTCCTGGCCGCCCGCCGCGAGAAGGACCATGTGGGCATGGAGGAGCTCGAGGAGGCCATCGACCGCGTGGTGGCCGGGCTTGAGCGCAAGAGCCGGGTGATGAGCGAGAAGGAGCGGGAGATCGTCGCGCACCACGAGATGGGGCACGCGCTGGTCGCGGTGTCCGTCCCGAACACCGATCCGGTCCACCGCGTGTCGATCATCCCGCGGGGCGCCGCGGCCCTGGGCATGACGATGCAGCGGCCGCTGGAGGACCGGTACATCATCACCGAGCCGGAGATCGAGGACCGGCTCGCGGTGCTGCTCGGCGGGCGGACCGCAGAAGAGATCGCCTTCGGGCAGATCTCCACCGGCGCCCAGAACGACCTGGAGCGCGCCACGGAGATCGCCCGGGCCATGGTCGTGGAGTACGGGATGAGCGACAAGCTCGGGCCGCTGTCGTTCGGGCGCGACGGCTTCCACGGCAACGACGGCCGGGCCCTGTTCCCCGGGCAGCGCCCGGAGATGTCGGAGCACACCGCCCGGCTGGTGGACGACGAGGTCTCGCGGATCGTCGGACGGGCGCACGATCGGGCCCGCGAGATCCTGTCGGACCGGAAGGACCTCCTCGAGCGACTGGCCAAGCTGCTGATGGTCCGTGAGGTGATGGAGGGGCGCGACCTGAAGGCGTACGTCGAGGGGTCCGCGGAGATTCCCTCGCCCGAGGACGTGGAGCGCGAGCTCGTGGAGCAGCGGGAGGAGCGCGAGCGGAAGGCCTCGGCGGAGCCCGAGCCGCGGACCACCGAGGAGGTCGACCAGGTGCCGCCGCCGCCCCACGCCCGGGAGCGGACCGAAGAGCTCCCCCGGCGGTAAACCTCACCCGCCCCGGGGACGAATCATCCACGACGGTTGTGGGGAAAGAATGGTTTCCGTTTCCCGACAGGAAGGAGCCTGCCTTGCGACGCATTCACCGGAGCATCGCCCTCGCCGTGGTGACTGGCGCGCTGACCGTGGCCTGTGGCGGCGGGGGGGCCGACGTCCCCACGATCGCCTCCCCCGAGAGCCCGTCGCCCACGGCCACCGCCACCGAGGAGCCCTCCCCCACCGGGAGCCCGGTGGAGCTGGAGGTCGAGGCCGAGGACTTCGCGTTCGACAGCTCGACGTACTCGGTCCCGGCCGGGGCCACGGTCGAGCTCACGTTCAAGAACCGCGACGAAGGCGTCCCGCACACGTTCACGATCTACGAGACCGACGCCGCCGAGGACCAGATCTTCGACACCGGCAACCTGGTCGGCGACGCGGAGGAGACCTACGAGTTCCAGGCCCCCGAGGCGGGCAGCTACTACTTCCAGTGCGACGTCCACCCCGACATGAACGGGGAGTTCATCGCCGAATAGCGGCTGACCTCCGCTAGGCGGCGGGCCGGAACGTGTGCAGGATCCGCCGGTAGTTCTCGGCGATGGCGGCCGGGTCCGGGCCCACCCAGGCGCTGGCCAGCAGGAGGCGGTCCACGATCCCGTCGAACGCCGCCAGCTGCTCCCGGCACTCCTCCTCGGACCCGGTGATGGCGTAGGTGTCCACCATCGGCATGGCGATCTCCGCCATCCGTCCGATGTCACCGGTTCGGAACGCCTCGCGCAGGGTCTCGACCCGGTCGCCGAAGCCGTGCAGGTCCAGGACGGGCCGGTAGGTCCGCGTCGTGGCGTAGAAGGCGATCTGGACGGCGGCCTCGAACCGGGCCCGCTCGCGGTCCTCGTTCAGTTGGAGGATGACGCTGTTCGTCAGCGTCACGTCGCCCGGATCCCGGCCGGCCGCCGCGGCGCCGCGCTCCACCGCCGGCCGGACCACCTCGTTGACGTACTTCGGCGACGTGAGCGGGTGGCCGAGGACCCCGTCGGCCACCCGGCCGGCCGCCTCGCACATCCGCTCGTTCACCGCGGCGATGTAGATCGGCACGGGGTCGACCGGGGCCGCCCCGGGGAACGGGTTCATCGTCACGGTGTAGAACCGTCCGCGGTGATCGATCCGGTCGCCGCCGAAGGTGCCGAGCACCTTGCGGACCACCTCCACGTACTCGGCCATCTTCGGGGCGGGGTGCTCGAACGGCACGGAGAAGCGCTGCTCGTTGACCCGCTTGACCTGCGAGCCCAGACCCAGGATGAACCGCCCGCCCGAGAGCTCCGTCAGGTCCCGGGCCGTCATCGCCGTGACCGTGGGGCTCCGGGGGAACGCCAGCGCGATGTTCGTCCCGACCCTGACTCGTGAGGTGGCCTGGCACGCCAGCGTGGCCTGCACGTACGGCGAGTACGACGTCTCCGCCACCCACACGCTCTCGTAACCGCCATCCTCGGCCACCCTGGCCAGCTCCGCGATGGTCCCCATGGGCCCGCCGATAGAGATCCCGATCTCGGTCACGAGGCAAGAGCGTACGCGCGGGGGCGCGGCGGGGCAAAGCAGGCGAGGTTAGCCACAGGGCGGCGCGGGAAGGACCCATCCCGATGGAGACCTCCGGCACCGCCACGGACCGCCGCACGCCGCTGGACGACCTGGCCCGCGTCGTGGCGGCGGAGGGCCCCTTCCTCACCGCGTACCTCACGACGGAGGGCGACGTCGAGAACGCCGCCCAGCGCTCGGAGCTGCGGTGGAAGAATCTGCGCGCCGAGGCGGCCGAGGCTGGCGCCGACGAGGCCGTCCTGGCAGCGGTCGACCCGCTCGTCGCGGACGCTCACCAGTGGGGCGGCTGCCTGGCGGCCGTGGCCACCACGGACGGCCTCCGCCACCTCGAGTACGGGCCGGAGACCCGCGCCGGCGACCTGGCGGTCTGGTCGTCGCTCCCGCGCCTGGCCCAGGTCGTGGAATGGCGCCAGACCTCCCCGCCGTTCGTCGTCGTGCTCACCGACCGCACCGGCGCGGACCTCTACGCGTTCCGGCGGGAGGGCCCAGACATCCACCGCGACGAGCGGGGCGAGGAGGCGAGCCGGGTGAAGCCCGGCGGATGGTCCCAGCGCCGGTTCCAGGAGCGGGCCGAGAATACCTGGGACCGGAACGCCCGCGCGGTGGCCGAGGCGGTGGTCCGCCTGGCCACCCAGGTGCGGGCCCGGCTGATCGTGGCGGCGGGCGACGTGCGGGCGATGCAGCTCCTCCGCGAGGCGCTCCCGGACCAGGCCCTCGACCGGCTCGACGTCCGCGACGGCGAGGTGTGGGAGGGGCGAAGCATCGACGACGTCCGGGACGACATCGAGACGGTCGTCCGGGCCACGGCGGACCGCGACACCGCGTCGCTGCTCGAGACCTGGCAGGAGGAGCGGGGGCAGGCCGACCGGGCCACCGACGGGCCGGAGGCGACGATCGATGCCCTCCGCCGGGCGCAGGTCGAGGTCCTGCTCCTCCACGACGATCCCGAGGACCGGCGCTGGGCGTGGTTCGGCCCCTCCCCCACCGACCTGTCGACCGACCTCGACGCCATCCGGGCCGCGGGGGTCGCCACACCGCGGGAGGGACGGCTCGTCGACGTCCTCGTCCGCGCGGCGCTGGGGACGGGGGCGGACGTGCGGATCGTGCCGGCGGAGGGCGGCCCGCGCGACGGCGTGGGGGCGGTCCTGCGCTGGAGCGACTGACGGCGGCTGCCGGGCTCAGGCCGGGCGGGCCTCGAACAGCTCGATCGGGCGGGCGACGCCCTTCAGGGACAGGGGCCCGATCGACCGGAACGTGACGCCGTCCGCGGTCGCCTCGCGGACCCCGCGGGTCACCAGCACCTGGCCCGGCTCGGCGACGCCGGCGATCCGAGAGGCGAGGTTCACCGTCCGGCCGAAGTAGTCGCCGTTCTGGAACACCACCGGGCCCGCGTCCATCCCCACGTGGGCCGGGGGCAGCTCGGCGGCGGCGGTGCGCTCGACCATCTCCAGCGCGGCGCGCACGCCCCCGGCGGGCTCCCGGAAGTGGAACATCACGCCGTCGCCCAGCCACTTCACCGGACGGCCGCCGTGGCGCTGGGACACGTGCTGGACGAGGCCGGCCAGGCGGTCCGCCAGCTCGAAGGCCGCGTGGTCTCCCCGCTCCTCGGTGAGGCGCGTGTACCCGGTGAGGTCGAGGAAGCACATCGCCGGCGGAGTGGACAGCCGGTGATGGAGCCCGGCCTCCTCCAGCGCCGACTCGACGTGCTCGATGAGGTCCGCGGTCCAGGCGTGCTCCTGCTGGCGCCGGTACGTGGCCAGCAGCGCGCGGTCGAGCAGCGGCACCATCCCCGACCCGATCTCCGTGGCCCGCTCCATCATCTGACGCTCGCCGAGCCCGGAGCGGAGCAGCGGCATCTCGATGTGCGTGTGATACACGGCGGTCTCGGCCTCGGCGATCCGCCGGAGGCTCTCCCCGTACACCCGGAGCGTGCCCAGCAGCACCGAGTCCTCCAGCCCCAGGGCCCGCGCCGCGGCGATGATCGGAAGCAGCTCGAGGTCGTCCTCGCGGGCCCGCTCGTCGGGGGCCGGCGGGGCCATGCCGACGGCCTCGTACATCGCCAGCAGGAGCTCCACGGGGAGGCCGAACTCCGCGGCCAGGTCGCGGTAGGTGCGGTCGAGCCGCTCCGCCCACCGGAAACCGGCGAGATCGAGGAACGCGAACGAGAGCTTGCCGTCCCGGACGGCCCTGCCGATGGCCTCCAGCGACAGGCCCGCCGCCTCGCACGCCATCGCCAGCCGGACCCGCCGGACGTCGCCCTCACGCCACGGGTCGCCCTCCTCGGGAGGCAGGACGATGCCGAGCTCGACCAGCCGGCGAACGTCGTCCGGCGCCGCGCCGGCGCGGTCGGCCAGGTCCTCGACGGTCAGGCCGTCGGCCACCGGAGCATGATGCCATCCCTGAGCTCGGTGCCGGAGCTAGCCGGCCGCGCGTTCCTCGCAGCCGCAGCCTCGGGCGAGCTCCGCGCAGTCGATGGCATCCTCGTGGAACCGATCGTCGGCCCCGCAATCGACCGAGCACTCGACCGTTCCGGCGGCGTGCCGGATCGCGAAGCCGTACATCTGCCCCGACCTGGGACGGGAGTAACCTCCACTCGCGTGGGCGCCGGCGACGACCAGCTCGACTCGCTGTTCGGCCTCCCGCCCGGCGAGTTCGTCGAGGCCCGGGACCGCCTGGCGGAGCGGGTCCGGGAGGAGGGCGACCGGGCGGGAGCGGCAGCCGTCAAGCGACTCCGCCGTCCGACCGTGGCGGCGTGGGCGGTCAACCAGCTCCGGCGACGGCATCGCTCGGAGCTGCAGGAGCTCCTGTCGCTCGGCGAGGAGCTCCGCGAGGCGGCCGCGGCGGCGATGGCGGGCCAGGGGGCGGAGGACCTTCGCCGGATCACCGCGCGGCGCGGGCGGACGGTGGACCGCCTGGTGGAGCGCGCCGAGGAGGCGCTCGTCGAGGGCGGTCACGCCGCGAGCCGCGCCACCCTCGACCGCGTCGGCGAGACGCTGCTGGCCGCGACCGTCGACGAAGACGCCGCGCAGGCCGTCCGGGCGGGCCGGTTGGAGCGCGAGCTGTCGCCGCCGAGCGGCTTCGCGCCGGTCGCCGAGCTGGCGCCGCAACGCGTGGAGCGGGCGCCCTGGGGTCGCGCTCGCCGAGCGGACGAGCGGGTCCGCCGGGCCGAGGAGGCGGCCGGCACGGCGGAGGAGGAGGCGCGCGCCGCGGAGGAGCGGGCCGCGGACGCGGAACGGGAGGCGGCCCGGCTCGAGCGGGAGGTGGACCGCGCCCGGCGGGCGGCGGATCG
>DASZZY010000201.1:0-25152 GCA_036260395.1 Actinomycetota bacterium
AGAAGGAGGACTTCCTGCTGTTCATCGGGCGAGCGCACCCTGACAAGGGACCCCGCCGCGCGGCGGCCGCCGCCCGGGCGGCCGGCCTCCCGCTGGTGATGGCCGTGAAGATCGCCGAGCGCGTGGAGGCCGAGCACTGGGAACGGCAGGTCGTCCCCGACCTCCCGGAAGGAACCACGATCCTCCATGAGGTGCCCCACGAGGAGAAGGCCGACCTGCTGTCGCGGGCTCGAGCCGTCCTGTTCCCGATCGATTGGCAGGAGCCGTTCGGTCTGGTGATGACGGAGGCCATGGCGTCAGGCACGCCCGTGATCGCCACGCCGCGCGGCGCGGTCCCCGAGGTCCTCGAGGACGGCGTCACCGGCTTCATCGTCCCGGTGGAGGACTACGGCCAGGCCGCCGCCGCCGCGGTGAAGCGGGCGGACGAGATCGATCCCTGGGCCTGCCGCCGGCGCGTCGAGGACCGTTTCTCCGCGGACCGGATGGTCGAGGCCTACGAGGCCGTGTTCGAGCGGGTGGCGGCCTCGGCCTGACCGCTCCGCGGCGGGCCGAGCTCGAGCAGGCTGGCCTCCGGCCGGCAGAACAGGCGGAACGGCGCGTACTTGCTCGTGCCGAGCCCCGGCGAGACGTGGAGCCACCCCCCACCGATCTCGGAGAGTCCCCGCGCCAGCCGGGTCGGGATCGTGCAGTTCGTGACGAGCGCGCCGACCGCGGGCAGCCGTACCTGCCCGCCGTGGGTGTGCCCGGCGACGACCAGGTCGTAGCCCAGCGCCACCAGCTCCGGCGCCGGGTCGGGGGAGTGGACGACCGCCAGGCCGAACGCCCCCGGCTGGGAGCGCGGGGCGACCCGCAGGTCGGAGAGGTGGATGTGCGGGTCGTCGAGCCCGACGATCTCCATCGGCAGCCCGTTCGTTCGCCGGTCGTACTTCCGGTTCCGGAGGTGCACCCAGCCGTCCGCCTCCAGATGCCGGACGAGATCGCCGGCCCGCCCGCGCGGCAGGTACCGCCGCCGCCCCCGGCGGGAGACCGGAACGAAGTACCGCAGGTAGTTCATGGGCCGCGGGGCGAAGATGTCGTTCGACCCCAGGACGAACAGCGACGCCCTCCGGCCCCGGAGCGGCCGGAGCGTGGCCACCGCGAACTCCACGGCCTCCGGCTCGCCGAGGATGTCGCCCGTGATCACCGTGAGGTCGGCACGCGGGAGGGATGCCAGGAACCGGGCCTTGCGGCGATCGCCCTCCACCAGGTGCAGGTCGGAGAGGTGAAGGACGGTCAGCGAGGGCGATCCGGCCGCCGGTAGGATGTCGAGGCGGTACCGCGTCAACCGGTACCAGCGACGCTCGACGAAGACAGCGTACGCGGCCACGCCCGCCGTCGCGGCGAGCACGCCGAGCGCGATCCACCAGGGCATGGAGGGATTGTAGGGATGGACGCCAAGGCCCGGCTGGCCGAGGAGATGAAGGAGGCGCTGCGGGGCGGCGACAAGGTCCGGCTCGGGGCGCTGCGCATGCTCTCCGCCTCGGTGAAGAACCGGGAGGTCGAGCTCCGTCGCCAGGTCGACGACGAGGAGTTCGTCGAGGTCGCGTCCCGCGAGGTGAAGCGCCGCAAGGAGGCCGCCGAGGCGTTCGAGCAGGCCGGCCGCGCCGAGCTGGCCGAGAAGGAGCGGCGGGAGCAGGCGGTGCTGGAGGGCTACCTCCCGCCCCGGATGAGCGAGCCCGAGGTCGCCGCCCTGGTGGACGAGGCCATCGAGGCCACCGGCGCCTCCGGCCCGGCGGACCTCGGCAAGGTGATGGGCTACGTGATGGGCAAGGCCAAGGGCCGTGTGGACGGCGGCCGCGTCAACCAGCTGGCTCGCACGAAGCTCGAGGGCACCGGCGTCTAGCGGGATCTACGTTCGCGCTCGCTCCGGGCCCGAGTCGTCGTCGTCCGAGCCGCCCGATCCGCCACCTTTGCCGTCCTTCCCGCCGTCTTTGCCGCCGTCCTTGCCGCCGTCCTTGCCGCCGTCCTTCGGCTTCGGCGGCTCCTCGTAGTCGTAGACCACGATCGTCACGGCGTCGCCCTGCGTGGCCCGGGCCCCGGCGGCCGGCGACTGCTCGGCCACCGTGCCGTCGAGCGGCCGGCGGCTCGTCGTCCGGCCGGTGACCTCGACCTCGAACCCGGCGGCCGTGAGGATCCCGGTGGCCTCCTCCTCCGAGAGCCCCACGACGCCGGGGACCTTGGCCACGGGCGCCTTCCCGTTGCTCACCAGGACCTCGACGATGCTGCCCTTCACCGCGGTGCTTCCTCCCGGGGGCGACTGGCCGACAACGATGCCGGCCGGCTTCAGCGAGCGGACCTCCTGCACCTGCGGCGTGAAGCTCGCCTCGGCCAGGATCGCGACCGCCCGGGCGCGCGGCTCCCCGACGACATCGGGGACCTTGCCCTTCGGCGGCGTAGGCGGCGAGGGCAGCGGCAGGGCCGGCAATCCCCGCATCGCCACCTGCATGAAGTCGTGCCAGATGGGGGCGGCCACCGTCCCGCCGTAGGCGCCCGGCATCGGGATCCGTCCCTCGTCGTGGCCGACCCACGTCGCGGCGCAGATCTGGCGGGTGCAGCCGTCGAACCACACGTCGGCGGAGTCGTTCGTCGTGCCCGTCTTGCCGAACACCGGCCAGGTGCCGAGGGCCGCCGCCCTGCCGGTCCCCTCGGTGACCACGAGGCGGAGCATGCCGGCGACGTCGTCGGCGACGTCGCGCGGGATCACCTGCTGGCAGTTCCCGCGCCCCTGCCGGAGCACCGTCTTGCCGTTCCGCGTCTCGACGCGGCTGATCGCGTAGGGATCGCAGTGCTTTCCCCGATTCGCCAACGTCGTGAAGGCGGACGCCATCTCCAGCGGCGTCACCTCCTCGACGCCGAGCGTGATCGTGCAGAACGGGTCGAGCGGGCTCTCGATCCCCATGCGCTTGGCGACCTCGGCGATCTTCGGCGGCCCGACGTCGACGGCCAGCTGGACGAACACCGCGTTGATCGATTGCGCCGTGGCGGTGAGCAGGTCGACGTAGCCGCTGCCGCCTCCGTCGCCGGCGTTCACCGCCCGGTAGTTCGTCGGACCGTAGGGCGCGCAGTTGACGGTCTGGCCGCTCTCCGCGCGGTACACCTTGCCGACGCTGAAGCCCTCCTCCAGCGCCGCCACCAGCGTGAACGGCTTGAACGCCGAGCCGGCCTGCCGACCCGTCCCGCCCTGCCCGGTCGCCAGGTTGACCTGCGACCTCCGGAAGTTCCTGCCGCCGATCAGGGCCTTCACCGCGCCCGTCTCGACCTCGACGGCGGCCATGGCTCCCTCCGGGTCGCCCGGGGCCGGCAGGTGCCGGGCGACGATCTCCTCCCCGGCGCGCTGGAGGCCCGGCTCCAGCGTCGTGTGGATGTGGAGCCCGCCCTGGAACAGCGCTCGCCGGCGGGCCGCGAACGTCGGACCGAACCGCGGGTCGTTCAGGATCTGGTTCTTCAGGTACTGCACGAAGAACGGGAACTTGGCGTCCTGGTTCCCCACCTCGGTGATGTCGAGCCCGAGCTTGGACCCGCTGGCCGTGGCCGCCTCTTGGTCGCTGATCCACCCGAGCTCGCGCATCCGGTCGACCACCAGGTTCCGACGGGCCAACGCGGCCTCCCGGTCGTTGACCGGCGAGTACGTCTCGGGCGAGGAGATCAGCCCGGCGAGCATGGCGCCTTCCGCGATCGTCAGCTTCCGGACGCTCTTGCCGAAGTAGTACTCGGCCGCGGTCCCGATCCCGTAGACGCCGCGGCCGAAGTAGACCTCGTTGAGGTAGATCTCCAGGATCTTGTCCTTCGAGTACCGCTCCTCGAGCCGCATGGCGACCTTGGCCTCCTGGATCTTCCGGGCCAGGGTCTCCTCGCTGCCGATGGCCTTGAACACCGCGCGGGCCAGTTGCTGGGTGATGGTCGACGCTCCCTGCTCGATGTCCCCGGCCTGGACGTTCGTGACGAACGCCCGGGCGATGCCGCGGTAGTCGACGCCGCGATGCTCGTAGAACCGGTCGTCCTCGATGGCCAGGACCGCCTGGCGAGCCGCCTCGCTGACCTGGCGGAGGCGGACCACCTTGCGGTTCTCGCGGAAGTACAGCGTCGCCAGCACGGAGCCGTCCGCGGCGTAGATCGTGGACCGCTCCGGGAGACGCGGGAACGTGAGGTCGATGTCCTCGCCGATCTCGCCGAACTCCTCCGCGAAGCGCTGCACGACCCGGCCCCCCGCGGCCAGCGGTGGGAGGAGGGCCATGGCGAACATCAGCGCGCCGAGCCCGATGACGGCGGCGATCAGGAACCCGCGCAGGCCGCGGTCGGCGACGCCGGGCTTCGGCGCGCGCGGGGGAGGGTGGAAGGGACGGTGGGATGCGGCCATCGGAGACAAGGGTTCGGGGACCATCCGAGGATATCCTGCCTGCTCCGCTGGCGACCACGCGGGCCGGAGCGACCGCCGTCGGCCGCCGATAGAATCGAGCCGACGTGAGGAGACCCGCGCTGGGCCTGATGGTCGCAGCGCTCGCCATCGGGACCGCGCACGCCGCCTCCGCGCAGGCCGAGCGCGTCGTCGAGGTGGTCGACCTCCAGGGCGTCATCGACCCCACCACGGCCGGCTACCTCAGCACGCGGATCCAGGACGCCGTCGACGCCGGGGCCGAGGCCGTGATCGTCCAGCTCGACACGCCGGGCGGCCTGTCGGTGTCGATGGAGGAGATGGTCCGGCAGATCGTCCGGTCGCCGGTCCCCGTGGTGGTGTGGGTGGGGCCCGCCGGCGCGCGGGCCGCGTCGGCCGGGGTATTCCTGGTGTACGCGTCGCACGTCGCGGCGATGGCGCCGGCCACGCACCTGGGCGCCGCGCACCCCGTCGACCTCGGAGGGGACCTGTCGGAGGTCCAAGAGCAGAAAGCCGTGAGCGACGCCGTCGAGCGCCTCCAGGCCCTGGCCGATCTCCGGGAACGCGACGCCGAGTTCGCCGAGGCCGCCGTCCGGGAAAGCGCCTCGCTGACGGCAGCGGAGGCCGAGGAGCGCGGCGTGGTGGAGATCCTGGCCGCATCGGTGCCGGAGCTCCTGTCCCAGCTCGATGGTCGGACCGTCGAGACCCAGGCCGGCCCGGTGACGCTCCAGACGGGCGGCCCCGACGTCACCGTGCGGTTCCACGAGCCCGGCATCCTGACCCGCATCCTCCACGCCATCACCGATCCCACCGTGGCCTACCTCCTGCTCGTGCTGGGCTTCTGGGCCATCGTGTTCGAGCTCTCCCAGCCGGGCCTGGGCATCGCCGGCATCGCCGGCGCGGTGGCGCTGGTCCTGGCGTTCTACGCGCTGGCCGTCCTCCCCGTGAACATCGCCGGGCTGCTCCTGCTGCTGCTGGGCCTGGTCCTGTTCACGATCGACGTGTTCACCGCGGGGCTCGGGGTATTCACCGTCGGCGGGGCGCTGTCGCTGGCGGCCGGCTCCATCGTGCTCTTCGCCGGCGTCGATCCGCGGATCCGCCTGTCGCCGTGGCTCATCGGCGCCGTGGTGATCGCCAGCGTGCTGTTCTTCGGGTTCGCCATGACCGTCGCCATGCGGGCCAGGCGGCGGCCGTCGATCACCGGGGGCGAGGGGCTGGTGGGGCTGCTCGGCGAGGCCCGCGCCGAGCTGGCGCCGGAGGGGCAGGTGTGGGTCAAGGGCGCGCTGTGGCGGGCCCGGGCCCTGAACGGGCACATCCCGAAGGGCCGTCCGGTCCGGGTGCGGCGGGTGGACGGGCTGCTGCTGATCGTCCAGGAGGAGCGCCCGGAAGGCGGCGCCGGCGAGGAGAGCGGAGGGGACTAGGGATGGAGAACCTCATCATCATCGGGGTGGTCGTGTTCGTCGTGCTGATCTTCCTGATCAGCGCGATCCGGATCGTCCAGGAGTACGAGCGCGGCGTGATCTTCCGGCTGGGCCGGGTCCTGGGGCGGCCGAAGGGCCCGGGGCTGTTCTTCATCATCCCGATCATCGACCGGATGGTGAAGGTCAACCTCCAGACCGTGACGATGAACGTGCCGCCGCAGGACATCATCACCCGCGACAACGTGACCGTCCGCGTCGACGCGGTCATCTACTTCCACGTCGTCGAGCCGGTGAAGGCCATCGTCGAGATCCAGAACTACCTGGTGGGGACGTCGCAGATCGCCCAGACGACGCTTCGTTCGATCCTCGGGAAGGTGGAGCTGGACGACCTGCTGGCGAAGCGGGAGGAGCTGAACGACCAGCTCCAGCTGGTCATCGACGAGCTCACCGAGCCGTGGGGCGTGAAGGTCACCCACGTCGAGATCAAGGACGTCGACCTCCCCGATCAGATGGTCCGGGCCATGGCCCGCCAGGCCGAGGCGGAACGCGAGCGGCGGTCGAAGATCATCAACGCCGAGGGCGAGTTCCAGGCCTCCACGAAGCTGGCCGAGGCCGCCGAGGTCATCGCCCGGCACCCGATCGCCTTCCAGCTCCGCCTGCTCCAGACGATGACCGAGGTGGCCGCCGAGAAGAACTCGACGCTGGTGCTCCCGGTGCCGGTGGAGCTGTTCCGTCCGTTCCTCGAGGCCCAGCGCTCGATCGAGGAGTCCCCCGGGAGGTCGGGCGGCCGCCGCTAGCCCGCGTCAGTTGTCGCGGCGCTCGGACTCCAGGTCCGGGATCGGGAGCGGCTCCTCGGCCACCCGCCGGATCGCCTCGACGATCTCCTCGACGGAAGTCCCCTTGAGCAGGTAGCTCACCGCGCCGGCGCGGAGCATCTCGTCCACGGTGGTCCGGTCGCCGAGCGCCGACAGGACGACGATCCGCGTCCCGGGAGAGACCCGTCGGATCTCCCGCGCGGCGCGCGGCCCCCCGCCGCCGGGCATCCGCACGTCGAGGAGCGCGATGTCGGGGCGCGCCTCGCGGGCCAGGGCGATGGCCTCGTCCGCGTCGACCACCGCCCCGGACAGCTCCATGTCGGCCTCGGCCTCGACGAGCTCTACGACCAGGTCGCGGATCAGCGCGTCGTCCTCCGCCACCAGCACACGGATCGGCTTCCGGGCCGGCATGGATCCCCCTTTCCCCGGGCGGCCTCACGACCGCCCGTTGTCCAAGAGGGTTCGACGCCGGAGCTCGGTTTCCTTCCGTGCGGTGGGTCAGAGCACGACGTCGAGGCGGCACCCCTGGGAACGGAGCACGCGGGCGTGGCCGTTCACCAGCGTCTCGACCAGCCCGGTCAGCAGCCCCTCCTCCAGGGCGCAGCAGCGCCCGCCGCGCCCGGCGGCCCGGTCGTGGAACAGGCACCTCGCCGTGCGGACGTGCACCGCGCCGTCCTCGGCCTCGGCCCTGGGCTGCCACCCCCACTGGGTGAGCTCGCGCACCAGGAGCTCGGCCCGCCCCCGACGGCTCCGGGGGGCGGAGCCGTTCCCCCGCTTGCGCCGGGCCGCCCAGGCCTTGCCCCAGCCGCGGCCGAACGCGACGAGCCGGCGCCGGTCGGAGGGTAGGGCCTCGACCGCGTCGGCCAGCAGGGCAACGAGCGTGCGGCTGGATCGCGGGGGGTGCGCGAACTCCAGCGGCTGGGGGCTCGGCTCGTACACCCGCCGCGGGCGCCCCGCGGCGCCGGCCTGGCGGTCGGTGCGCGACACGGCCAGCCCTGCCTGCTCCAGGCGCGCGAGGTGCTGGCGGACCGCGTTCGGGTGGAGCGAGAACGCCTGGGCCAGCGCGTGCACCGAGAGGGGGTCGGCAGTCAGGCAGAGGTGGCGGTAGATCTTGAAGCGGGTCTCCTCCCCGAGGGCCCTGGCCGTCTGGTACAGACGGTCGAACCCCAGCTCCCCCTGGCCAGCCGCCACGGAGGGATGATATTCCCTGACCCGAGAGGAGGCGTGGGCCCCGGCTCCGGGGCTCGTGAGGGGGGAGTTTTCTCCGCTCTGGGTCTTGCTAAATAACCCCCCTCCCTGGTAACGTTGGGCATCCGGATTCGGTTTCCACAGGGAAGATTGGAGAAATCCGGCTCCGGCCGGAACCCGGTGAACCCTCAGGACGTCTCTCTACGAAGAACCGTACGGAGACCCGGAAAGGACCGAGGAGGGACCGGCCAGTTGGCCGAAGCGGCGATGGCGACGAGCATCTGGGACATCGGCTGGCAGTACGACGCCGCGTGCCGCGGCGAGGACTCCGAGCTGTTCTTCGCGCCGAACTACTTCGAGCGCAAGGAGGACAAGGACGCCCGGGAGGCCAAGGCGAAGGCCATCTGCGTCCGCTGCCCCGTCCGGGTCGACTGCCTCGAGTACGCGCTCCGGAACCGCGAGCCGCACGGCATCTGGGGCGGCCTGAACGAGCTCGAGCGCAAGGCGCTCATCCGCGAGCGCGACCGCGGCACCCGGCGCGCGGGCTGAGCCCCGTCCGCCCCGCTCTGGGACAATCTCCGCGACACGAGCCGCAGGAGGTCCCGAATGAGCGTTGACGACCGGCTCCGCGAGCTGGGGATCGAGCTTCCGACCGCCGCCGCCCCCCTGGCGTCGTACGTCCCCGTCACCGTGGCGGCCGGGCTGGCGTTCGTTGCCGGACAGGTGCCCCTGGAGGACGGCAGGCCCATGGTCACCGGCCGGCTGGGGAAGGACCTCGACACCGAGGCCGGCGCTCGATGGGCGCGCCGGTGCGCCCTGCAGGCCGTGGCCGCGCTCCGGGCGGAGCTCGGGTCGCTGGACCGCATCCGGCGCATCGCCAAGGTGACGGTCTGGGTGGCGTCGACAGACGCGTTCACCGAGCAACCCAAGGTCGCCAACGGCGCCAGCGACGTGCTGGCCGAGATCTTCGGCGAGGCCGGGAAGCATGCCCGGGCCGCGGTCTCCGCGCCGGCGCTGCCGCTGGGCGTGCCGGTCGAGGTCGAGCTGGTCGCCGAGGTCGCCTGAGGCGCTAGCCGCCGCCCGGCCGGCGCACGTCGCCGTGGCGCCGGGTGATCCGCCGGGCGTCGAACGACTCCAGGATCGGCAGCGCGTACTTCCGCGTGGTCCCCAGCAGCTCGCGGAACCGGCTGACGGTCAGCCCGGCCGGCGTGGCGGCCTCGCGCCGGGCCACCTCCTCGGCCCGGCGGGCGAACCCGGGGGTCAGGACGACGTCGTCGGAGACGGCCACCAGCCGCCCCGTCCTCACGGTCGCGTCGATGAGCTCCCGGCCGAAGCCGCTCCCGCGGAGCTCGCGAACCGTCGGCGGGGTGGGCTCGGCCGCGCCCACCGCCTCCACCAGCCGCCTGGCCTCCTCCTCGCGCTCCCCGAGCGTCACGCGGTGGCTCGGGAGCCGGACGACGTTCCCCTCGCGGGCGATCGCGCCGATGCGCTCCAACGACGCCAGCACCTCGAGCGCCAGCCCCTGCTCGAGCGCGGGGGCCAGCTCGCGTCCGCTGCCCGCCGTCACGGCGCGGACCAGCTCGCCGCGCTCCATGCCCGGTCGGAGCGGGTGCTGGCGATGGTGGGCCGCGAGCGCGTCCCGCGCCGCATCGGTGAGGCGCTCGAACGGATCGCCCGCCAGCCACCAGTCCCCGACGCGGACGGCGCCCGACACCTCCGCCGAGGCGCTCCCGGTCGTCACCGCCAGCTCGGTCGCCCGGACGGCAGCGCGCTCCCGGACCACCACCGCGGGGAGGCCCGCGCGCCCGGCGGCCTCGCGGCGGGCCAGCCGCGTCTCGGCGTCGGGACCCGGCCGGAGCAGCGGATCGGCGTCGAGGACCACCCCGCCGGCCACGGTCTCCCGCCGCCCGGCCTCTCGCAGGACGAACCGGTCCCCGGGCTCGACGACCACGGCGCGCGACAGGCGGATCCGGGCGAACGCCGAGCGGCCGGCCGTCAGCTCACGGGCCCCGTACAGGCGCACCCGGGCGTCGCGCTCGGACGAGCCGACGTAGAGCTTGTAGGCTCCCCGGCCGCCCAGCGGGTGCCCCAAGCCCCGCACGGCGTGGATGCGGCCCTCGATGAGGTTCGTCGGGCGCCACTGGCCCGGCCGGGCCAGGACGTCGCCTCGCTCGATGGCCTCCTTCGGGATGCCGGCCAGGTTGGCCGCGACCCGGGACACGGGACGGGCCACGGTCACCGGGCGGCGGTGGGTCTGGAGCGACCGGACGCGGAGGAGCTCGCCGTCGGGGTAGGCGCGCACCTCGTCGCCGACGGCCAGCGCACCGCCGGTGAGCGTACCGGTGACCACGGTCCCCGCCCCGCGGATCGTGAACGACCGGTCGATCGCCAGCCGCGGGCGGTCGCGGTCCTCGGGAACCGGCGCGACGGCCACCATCGCGTCGAGCGCGTCGCGAAGGTCCTCCAGGCCCTCGCCGGTCTCCGCGGAGCACGGCACGATCGGCGCCCCGGCCAGCGCGGTCCCGGCGAGGCGCTCCCGGACCTCGCCCGCTCGGCGGGCGACGTGCTCCGGGTCCACGAGGTCCCGCTTGGTGAGGGCCACGACCGCCCCCTCCGCGCCGAGGACGTCCACGATCGCCAGGTGCTCCTCGGACTGCGGCTTCCACCCCTCGTCCGCGGCCACGACGAACAGGACCAGCCGCACGGGGCCCACGCCGGCCAGCATGTTGCGGACGAACCGCTCGTGTCCGGGGACGTCGACGAACCCGATCTCTCGGCCCGACGGGAGCGTGCACCACGCGAACCCGAGGTCGATCGTGAGCCCCCGCCGCTTTTCCTCGTCCCACCGGTCGGGGTCGATCCCCGTGAGCCGCACGATCAGCGACGACTTGCCGTGGTCGACGTGCCCCGCCGTGGCCACCACCTGCAGCGGCGCCTCGGCGCGGGGCGGCTGTGGCATCGCGCTCACCGGCCCCGTCCCTCCTCGGGCCGCCGCTCCTGGGAGAGGGCGTAGCGGATGGCCCGAAGCAGCCGGTCGTCGTCCTCCGGGGCGACGGTCCGGAGATCGAACACCAGCGCCGCGCCCTCCACCCGGCAGAACACCGAGGGGTTGCCGACCCGCAGGCGGGCCGCGAGCTCGTCCGCGTGCGCGACGTCGAGCCGCACCAGGAGCGTCGGGATCCCGAACCCGGGCAGCGATCCTCCGCCGGCCGCCGACTCGCCCCGCGTCACCCGGGCCCCGGGGAGCGCGGCCGCCAGGGCCGAGGCGCGGGCCCGCACCGACCCCGTCGGCGCGACGAGCGTCATCTTGTCGACGCGGACGGCGCGGGCGATGGGGTGGCGGCGGAGCCGCTCGACCAGCTCCCCCCTGCCCAGCAGGACGCCGGCCTGCGGCCCGCCGAGCAGCTTGTCGCCGGAGAAGCACACCAGGTCGGCGCCCGCGCGCAGCGCCTCGGTGGCCGCCGGCTCGTCGTCAGGGACGGCGCGGTACCGGTCGAGGAGGCCGCTGCCGACGTCGTACAGCAGCGGCACGCCGAGGCCGCGCGCGAGGTCGGCGAGCGCCGACACGTCGGCCTGATCGGTGAACCCCACCACGCGGTAGTTGCTGGGATGGACCTTGAGGATCAGCCCGGTCCGGGGGGACATCGCCCTCCGGTAATCGGCGAGCCTGGTCCGGTTGGTCGTCCCGACCTCGACGAGCCTGGCGCCCGAGGCGGCCATGATCTCGGGGAGGCGGAACTCGCCGCCGATCTCGATGAGCTCCCCCCGGGAGACCAGCACGTCCTTCCGGCGGGCCAGGGCCGCGAGCGCCAGCAGGAGGGCGGCGGCGTTGTTGTTGACGACGAGCGCGTCCTCCGTCCCGGTCAGGGCCCGCAGCAGGAACTCCGCACGGCCGCCCCGCCGACCCCGCCGCCCGGTCTCGCGGTCGACCTCCAGGTCGGTGTAGGAGCGGGCGGCGCGCGCGGCCGCGCCGGCCGCCTCGCGGGGCATCGGCGCCCGTCCGAGGTTGGTGTGCAGGACGACGCCGGTCGCGTTGACCACCGGCGCCATCCCGAGGCTCATCCGGGCGGCCAGGTTCACCGCCCGCGCCAGCAGGATCTCGTCCGGCGGGGGGTTGCGCCCCCGGGCGGCGTCGGCGCGGGCGTCGGCGAGGACCGACCGCAGCGCCTCGCGCACGACCGGGCGGCCGAAGCGCGTCGAGCTCCGCCGGCCGGGCTCGGAGCGGAGCAGCGCGTCGACGGACGGCAGGCGCCGCCTGGTGTCCGTCATGGCCGGAGCGTACCGAGGTTCAGCTGGCCAGGGCGAGGGCCGCGGGGGGCGCCTCGGGCGCCGGCCGCGCCAGGAAGTACCCCTGGCCGTACTCCACGCCGAGGTCCTGGAGCGCCTGGATCTCCTCGCGGGTCTCGATGCCCTCGGCGACGATCGCCGCGCCGATCTCGCTGGCGAAGGCGATCAGCCCCGAGGCCAGGGCCCGGCGGGCGCGGTCCTGGTCGATGGCCCGGGTGAGCGTGATGTCGAGCTTGATGATGTCTGGCTCCAGCCGGAGGATGTGGCGGAGGCTGGCGAACCCGGCGCCGGCGTCGTCGACCGCAAGCCGGGTTCCTTGCGACCGCACGTCGGCCAGCACCTGGCCGAGGACGTCGTAGTCCTCGACGGGCGCGTGCTCGGTGATCTCCAGGACCACCCGGTCCGAGGACGTCTGGGCCAGGGTCTCCCGAGCGGCCTCCTCCGCGGCGATCGCCGGCGACATGTTGACCGAGAGGTACGCCCCCGAGGGCAGCGCCGGGAGGCGATCCAGCGCCGACCGGAGGGCGGCCACCTCCAGCTCCGTCCGCAGCCCAACGGCCGCCGCCTCCTCGAACCAGAGGTCGGGTCGCTGGGGAGGCTCGCGGAACCGGGCCAGGGCCTCCACCCCCACGACCCGGCCCGTCGCCAGCTCGGCGATCGGCTGGAGCGCGATGTCCGGCCCGCCGCCGGAGAGGAGGGAGAGGACGCGGCGTCTGCGGTCCTCGACCTGCTCGGAGGTCCGCTCGTCGCGGGCCAGGTGCGCGGCGAGCTCCCGCACGACGTTGCCGGCCACCTCGGCCGAGAGGACGCTCTGGCCGCGGACCGCTCGCCGGATGCCCTCGAGGATCTGGTCGACGGTCCCGCCCTTGACCAGGTAGCCGACGGCGCCGACGCGCAGCATCTGGAGCACGCTGCTCTGGTCCTCGTACGCGGACAGCGCCAGGATGGCCGTCCCGGGGGAACGCTCGCGGATCTCCCGGGCCGCCCGGGGCCCTCCGCCCCCGGGCATCTTCACGTCGACCACCGCCACGTCGGGAGTGGTGCGGCCGGCCATCTCCGCGGCCTCCGCCGCGTCCCTGGCCACCCCGACCAGCTCCATCGAGGGGTCGCCGGAGATCAGCTCCCCGAGGACGTGCGCCACCGTCGGCTCGTCCTCGGCGAGGAGGACGCGGGTGCGCGCCCCCGGCTCAGCGGCCACCGGAGATCCGATCCCTGGCCGGCAGCCAGTACCGCACGGTCGTGCCTCGACCCGGCGCGCTCTGGATCCGGCACCAGCCGCCCGCGATCTGCGCGCGCTCGCGCATGGCGACCAGCCCCAGGTGCCCCGGGGGCGGGGGGTCCACCTCGTCGGGCGCGAACCCCACGCCGTCGTCGCGGATCTCGATGCGCACCCCGTCCCCCTCCTCGCGGAGCATGACCCGGACCGACCGGGCCCGGGCGTGCTTCCGCACGTTGGCCAGCGCCTCCTGGGCGATCCGGTACAGCAGCGTGCGGATCGTGGGCGGCGGCTCGGCGGTCAGCCCGTCCTCGACGTGGACGTCGAGCGGGCCCTCCGCCTGGAACGCCTCGACGTAGCTGCGGATCGCCGCGGTGAGGCCCTCCTGGTCCAGCGCCGGCGGATGGAGCTCGAACATCAGGCTGCGCAGGCGCGAGACCGACAGGGCCACGGTCTCCTCGAGCCTCCGGAGACCCTCGAGGTGCTCGGGGTCCATCTTGCGGGCCAGCATCTGCAGCCGCATGCTCACCGCGACCATGATCTGGAGGGAGTCGTCGTGGATCTCGCCCGCGATGCGGCCCCGCTCCTCCTCCTGCGCCGTGACGAGGTCGGCCAGCAGCCGCCGCCGCTCCTGGTCGGTCCGGCGGAGCTGGGCCAGGCTCTTCTGGGCCTCCTCGAACAGCCGGGCGTTGTCGGCGGCCAGCCCGGCGAGCCTGGCCAGCTCGCGGACCAGCGCCAGCTCCCGCTGGCCGTAGCGGCGGTGCTCGTCGAGCGACAGGAACGAGATGGCCCCGAACGTGCTGCCCCCCGCCATCAGCGGCACGCAGACCCACGAGCGGATCCCGACCGGCTCCAGCGCGCGCCGCTGCGAGTCGGGATCCATGACGTCGGCGGAGAACATCGAGGCGTCGGCGTCGGGGTGGAACAGCGCCTCGCCGCTCCGGATCACCTCCGGGACGCCGGCGGTGGCCCGGGGATCGAGGTCGTGGCCCTCGAGGGCCTCGTGCAGCTCTTCCCGGAGCTCCGGGATGGTCTCGATCGCCAGCCGCCTGATCGGCCCCGCCTTCGCCCGGACGTAGACGATGCAGATATCGGCCAGGCGAGGCACGGAGAGCCTGGCCACCTCGGCCAGCGAGTCGTCGACGTCGAGCGACGTGGCCAGGGCCTCGCTGGCTTCCGTGAGGAAGCGCAGCCCCTGCTCCGTGCGCTTCCGCTCGGTGATGTCGCGGGTGACGCGGGAGAAGCCACGCAGCGCCCCATGCTCGTCGTGACGGGCGGTGGTGGTCACGTGGGCCCAGAACCTCGAGCCGTCCTTGCGGAGGCGCCAGCCCTCCTCCTCCGACCAGCCGCTGGCCGCCGCTCGCTCCAGGCCCTTCGCCGCCGACGCCGCCGCCTCCGGTGGGTACAGCGTCCGGATCGGAGCGCCGACGATCTCCTCGGCCCGGTGCCCGAAGATCCGCTCCGCCGTGGGGTTCCAGCTGACGAGCCGGCCCTCGGGGTCGATCGCGTAGACGGCGTGGTCGCGCACGCCCTCGACCATCGAGCGGAACCGCTCCTCGGAGTCCTGGACGCGGCGGAACAGCCGCGCGCTCTCCAGGGCCTGGCTGGCCCGGCCGGCCACCTCCTCGGCCACCCCGAGGTCCTCCACGCCGTAGATGCGACCGGACTCGCCGGCCACGAGGATCAGCAGTCCCAGCGGCCGGTCGCGGCCCAGGAGCGGCACGACGATGCCGGACCGCAGATCCATGCGGCGGACGACCTCCAGCGTCTCGTCGTCGCTGGCGGCCTCCCGGAGCTGGGCCTCCGAGATGCGGGGCAGCAGCAGGGGCTTGCCCGTGGCGAGCACCTCGCGCAGCGGCGTGGCCCGCACCTCGCGGGGCGGAAGGGCGTCGACGAACTCCTGCGCCCAGCGCCGCCGTTCGGGATCCGAGTGGCGCACGACGGTCCGTTCGACGATCCCTCCCTCGCCGATCATCTGGATCACGCACCAATCCGCGAGCCGGGGGACGGCGAGGGCGGCGAGCCCGTCGATCGTGGCCTTCTCGTCGAACGACGAGCTGAGGAGGTCCCCCGTCTCGGACAGGACCTGGAGCCGCTCCTCGATCCGCTTGCGCTCGGTGACGTCCCGGGCGTTGACCACGATGCCCCGCACCGCGGGGTCGGACAGCAGGTTCCGGCCGATCCCCTCGATGAGCCGCCACGATCCGCCGGCGTGGCGGACCCGCACCTCCATCGCCACGCCCTCGCCGCGATCCTCCGCCCGGCGGTCGAAGGCGTCCTGGACGGAAGCGACGTCGTGCGGATGTATGAGGTCGACGATGTTCCGGCCGCGCAGCTCCTCGGGCCGGTACCCGAGCACCCGCTGGACGCTCGGGCTCGCGTAGGTGACGTGCAGGCCCTCGTCGAGCGTGGCGATGATGTCGAGCGCGTTGTCGATCAGCGAGCGGAACTGCTGCTCGCTCCGGCGCAGCGCCGTCTCGGCGGCCTTCCGCTCGGAGACGTCCCGGGCGATCCCCTGCACGCCGACCGGCCGCCCGCCCTCGTGGATCAGGCGGATCACCGCTTCGACCGTCACCCGGCGGCCGTCGCGCGCCAGCAGCTCGAGCTCGTGCCGGCTGGGGAGGGCCCGGACCTGATCGCCGTCGGCGACCCCGGGCGCGAGGTCGAGGAGCCGCCGCACCGCGGGCCGGTGCTGCGGCGAGGCCAGGTCGACCACGTTCATCCCGAGCACCTCGTCGGGCTCGTACCCGAGCACGCGCCTGGCCGCGCGGTTGACCGCGGTGATCCTGCCGTCGAGGTCCGTCGTGAACACCAGGTCGAGGGCGTTCTCGAAGAGCTCGCGGTAGCGGGCCTCGCTGTCCCGGAGCGCATCCTGAACCCGCAGACGGCGGACGGCGCCGCCCAGCGTGTGGGCCACGGCCTGCAGGAAGTTGACGTCGTCCGCGGTGAAGGCGCGGGCCCGCCGCGTGTGGGCCCCGATCACGCCGAACGGCCGCTCCTCGCCGGGGATGACGACGCTGAGGCCGCTGGTCACCCCGTGGGACGTGAGGAGCTCGGGCGCGTCGAACCGCTGCTCCCGGGAGAGGTCGCGAACGATGACCGGGCGCGCCGAGGCGAGCGTGTGGCCGGCCAGCGACCGCTCGCCGGCCGGGACCATGGCTCGGCCCACGAGGCCTCGCTTCCACCCGAGGCCGGCCCTGAGCAGCAGGGATCGCCCGTCGGGCTCGAGCTCCAGGACCTGGGCGTAGTCCACCCGTAG
This sequence comes from Actinomycetota bacterium, assembly GCA_036260395.1. Taxonomy (GTDB): domain Bacteria; phylum Actinomycetota; class UBA4738; order UBA4738; family CALAEC01; genus DASZZY01. The sequence continues at coordinate 16,598 of DASZZY010000201.1, forward strand.
CGTCCGGGCGACCGCCCGGGCGGCATTCTGCAGGAGCCCCAAGACGTCGACGTCGCCGAGGGCCTTCGCCCCGAGCGCCGCCACGGCTGCCTGCTGGCGAGCCCGATCCCTGAGCACCCGCTCCTGCTGCTTGCGATGGGAGATGTCGCGGACGACTGCGACCACGTACCTGGGGCCGTCCTCGACGACGCCCGCCGAGATCTCGACCGCGACGGCGTGACCGAGCCGGTGTCGGAGCGAGCTCTCGTAGTGGCGCGGTACCTCGTCCCCGGAGAGCCGCCTGGTGCTCATCTCGGCGACGCGCCGGCGCTCGGCCGGATCGACCACCTCGACGAAGCTCTCCATGCTCAGGAGCTCCTCGCGAGACCAGCCCACCAGCCGGCACGCGGCCTCGTTCACGAACACCAGCCGACCGGCCTCGTCGCGGACGAACACCGCGTCGCCCAGCTGGTCGTGGGCGTCGAGCAGCGTTTGATACAGGTCCGGGGACGGGCCGTCGAACAGGAAGCCGAGGGTCGGATCGGTGCGGCTCATGGCCGGACCCCTCCGGCTCGGAGCGCTGCCGGGTGCCACGATGCCCGGCGGTCCCGGGCGCACCCCCGCGCACAGGGCCTCCCCTGGCGGGCGGGGACACAACGATGCACTCCTGCCCCTCTCTCTCAGGCCTGCCTCTATTGTCGGCGCGTAGCGGCGAAATCCATATAGGACATTCGCCCGATACGGGCGCTGGCGCCGTCCTAGAGGCCGAGGGTGCGGGCGATGATCAGCCGCTGGATCTCCGAGGTGCCCTCCACGATCCGGAGCATCCGCACCCAGCGGTAGATGCGCTCCACCGGGCCCTCCGTGAGGAGCCCCATCCCGCCCCAGATCTGCACCGCCCGGTCCGCGACCCGCCCGACCATCTCGGTGTTGTTCAGCTTCACCATCGAGGACTCGCGGATCGGCTGCTCGCCGCGGTCCACCGACCAGGCCAGCTGATACGTCATGAGGCGGGCGGCGTGGACCTCGAGCGCGGAGTCGGCCAGCATCCACTGGATCCCCTGGTACTTGCCGATGGGCTTGCCGAACGCGTGCCTGGCCTTGGCCTGCTCCACGGAGATCCGGACCAGGTGGTCGGCGATCCCCACGCACATCGCTCCGATGTAGGCCCGGCCCGCGTTCAGGAACTTCATCGCGGTCCCGAACCCGTACCCGACCTCGCCGATGACGTGGTCGCGCGGAACGCGACAGTCCTCGAAGACCAGCTCCGCCTGGTTGGTGTCCCCGGCCAGCGTCCGCTGGTGCTTGCCGACCACGAACCCCGGCGACCCCCGCTCGACGAAGAACGCGGTGATCCCCCCGCCGGCGCGCTTCTCCCGTTCGGTCACCGCGAACACCACGGCGTAGTCGGCGTGGGCGCCGTTCGTGATGAAGTGCTTGCGCCCGTTCAGGACCCAGGCGTCCCCATCGAGCACGGCCGTCGTGGCGATGGCCTGCGCGTCCGAGCCCGCCTCCGGCTCCGTGAGCGCGAAGCACATGGTCCGTTCGGCCCGAACCAGGGGCGGGACGTACTTGTCGCGCAGGTGCGGCGGGAGGTCCATCAGGATGGGCGTCGGCGCCTCGGGGTTGGGCGGCCCGAGGACGAAGCTGGCGAACCGGAGCCCGGTCGTGGCCGCCTCCTCCACCAGGAGCGTGTAGCTGAGGTTGCCGAGCCCCCCGCCGCCGACTTCCTCCGGCATGTGGGCGGCGTAGTAGCCGAGATCCGCCGAGCGCCGCCGGAGGGCCAGGCCGGCCTCGCGCATCTCCTCGTCGAAGACGTCGTCGTGCAGGCGCGGCTGGAACCGCTGCTCGACGGGCCGGACCTCCCGGTCGACGAAGGACCGGAAGGCATCGATCAGGCGACGGTCCTCGTCGGCGATGCGGAAGTCCAAGGATCCCTCCCTTCGTCGGGAGGGATTCTAGGACGTGGGCGGCTCAGCCCAGCGTGGGGCGGGGCTTCGGGCGCTCGGTGTCCGCGCTCAGCGCCCGGAGCTCGGCGAAGGCCTTCGTCCGGAGGTCGAGCGCCCGGAGGTCGACCAGCACGCGGGCGTCGGTCCGTGCTTCCTGTCTCGTGCTCTGCATCGTGGTCTCCATGTCGGGCCCCATGGTGAGGCCGGGAGCGCGCACGACCAAGACACGGACGAGCCATCTTTGCGGTGTCCCGGGGACCATGGGCCATGACCCGACCGGGCCATGCCCACGCGCCGGGCCGGCGGTGTGGCGGCGCGCTGCCCCGGGTAGGTTGAGTGCCGTGGAGCGCCGAGACCCCACGCCGGACTCCGCCGGGACGGAGGTCCAGCGGTTCGATCGCGACGACCAGGCCTACCTCCAGTGGGTCGCCACGAACCCGGACGGGTTCGTGCTCGACCTGCCCCGGGGCGACACCTCCGCCCTGCTGCTGCACCGGGCGGGCTGCCAGCGCCTCGCGGAGGAGGGCGACGCCGGCGGCTGGACGGCGGGCTCCCTGAAGCTCGCCTCCGGCGAGAAGTGGCGGCTCGACGACTGGGCCGAGGGCGAACGGGGGGAGCGCCCGCCCCGGTGCCCGGTCTGCCGCCCGGACGACTGACGCCGGCCGGCGCCCGGTCGGCCCCGCCCGTCGCCTTCCGCCTCGCGTTCCGCCCGCGGCCTCGCCCGGTCTCCCCGTGGCCCTCCGCGGGGTCCGGTATGGTTCCTGCGGCATGAGCACCGCGCAGGTCCCGCTCTCGTCGTTCGGGCTCGAGCTTCGACCGCAGCACGGCCCGGTGGTAGGCCGGCCCGCCGAGATGCTCGCCCTGGAGCAGGCGATGGACGCCGTGGCCGCCCGCGCGTTCCGGGCGGTCATCCTCGAGGGGGAGCCGGGAATCGGGAAGACGCGCCTGCTGGAGGCCGCCGCCGACCTGGCCCGGGCGCGGGGGTTCCAGGTCCTGACGGCGATCTCCGACGAGGAGCTGAGGGGCCCGCTCCTGCTGGCCCGGTCGCTGTTCGCCTCACCGGCCGCGGCCTCCCTGGCCGAGCGTTCCGGGAGCCCGGAGGAGCTGTTGCGGCTCGTCGATGCGCTCTCCGGCCGGCCGGCGCCGGGCCTGGAGGCGCTCCCGCCCGATCGCCAGCTGATCCACCTCTACGACGTGGCGGCGGTGGCCGTCCGCGCCATGGCGGGCCCGGCGCCGCTCGCCCTCCTCCTCGACGACGTCCAGTGGGCCGATGAGGACAGCATCCGGATCCTCCGCTACGTCGTCCGAGCGCAGGCCGCCACGGGCGTGCTGCTCGTGCTGGCGCTGCGTCCCGAGGACGGCGGCGCCAGCGAGGTCGCCACGCTCGTCGCCGATCTGGAGCGGGTCCGCGCGGCGAGGCGGCTCCGGCTGGGCCGGTTCACGACCGTCGAGACCGGTGAGCTCCTCCGGCAGCTCCTCGGCGGCGACATCTCTCCGGCGGCCGTGGCGGCGCTCCACGACCAGGCCGAGGGCGTCCCGTTCATGGTCGAGGAGCTGGCGCTCTCCTACCGGGACGCGGGCCTCCTCCAGCAGATCCAGCGGACGTGGGAGCTGGCGCCGAAGGCGGGCCGGCTGCTGCCGCCCTCCGTCGAGATGCTCATCCGCCGCCGGGCCAAGCGCCTCCCCCGGGAAACCCAGACCCTCATGGCCGAGGCGGCGGTGCTCGGGCGGGCCTTCGGCCTCCACGACCTGGCCGCTGTCAAGCGCAGGGTGGACGAGGACGAGCCCGACCCGGCGGAGCTGGCCGCCGCGCTCGAGCCGGCCGTCCAGGCCGGCCTCGTGGCCGAGCTGCCCGAGGGCTCCGCGGTCGACTACCGCTTCAACCACGAGCAGATCCGGACGTACGCCGCCGGCACGCTCCCTCGGGCCCGGCGCCGGGAGCTGCACGGCGCGGTCGTGGCGCTGCTCATGGACGCGGGCCCTCCCCCGGACGCCGTGGCGATGCTGGCGCACCACGCCGTGGCCGCCGGACTCGGCGAGCAGTGCGCCCGGTACTCGATCGAGGCGGCGCGCGTGGCCCTCGACCGCAATGCGCCCGATGAGGTCCTCCGGCTCGTCGACGAGTCGCTGGACACGGCCCAGAACCCGCGGAACCGGATCGACCTGCTGCGCCTGCGCGACGACGCGCTGGCGGCCCTGCGGCGTCCCGGCGAGCGCCTGCGGACGCTGCCGCAGCTGGCGGCGCTGGCGGAGGCCCTGGGCGACGTCGGCCTGGAGATCGAGATCAGGCTCCGCCGGGCGGCCGCCCTCCGCCTGAACGGCGACGAGGATCGGGCCGCGGAGCTGGCGCGGGATGCCCAGCTGCGAGCGCGCGAGGCCGGTGACCGGCGGATGGAGCTCCAGGCGGTGCTGGAGCTCGGGCAGGCCATCACCCGGAGCGGGCTCGGCGATGCGCCCGCGGCGTCGGTTCCGGAGGGCGACCTCGCCCGGGCGGAGGAGGCGTACGATCGCGCCACGGCCCTCGCGCAGGACCTGGGCGATCCTGCGTCCGAGGCGGCGGCGTGGCGCGAGCTCGGGACCATCTGGCTGGAGCGGGCCCGGAAGCACTTCCAGGAGTTCCTGTCATCGCCGGACCGGCCGACCCTCCGGAATGCCCCGGGGCATGGCTTCCTGTTCCAGATCCCCGGCGAGCCGGAGATCGTCGCGGAAGCGGTGCGCCGGTTCACCCAAGCGCTGGACCTGTACGAACGGTTGGGGGATCAGCACGGGATGATGGCCACGCTGATCGCCATGGCGTACGCCAGGACCGGCGCCGACATCCGGTTCGGCTCCGCCCGGCGCATCGAGGACCTCCGGAGGATCGTCTCGCGGCTCCACAGCCTGGTCCGCGAGAGCGATCGAGAGCGCCAGGAGGTGCAGATGCTGTACGGCGTCCACCTCTACGCCCGCGCCTTCGGGTTCCCGGACCTGGCGCTGGAGCGCGGGGACGACGCCTATCGCGGGGCGCTGCGAGTGGGCGACCGGGACCTCGAGTTCCTGGCGGCCGGAGGGACGGCGCTGGTGCATCTGAACATCGGCGAGCTGCCGGAGGCGATCTCGTGGCTGGACCGCGCCGCGGAGGTGGCCGCCGCCACGCCGAGCGCGCTCCGAGCCCGGGACCTCGAGGCCTGGCGAGGCATGGTCGCCGGCGCGTCGGGCGACGCCGGGGAGATGAGCGAGCGGCTGGAGCGGGCTCTGCGGATCGCCACCGAGCAGGGCAAGCAGGCCGGCCGGTGCGAGGTCCTGGCGCGGTGGGCGCTGGAGTCCGCTCGGCTGGCCCGGGCCACGGGGGACGAGGCGCTCCTCGCAGCGGCGGGCGCTCGCGGGGCCGAGGCGGCCCAGCTGGCCGGGACGCTGAAGGGCGATCACCCGTGGACGGCGCAGGCCGAGGCGGCCCGGGCCCTGGTCCTCGACGCGCGGGCGGACGGCGACGGAGCCGTGGCAGCGGCACGGGCGGCGCTGGCAGCGCTGGAGGGCCTGGGCTTTCGAGAGTCTGAGCCTCCGTACCCGCTGCACCTCGACGTGATCCTCGCCGCGCTGCAGGTGCTCTCGGCGAGGGAGGGCCCGGGGCTGGAGCAGGCCCGGACGCTCGCTCGGACGGTGCTCCAGATGGTCGGCGAGCGCACGCTGGACGAGGGCGTCCGCGTGCGATGGTTCCGGGCGCCCATACCCCGGGCCCTGGTGGAGCTGACCGGCCCGGTGGACGTCACGCCCCAGAGCCAAGACCAGCCCCGCGTCCCCGAGAGCATCACCGATCGCGAGGCGGAGATCCTGCGGATGATCGTCGACGGCATGACCAACCAGGAGATCGCCGAGGCGATGGGGATCGAGGAAGACCGCGTCGTCCGGGAGCTCGCCGAGATCTACGCGAAGCTGGGTGTCAGCTCGCGAGCGGGGGCCACGGTGTTCGCCATGATGGAGGGCGTGGCCTGATGCCCGTCCGCGTGCGGGTGATCCGCTCTCACTGCGTGGGGGCCGGGAACTGCATCTACGTGGCTCCCACGGCGTTCGCCTGGCAGAAGGGCGAGTGGCACGGCAAGGCCGACGTGCTCGATCCCACCAGCGTCGAGGAGGAACGGCTCTTCGAGGCGGCGCTGGCCTGTCCGACCCAGGCCATCGAGATCGAGGAGGTCGACGAGATGCTGCCGCTGCACACCGGGCTGACCAGGACGGTGGCGACGGCGCGCGTCGAGCGGACGTTCATGTTCACCGACATCGCCCGGTCCACCGTGCTGGTGGAGGCGCTGGGGGACAAGGCGTGGGAGAGCCTGATCTCCTGGCACGACCAGACGCTCCGGTCTCTCTTCGCCGCCCACGGGGGAGAGGAGATCCAGCACACCGGCGACGGCTTCTTCGTCGCGTTCCCGGATCAGGCCTCCGCCCTCGACGCCGCGGTGGCCATCCAGCGACGGTTGGAGGAGCACCGCCGGACCCAGGGGTTCGCGCCCGAGGTCCGGATCGGCCTTCACGCCTCCGCCGCGACCAGGATCGAGCGCGATTTCCGCGGCAAGGGCGTCCACGAGGCCGCTCGGATCGCCGCTCTGGGGGAGGGAGGGGAGATCGTCACCAGCCGGAGCACCGCGGAGGGGACGACCTACCCGGTCTCCGAGCCTCGGTCCGTCACGCTGAAGGGCATCTCAGAACCCATCGAGGTCGTCACCGTCGACTGGCGGTAGGGCCCGCCGCCGGGGACCGACGGGGACCCCCGCGCTGCGCGCCCGCGCGTCGCATGCCGGCGCCGTCGGCCGCTCGCCGCTCGGCCGACGGACGGCCGGCCGATGACCAGGCGGAACGGCCTACTCGACACGGAGCTCCGGGTGCCCCATGGTGTGTTGGACATGCCCGGCGCGCCCGCCGTCGTCCTTCGCCTCCCCGCCGCGGCCCCGGACCGGTACCTGGCCCTTGCCAGGGCGTGCCGCCTGGGGCTCGGGCGCGGCGTGGGCGACGTCACCGCCGAGGAGCTGGGGGGCGGCCCCCGGTGGGCCCTCGTGAACCAGGCGGTCACCGCCTATCTCGAGGGGCGCGGGGAGGTCGCCCCGCGGGTGGCCGTCGGCCCCGACGTGGCCGAGATGCTGACCGAGTACGTCGCGGCCGACCGCGACCTCGGCCGCGATCTGGGGGCCGGCCGGCCGGTTGCCCCGGAGGTCGTCGACCTCGCGAAGCGCTGCGTGGACGCGCTCCGCGAGCAGCTCCTGCCGCTCGGCGCGTTCGCCTGACCGCGGGCCGCCGGGCGCGCGGCGTGCGGTAGGCTGTGAACCGAGCCCATGGCCGACACGGAGCAGCGGTCCGCGTACTCGCAGATGGGGGAGCAGTGGCTCCTCCGCGGGGGCGGCGTGGACATCATCACCACGCCGGAGCGCGACCTCTCCACCGAGGAGATGGTGCTCAACATCGGGCCCCAGCACCCCTCGACGCACGGCGTCCTCCGGCTGGTCCTGGAGCTGGACGGCGAGAAGATCCGGCACGCCGAGCCGGTCATCGGGTACATGCATCGCGCCGCGGAGAAGCTCGCCGAGCACCGCGACCATCTCCAGACGATGGTCCTCATGAACCGCCACGACTGGCTGTCGGCGTTCAACAACGAGCTGGGGTGGTGCATGGCGGTCGAGCGGCTGATGGGCCTCGAGGTCCCGGACCGGGCGCAGTGGATCCGGACGATGATGGCGGAGTGGAACCGCATCCTCAACCACCTGATGTTCATGGGGTCGTATCCCCTCGAGCTCGGCGCGATGACGCCGATGTTCTACGCGTTCCGCGAGCGGGAGATGATCCAGGGCCTGATGGAGTCCGCCACCGGCGCCCGGATCCACTTCTCCTACGCGCGCGTCGGGGGCCTGAAGGACGATCTGCCACGCGGGTTCCTCAAGCAGTCGGGCGAGACGCTGCGGTGGGTGCGGAAGAAGCTCATCGACTTCGAGAACCTCATCATGGGGAACGAGATCATCGCCGCGCGGACCAAAGGGATCGGGCTCCTGCCCCCGGACGTGGCGGTGTCGTTCGGCGCGTCGGGGCCCGTGCTCCACGCCTCGGGAGTCGCCATGGACTCCCGCAAGGACGAGCCGTACGAGAAGTACGGGGACGTGGAGTTCGACGTGCCCTTGGGCCGCGACGGCGACTGCTTCGACCGGCTGTGGGTGCTGGTCCAGCGCGTCCATCAGTCCTGCAACATCATCGAGCAATGCATGGAGCGGCTCCCCGCCGGCCCGTACATCGCCGCCAAGGTCCCGAAGAACATCCCCGAGGGTGAGGTCTACGTCCGCACCGAGAACCCGCTGGGGCTGATGGGGTACTACCTGATCGGGAACGGGAAGCAGTACCCGTACCGGCTGAAGATGCGGACCGCCTCGTTCAACAACGTCTCCCTGCTGCCCTGGCTCCTCCGGGGACAGCTGGTTCCCGACCTCATCGCGATCCTCGGCTCGGTCTTCTTCGTGGTCGGCGACATCGACCGCTGACCGGCCGACGAGCCGGGACGTCCGTCGGGACGCACTTCCACGCAGATCGCCGCCGGCCGGTTCGCCGTGATCTTCCACCCGCCGACTGAACGACCCGGAACGAGGAGGGCGCCGCCCGCGTGGCGGCGCCCCG
>DASZZY010000202.1:0-3161 GCA_036260395.1 Actinomycetota bacterium
GCCTGCGGACGTTGCTGGTCGGGGCGTAGCGAGGGTCATTGAGCCGGCCCCGGGCCCCGGAACCGGCGTCGGGGATGGCCTGCGGTTCGATGCGCGCCATCGTACCGGCGCCCGGGGGCCGGCTCAATGACCCTCGCTACGCCCCGACCAGCAACGTCCGCAGGCCGTCCGCCGCCCCGCCCGCCAGCCCGAGGACGGGCGCCGGCAGGAGGAACAGGATCAGGAGGATGAACAGCGGCCCGTAGGGCTCGAGGTTCTCGAAGACCTGCCGGGCGCGCCCGGGGAGGAACACCGCCAGCACCCTGGACCCGTCCAGCGGGGGGATCGGGAACACGTGGATGACCGCCACGAAGACGTTGATGAAGACCCAGATGTCGAGGAAGCGGAACAGCGCGCTCGGCGGCGACGCGGCCGTGAACCGGAGGACGAGCGCGCCGACCACTGCGAGGGCCAGATTCGTGAGCGGCCCGGCCAGCGAGATCCAGATGATCTGGCGGTCCGGGTTCTTCAGGTTGCTCCGATCGAGCGGCATGGGCTTCGCGTAGCCGAACGCGAACGGCGCGGAGCGCCCGAACAGGACCGGGAGGAGGAGCAGGGCCGGGACGATCACCGTGCCGACCGGATCGACGTGGCGGGCCGGGTTCAGTGTCAGACGCCCGCTCAGCTTCGGGGTCAGGTCCCCCATCCGGGAGGCCACCAGGCCGTGGCTCAGCTCGTGCAGCATGATCGCCGGTAGCAGCGCCGCGATCACGAACAGCGTGTCGAGCGGGGCGAGGTCGATCATGCGCCGACGACGGGTGCCATGGCCCGGTATTGTTCCACGCCGCCGCCGGCGCCCGAGGCACGGCGCGCCGGCTCGGGATCAGTGCCGCCAGGCGTGGACGAGGGGCGGCACCGGGGCGGGCTCCTCCCCCACCGTCATCGCCGCCAGCACCGCGGAGGCCGCCGCCCGGGCGTCCTCCTCGCTCCGGGCGTGGACCTCGCCGATCGGCTGGCCCCCCTCGACCCGGTCGCCGACCTTGGCCCGGACCACCAGGCCCACCGCGGGATCGATGGGGTCGCCCTTCCGCGCGCGCCCCGCCCCCAGGCGGACGGCGGCCCGGCCGATCGCCTCGGCGTCCATCCCGGCCACGAACCCGGGGCGGTCGACCTCGAGCGGGAGCACCACCGGCGCCCGGGGCAGCACGCGGTCCGGATCGTCGACCACCCGCGGGTCGCCGCCCTGGGCCTCGACCATCCGCCGGAAGGTCTCCAGCCCCTCTCCTCCGGCCAGAGCGCGCTCGGCGCGGCCACGGGCGTCCTCCGGTGCAATGCCGAGGAGATCCTCCTGCGCGGCGGCGGCGAACGCGATCGAGAGCTCCGTCAGGCGGCCGGGACGCCGCCCGCGGAGGACCTCGACGGCCTCGGCGACGTCCAGCGCGTTCCCCACGGCATCGCCGAGCGGCTGGGACATGTCCGTGACGGCCGCGCGCGCCGGCCGTCCCCAGCTCCGCGCCAGCGCCACGCACGCGTCCGCCAGCGCCTCGGCATCCGGGGCGGTCTTCATGAACGCGCCGCTCCCGGCCTTGACGTCGAGGAGGATGAGGTCGGTCCCGACCGCGAGCTTCTTGCTCATGACGCTGGCGGCGATCAGCGGCACGGAGGCGACCGTGGCGGTCGCGTCCCGGAGCGCGTACAGCGCGCCGTCGGCGGGCACCAGGTCGGCGCTCTGGGCCGCCACGGCGCACCCCACCACGTCGACCTGGCGCTCGAGCTCCTGCGGCGACAGGTCGGTCCGCAGCCCCGGGATGGCCTCGAGCTTGTCGAGCGTCCCTCCCGTGTGGCCGAGCCCGCGCCCCGACAGCTTGGCCACGGCGAGCCCGAGCGCGGCGGCGAGCGGGGCGAAGACGAGGGTGACCCCGTCGGCCACGCCGCCCGTGGAGTGCTTGTCGACCTTCGGGCGCGATACGCCGGACAGTGGCAGCGTGGTCCCGGAGTCGACCATGGCGCGCGTCAGCGCGGCGGTCTCGTCTCCGTCAAGTCCGCGGATGAACGCTGCCATGAGGAACGCGGCCGCCACGTAGTCGGGGACCTCTCCGCGCGCGTACCCCAGGACGAGCGCGCGCACCTCCCGCTCGCCGAGCGTGCCGCCGTCGCGTTTCCGGGCCACAACGTCACGCGGATCCACGGCCGGGAGCCTAGTGCAGCCGGCCGTACGCCGGTCCCGTCCGGGTCACAGGCCGAGCTCGTGCGCGAAGCTGGTCCCGGACAGGGACGCCTCCACGCCGAACAGGTCGGCGACCGTGGCGCCGAGATCGGCGAAGGTTTCGCGCGTTCCGAGATCGACGGCCGGTCGGTCGCCGAGGGCGCCGCCCGCGACCAGCAGCGGGGTCAGCTCTCGCGTGTGGTCGGTCGACTCGTCCGTCGGGTCGCAGCCGTGGTCGCCGGTGAGGAACAGCACGCCATCCTCCACCGCGGCCACCAGCTCCGGCAGGCGGCGGTCGAACTCCTCCACCGACCGGGCGTACCCAGGCGCGTCGTTGCGGTGCCCGAACTTCGTGTCGAAGTCGACGAGGTTGGTGACGACCAGCCCGTGGTCGGCCCGCGCCAGGTATTCCAGCGTCACGTCGACCCCGTGGTCGTTGGACTCGGTGTGCCGGGATCTCGACAGCCCCCGCCCGGCGAAGATGTCGGGGATCTTGCCGACCCCGGACACCGGCGTGCCGCGCTCGAGCACGAGGTCGAGGTACGTGGGGCCGGGGGGCTCGACCGAGAAGTCCCTCCGCTCGTGCGTCCTGGCGAACGACCCCGGCTCGCCGACGAAGGGCCGGGCGATGACCCGGCCGACGCGGTGCTCGCCGTCGAGGATCCGCCGTGCCGCCCGGCACCACGCGTAGAGCGTCTCGAGCGGGACGACGTCCTTGTGGGCGGCGATCTGGAAGACCGAATCGGCGCTCGTGTAGACGATCGGGCGGCCGGTCCTGACATGCTCCTCGCCCAGCTCGGCGATGATCTCGGTTCCCGAGGCCGCCCGGTTCCCGAGCACGGGCCGACCCACGGCCCGCTCGAACGGCTCCACCACCTCCTTCGGGAACCCGCCCGGGTACGTGGGGAACGGCCGGTCGAGGACGATGCCGCAGATCTCCCAGTGCCCGGTCGTGGTGTCGTTCCCGGCCGAGCGC
>DASZZY010000203.1:0-19564 GCA_036260395.1 Actinomycetota bacterium
AGAAAGCCGGCAAGGCTCTGCTCAACATCTCCGCGGTCACGTTCCCGGCGACGCTGGGCGTGGCCGCGGCGCTCGGCCGCTTCGACCGGCGACGGGCCCTGGTGGCGCTGGCGCTCGTGCTGGCGGTGGGCGCCGTGGCGGTGCGCGTCCTGCTGGCGATCCCGGCGGGCTGGGTGTACCCGACCACCTGGCTCTCGATGATGGTGCTGTGGATCGTCCAGGGGACGTTCAGCTGGGGGGTCGCGGGGATGGTCCACGACACCCGGCAGGCCAAGCGGCTGTTCCCCCTGTACGGGGCCGGGCTGATCCTCGGCGGCGCGCTGGGGGGCGTGGCCACGGGGCCGCTGGCGGCGTGGCTCCACGCGGAGAACCTGGTGCTGGTGTGGGCCGGGGCGCTCGTGGCCGCGTACCTCGTGGCCGGTGCGGCCACCGGCGGCCGAAGGGTGCGCCGCGCCCACCACGTCCACGGGCGCAGACCGCCGGAGACGGGCCTCCTCGAGGCGCTGCGGGACGGGGCCCGCTTCATCCGCCGCTCGCCGCTGCTGCGGTGGATGTCCGCCGCGATGGTCGTGCTGGCGCTGCTCTCGTTCGCCGTCTCGTTGCCGTTCGCCACGGCCGTCACGGCTCGGTTCCCCGAGGCCGACCGGCTGGCGGCGTTCCTGGGCGTGTTCCAGGGCGTCACCTACGCCGTGGCGCTCGCGCTCTCGCTCCTCGTGGCCAACCGGCTGTTCGCCCGGGTGGGAGTGGCGACGGTGGTGCTGACCTTCCCCCTGCTGTACGCGGTGGGGTTCGCGGGCGCGGCGGCTTTCGCGGGGGGGTTCGGCCCGCTCGTCGGGCTGCGGTTCGTCCAGCTGGCGTGGATGTACGGCGCCTGGCAGATGGCGTGGCAGGCCCTGTTCAACGTCGTCCCTCCCGAGCACCGGGACCGGGCCCGCACGTTCATGGACGGGGCCGCGATGCAGGCCGGGATCGTGCTGGCCGGCGCGCTGCTGCTCCTGGCGCAGCAGACGCTCACGCTCCGGCAGCTGTTCCTCGTCGCCGCGGCGTGCGCGGTGCTGGCCGCCGTCGCCGCCGCCGGGGCTCGCCGCGCCTACGCCGGCGCGGTGGGGGAGGCGCTCCGCGCCGGGTGGCCCGAGGTGTTCGTGGCCGAGGAGGAGCCGTTCGGCGGCATCGCCTGGGACCGCGGCGCGCTGGCGGCCCTGGAACGGGGCGCGAGCGACCCCGACCCGGGGACCCGCCGGGTGGCGATGGAGATGCTGGCCGGCGTCCCGCTCCCCGAGGCCGCCGCCCTGCGGGTCGCGGGCCTCTCCGACCCCGATGCCGCGGTGCGGGCCGCCGCCGTGGCCGCCGTGGCGCGGTTCCCGGACCCCTCGGCGCTACCCCGGGCCCTCGACCTGCTGTCGGACCCCGACCCGGTCGTCCGCGCCGAGGCGGCGGCGGCGGTGTCCGCCTGCTCCCGGGCGCCCGGCGACGTCGCCGGGCCGCTCGGGCGGCTGCTCGAGGACCCGGACGCCCGCGTCCGCGTCCGGGCGGCGGTGGCCCTGGCCCGCACCGGGGAGGTGGACCGGGCGGTCGCCGCCCTCCGGCGGTCCGGGGCCTCGCCGGAGGCCGAGGAGCGGGCGGCGGCCGTCCGGGCGCTGGGGCTGGTCGGCGAGGAGGCCGCGACGGTGGCGGAACGACTGCGCGACGCCGATCCCGCCGTGCGCCGGGCCGCGGCCGAGGCGCTGGCCGGGTTCCCGGCCGGGCCGGCGGACGAGGGGCTGTTCGACGCCCTCGGCGATCCGGCCCCGGCGGTCCGCGAGGCCGCGGCGACGGCGCTCGCGCGGCGCGGGGCCCCGGTCGCCGGACGGCTGGGAGCGCTGCTGTCCGACGAGCGGCGTGCGGAGGCGGCGCTCCTGGCGCTGGCGGACGGCGCCGCCGGCGAGCGCGAGCCGATCGAACAGTACGCCGCCGGCCAGCGTCATGCCGCGCTCCGGTATCACGCGGCGTGGCGCCGGGTGGCGGCGCGCGGGCGGGATCCGCGCGCGGCTCTGCTGGCCTACGCCGTCCGGTCGAAGGCGCTGGCCCACGCCCGCAGGGCCCTCGTCGCCGAGGGGGCGCTGGGCGACCGGAGTGCGGTCGAGATGGCCCTCGAGGGCCTCGCCAGCCGGGATCCCGGGCAGCGTGCCAACGCCCTGGAGATGATCGAGGCCGTGGCCGCCCCGGGCGTGGTCCGTCCGCTGGCCGCGGTCTGGGACCCTGAGCCGGATCCAGCGGGCGACGGTCTAGCCGCGGCGCTGGAGATGCTCGAGGACCCGGACCCGTGGATCCGCGCGTGCGCGGCGCAGGCGCTCGCCGGCGGGGACGGCGCGCGCGCGGCGCTGGCGGCGCTGGCCGAGCGCGATCCGGATCGGCTCGTACGTGAGACCGCCGCACGGGCGGCGCGAGAGGAGGACGGGATGCGGACGCTCAGCACGCTGTCGCTGATGGAGCGGATGATGGCGCTTCGGCAGGTCCCGCTGTTCCGGGAGCTCGCCCCCGGGGACCTGCGGCGGGTGGCCGAGGCCGCCGTCGAGCACCTGTACCCGCACGGGACGCTCCTGGCGGAGTCCGGCGAGCCCGGGGATGCCATGCACGTCGTGGTCTCCGGCGAGGTCCGCGTCGTGGCGGAGGAGCCCGGGGGCCCCACGGAGATTGCGCGCCGAGGCCCGGGGTACATCGTGGGGGAGATGGCGATCCTCAGCGACCAGCCCCGGATGGCCTCGCTCGTGGCCGACGGCGACGTCCGAACGCTGTCGCTCGATCGCGCTCGCTTCCAGCGGATCCTGCGCGACCGACCGGATGCCGCGCTGGCGGTCGTGCGGGAGCTGTGCGACCGGCTTCGGCAGGCCCACGCGCAGGCCCGCGCTGCCTCGTGACGGGGACCGCCCGGTGAGCCAGGCGGTCGAGCTCGTCTACGCCCCCGAGGTGACCGCCTACGACCACGGGCCGCAGCATCCGCTCCGCCCGGTCCGCGTGCTGCTGACCCGCGAGCTGATCGCGGCGTACGGCTTGCTCCACACGGGGGTCACCGAGGTGCCTCCCCGTGTGGCCACGGACCGCGAGCTGGAGCTGGTGCACACGGAGCGCTATATCGATGCGGTTCGGCGAGCCGGAGCCGGGGAGTCGGGGGACTGGTGGCGATTCGGGTTCGGCCCCGGGGACAACCCCATCTTCCCCGACATGCACGAGGCGTCGGCCCGCGTGGCCGGCGCCTCGGTCGTGGCGGCCGAGGCGGTCCTGGCGGGGCGCGCCGAGCATGCGTTCAACCCGGCCGGCGGGCTGCACCACGCCATGCCGGAGCGGGCCTCGGGCTTCTGCGTGTACGACGATCCTGCGGTGGCCATCGCCTGGTTGCTGGAGCAGGGGGTCGAGCGGATCGCGTACGTCGACGTGGACGTCCACCACGGCGACGGGCCGCAGGTCATCTTCTGGGACGACCCGCGCGTCCTCACGATCTCGATCCACGAATCCGGCCGGTTCCTCTTCCCCGGCACCGGCTTCACCGACGAGCGCGGGGGGCCCCGGGCGGAGGGAACGAGCGTCAACGTGCCGCTGCCGCCGTACGTCTCCGACGACGGGTGGCTCGAGGCATTCGCGGCTGTGGTGCCCCCGGCGGTCCGCAGATGGCGGCCCGACGTGCTCGTCACCCAGCTCGGGTGCGATACGCACCACACGGACCCGCTGGCCCACCTGGCGCTGTCGACCCGGGCGTACCGGGAGGCGGCCCGGCGGCTGCACGAGCTGGCCCACGAGGCGGCCGGGGGCCGTTGGGTGGCCACCGGAGGCGGCGGCTACCAGTGGGCCCGCGTCGTCCCCCGGGCGTGGACGATCTACTTCGCGGAGATGGCCGACCGCCAGGTGCCGGACGAGATCCCCGAGGCCTGGCTGGCGCTGGCACGCGACAGGGGTGGGGGGGCCGTCCCGGACCGGCTCTCCGAGCAGGCCCCGCCGGTCGAGGAGAACCGGGCCGAGGTCGCCTCGATCATCGACGAGGTCCGGCGGGCGGCCCCTGCGGTCGACTGAGGTGCGAGCCACCAAGGTCGTGTGCACTCTGGGCCCGGCCACCGCCGGGCGGGTCGCCGAGCTGGTCCGGGCCGGGATGGACGTCGCCCGGATCAACTGCTCGCACGGGACGCGCGCGGACCACGACCGGTTGCTGGGCGAGGTCCGCCGGGCGGCGGACGAGGCGGGGCGGGCGGTGGGCGTGATGGCCGATCTCTCCGGCCCCAAGGTCCGGCTGGGGGAGCTCCGGGGCGGGCAGGTCACGCTGGAGGGCGGGGGGCGCTTCGAGCTCCGGCCCGACGGGGCCGCGGGCGACGCCTCGGGCGCCCCGGTCTCCTACGGGCGGCTCGGCGAGGACCTCGATCGTGGCGACCGGATCCTCCTGGCGGACGGGGCCGTCGAGCTGCGCGTGGTGGAGGCGGGGCGCACGCTGTTGACCGAGGTCGTCCGTGGGGGCACCGTCCGCTCGCGCGCCGGCGTCAACATCCCGTCCGAGCGCCTGGCGATGCCGGCCATCACCGAGAAGGACCGGACGGACGCCGCCTGGGCGCTGGAGGCGGGCGTCGACCTCGTGGCGCAGTCGTTCGTCCGGGGCGCCGCCGACGTCATCGCCCTACGGGGGCTGCTCGGGGAGCGGCCGCCGCTCGTGGTCGCCAAGATCGAGACCCGCCCCGCCGTCGAGGACGCCGACGCGATCCTGGCTGCCTCCGACGCCGCCATCGTGGCCCGGGGCGACCTGGGGGTGGAGGCATCGATCGAGGAGATCCCGGTCCTGGAGAAGGACCTCGTGGCCCGGGCCGGGCGGGCCGGCGTGCCGGTCATCGTGGCCACCCAGATGCTCGAGTCCATGGTCGCGGCGCCCCGGCCCACCCGGGCGGAGGCCAGCGACGTGGCCAACGCGGTGTTCGAGGGTGCCGACGCCATCATGCTCTCGGCCGAGACGGCCATCGGCCGGTACCCGGTGGAGGCCACCGCGACGGCCGGCCGCATCGCCCGGGTGGCCGAGACCGCCGGCCAGCGCTTCCTGGCCGAGCCGCTCGACCGGGGCGGCCCGCCGCCCTCGGACCCCCACGCCGTGGCCCGGTCCGCCGCGGAGATCGCCCGCGACGGCGGGGCGGTCGCCGTGGCCTGCTTCACGCGGACCGGCCAGACCGCCGCCCTGCTGGCGGCCGCCCGGCCTCGGGTGCCGATCGTGGCGCTCTCGACCGACGAGCACGTCGTCCGGGGGCTGACGCTCCACCGAGGCGTCCTGCCCCAGGCCTGCCGGGCCCCCCTCGACACCGACGACATGATCCGGACCATGGACCGGCGCCTGCGGGAGGCGGGGTTCGCCCGCCTGGGGGACGCCACCGTGCTGGTCGCCTCGATCCCGTTCGGCGAGGCTCGGACCAACCTCCTGAAGCTCCACCGCGTGGGCTCCTGACGCGCGCACCTTTGACACCCCCCTCGGCGGTCACTAGAGTCCGAGCGACCTCCGGACCGAAAGGAGCACGCACATGGCAGACCGGCCGCCCGGCTCGTATCCCTCGGACCGTCCCCAGCCCGTCACGATCGCCGCGATCCTGCTGTTCGTCGCCGGCGGGCTCGGCATCCTCGGCGGCCTGCTCGCCTTCGGCGCCGCGAGCCTGTTCGGGGGGTTCATCATCGTCCTGGCGCTGATCAACATCGCGGTCGGCGCAGCCGCCATCTACGCCGGCATGCAGATCATGGCGCTGCGGGAGCAGGGCCGGGTCCTCGGCCTCGTGATCGCCGGCGTGGGCGCCCTGTTCGCGCTGGTCTACCTCATCGCCTACCAGCAGTTCATCCAGATCATCCCGCTGCTGCTGTACGGGTTCGTCGGCTACACGCTCTACAGCAACGCGGAGCACTTCCGCCGGTAACGCGCGAGGAGCGCAGCGATGGGGCACTGGATCGCGGCCGCGCTCCCGGTCCTCCCGGGGCAGTCCGATCGAGTCAGGAACTTCGCGGCGGAGATCGAACCGCACCTCGAGGAGTTCGAGCGCCTGAACCGCGAGGCCACCGTGACCCGCTACGCGAACTGGCTCCAGCGGACGCCGACGGGCGACGTGGAGATCGTCGTCATGGAGGCGGACGACCCCTCCAAGATCAGGACGTCGTTCACGGACTCGGCGTACGATCGCTGGTGGCTGGGGTACCTCCAGGACGTCCACGGGGTCGACATGACGGCCCCCGATCCGCCGAGCGCCGCGCCGATGGTGTGGGAGTGGCGAGCCGGCTGACCGGCTACGCGCCTCTGCGCGGGGCCGGGGCGGAGCGGGCCCTGGCCCCGACGATCCTCCCGAGCGCCGCCCGGTAGAGGGCGGGTGCCAGGATTCGCGCGGTCTGAGGCGCCGCCAGCCATCGGGGGATCGAGATCTCGGGTCCGCGCCTGCGCCGGATGGCATCGACGATGACCCGGGCGATCCGCTCGGGGCGCATGATGAACGGGCGCAGCCAGGGCTCTTTCCAGAGCGGGCTGTCGGCGGGGAAGAACCCCTCGGTGGCCACCAGTCCGGGGTTGATGACGGTGACCATCACCCCGCGCGGCTTCAGCTCGTGGTACAGGGACTCCGAGAACGCCACGACCGCGTGCTTGGTGGCCGAATAGACGGCCGCGCCGGGGAGGGCGTAGCGACCGGCGATCGAGGCCACGTTGACGACGTGGCCGCCGGAGCGTTCCAGCAGCGGGAGGAAGAGCTTCGTGCACCGCACCACGCCGAAGAAGTTGACGTCCGCGACGAGCCGCAGACGCTCCAGGTCCACCTCGGCGAACGCGCCGCCGCCGGGGACCCCGGCGTTGTTGACGAGGACGTCCAGGCGCTCGACCCGGTCCCGCAGGGCCTCCACGTCGGCCTCGTGCGAGACGTCCGCCGTCACCCAGGACGCCCGCTCGCCGAGCTCCCCGGCCAGAGCCCGAAGCCGCTCCTCCCGCCGGGCCACCAGGACCACCTCGGCCCCCTCCTTGGCCAGCCGCCTGGCCGTGGCCTCGCCGATGCCGCTGGAGGCGCCGGTCACGATGCACCGCTTGCCGGCCAGCGAGCTCATCCGCCGATCAGGTTCGCGAGCGTCTGGCCCCCGTCGATCACGATCACCGACCCGGTGATGAACGAGGCGGCCTCCGACGCCAGGAACCGCGCCACGGACGCGACCTCCTCGGGCCGGCCCCACCGCCCCATCGGGATCGTGCTCCGGATGCCCTCGTAGAACCCCGGGTCCTGGCGGGCCCCGACGTTGAGGTCGGTCTCCACCCAGCCGGGGGCGATCACGTTGGCCCGCACCCCGAACGGCGCCCACTCCCGGGCGCACGTCTTCGTGAAGTTGATGAGGGCGGCCTTGGCCGACGAGTAGTACGTCAGCCCCGGGCTGGCGATGAACCCGGCCACCGACGACACCGTGATCATCGAGCCGGCTCGCTTCTCGAGCAGGATCGGCGCCACGGCCCGGGTGCAGTAGACGGCGCTCGTGAAGTTGATCCGGAAGTACTTCTCGAACCCCTCCAACCGCATGGAGTCCACCGTCGAGAAGAACGGCGCGGCGCCGGCGTTGTTCACGAGGATGTCGACGGTCCCCAGCTCGGACACGGTCCGCTCCACCAGGGCCTCGACCTGGGCCGGGTCGGACACGTCGGTCGGGACGGGCAGGGCCCTGGGGCCGAGCGCCTCGACCTCCTTGGCGGCCCGCTCCAGGTCCTCGACGCCCCGGGCCGCCAGCGCCACGTCCGCCCCGGCCTCAGCCAGCGCGATGGCGATGGACCGGCCGATGCCCTTGCTGCCGCCGGTGATCAGGGCCACCTTGCCGTCGAGCTCGGGCATCGCGAACCTCCGTGGGTAGGATGGGTGCGGTGGCAAGGAAAGCACACCTGCCGCCTCCGGCGGAAGCGGACCCCTGGATCCCGGCCCCGTTCCCGCGGGAGGCCCTCCGCGAGGCGCTGCTCGACGGCGGCGTGGCCGGCGTGAACTCCCACGACCGCCCGAACGTGCTGTGGAAGATCCGCCGGCTGGTCGAGGGACACCCTGACGCCCAGTTCGGGCTGACCGGCGTCTCTGACGTCTCGTTCGAGGAGGTTCTCCGCCTGGTGGCCCGGGCGGGGGGGTTCTCCGACGACCCCGGGCTGCGGCACGGCGTGGTGAGCGTCGAGCCGGGCCTCGTCCTGCAGGCCTTCGACGAGATCGGGGCTCGGCTGGGCCAGGCGGCCCGCCGCGGCGAGCGGGTGCTGCTGGCCACCGGCCACCCCACGGGACTGCCGCTGCTCTATCAGGGCGTGGGCCGGCTCCTGGAGGAGCACGGCGCCAAGCTCCTCCGGCCGCTGGAGGGCTTCACGTGGCGGGAGCGCGACCGGAACCGACAGATCCGCTACTTCCAGGGGGTGGGCATGCTGACCGACCGGGCGTCGGCCCTCCACACGCACAGCCCGGACCCCATGGAGCGGATGCTCGAGGTGGCCACCCCAGACCTCGTCTTCGCCGACCACGGCTTCGCCGGCGCGGCCATCGAGGCCGGCGTCGACACGGTGGCCATCGCCGACGTCAACGACCCCGCGCTCGTCGTGGCCCGGGCCCAGGGCCGCGCCGGGCCGGTGGCGGTGTGCGACGACAACGTGCAACCCGAGGCCTACTGGCCTTGCTTCCAGGTGATCGCGGCCAGGTTCGGCGACGGCTGAAGGCTCACCCCAGCAGCTCGCCCAGGTGCTCGGCGAACCGCGGCCCCGTCGCCTTCTCCTCGTGCTTGAAGTAGCAGTGGACGTCCCGGCCGTCCGCCAGGGCGCCGCTGATCCGCTCGGCCCACCGGCCGAGCTCGTCCTCGGTGTAGGACTCCTTGCGGAGCCGTAGGTAGCCGAACGGCTCCCACGACGGCTCGCCGGCCGGTGCCTCGTCCGTCTCCGCGGTGCACCACGCCACGCCGCGGTCGGCGAGGAGGGGACGGGCCGCCTCCCAGGACGGGTGGCGGAACTCCATCGCCGAGCGGACCCCGTCGGGCACGTGCGCCAGGAAGCCCTCCAGCAGCCCCCGGTCGAACCGGAGCGACGGCGGGCACTGGAACAGCACGACGCCCAGCCGCTCCCCGAGGAGGCGGGCCCGGGCCAGGAACGACGACACCGCCTCCCCCGTGTCGGCCAGCCGCAGCGTGTGGGTGATCCGCTGATGGGCCTTGAGCGCGAATCGGAAGCCGTCCGGCGTCCGCTCCCGCCACGCCTCGAGCGTCGACGGCGACGGCGAGCGGCGGAACGTGTAGTTGACCTCCACCGAGCGGAACCGCCCGGCGTAGTACGGGAGCATCTCGGCGTCCCGGAGCCGCTCCGGGTAGAACGGTCCCTTCCACTCCTGGTACGCGAAGCCGGAGGTCCCGAGGTACAGCGTCCCGGCCACCGAGGCATCATGGCACCCGGGGGCTCGCGGGCGGGTGGCTGCGCCGCGGGCCGCTCGGCTACAATCCGCCCAGCGTGGCCCAGAACAGCTTCCGAGAGGCTCGTTTCGTGACCGTGACCGAGGTCGCCCAGCTCATGCGGGTGTCCAAGATGACCGTCTACCGTCTGATCAAGCAGGGAGACCTGCCGGCGTTCCGCGTCGGCAGGAGCTACCGCATGCGCGAGGAGGACGTCCACCGCTACCTGAACTCCCGGTACACCGAGGCGGGGTAGCCTCCGCGCGGTCGCGAACCCGAGCCTTCCGGGCCGCAGCCTGGAGGCCGGGATGGATCCATACGACGAGGTCATCGAGCGGGTCGTGTCCCGCCGCGGCGTCGCCGTGCTCCTCGGCGGGCTCGACGTCGGCAAGACCACGCTCGCCCGGCGGATCGCCGCTACGGCGGTCGGCCGGGGGATCACCGCCGCGTACCTCGACGCCGACGTCGGGCAGTCGACGGTCGGGCCGCCGACCACGATCGGGCTCCGCCTGTGCCGCGCGGCGTCGGACCTGGAGCCCGACGCCCTGCCCAAGGCGGATCACCTGGCGTTCGTCGGTGCCACGTCCCCGCAGGGCCATCTGCTGCCGCTGGTGGCCGGGACGCGCACGATGCTCGACCGGGCCCGCGCCGAGGGAGCCGACGTCGTGGTGGTCGACACCACGGGGCTGGTGTCCGGGGTGTACGGGCAGATCCTGAAGTTCAACAAGCTGTCGGTCCTCCACCCGGACGTCGTGATCGGGCTCGAGCGGGGCGAGGAGCTCCAGCCGCTCCTCGGGGTCGTCCGGCGGTTCTTGCCCGCCGAGGTCGTGGCGCTGCGCGTCCACCCGGACGTGGTCCCGACCTCCGTCGAGCAGCGGGCCGTGAACCGCGAGGAGTCGATGCGCCGCTACTTCGAGGATCCCCTCCAGCGCTGGCGGGTGAAGGCCACGGTCTTCATGCCGGCGTTGCCGGCGCTGTTCGACCTCCGCGCCCTGGACCACCTGCTGGTCGGGCTGTCCGACGGGGAGGGCCGCTGCACGGGCGTGGGATACCTCGAGTATCTGGAGGACGACGCCGCCCTCCGGCTGATCTCCCCGGTGGCGGACGCGCCGAAAGCGCTTATCCTTGGCTCCGTGCGCCTGGAGGACGGGTTCCGCGCCAGGCGCGTGGATCTCCGGAACCTCTTCGGATCCGATTGAAGAGCGAGGAAGGACGGGTATGCCCTCGGTCGTCAAGAAGCGCCGCAAGAAGATGCGCAAGAAGAAGCACAAGAAGCTGCTGAAGCGCACGCGCTGGCAGCGCCGCCAGCAGGGCAAGTAGGGAGGGGCCATGCGCCGCGCGGTCGCGGCCTGGTCCGCGGTGGTGATCCTGCTCGGGGCGTGCGGCGGCGCCCCCGAACCCGAGGCCCCGCCGGGCCGGGTCGTCCGATTCACGACGGACGACGGCGTCCGGCTGACCGGCGAGCTCCGCGGCCGGGGGACGACGGGCGTGATCCTCTCCCACATGTTCCCCACGGACCGGGCGTCGTGGGCGGCGTTCGCGGACGTCCTGGCGGATGAGGGCTACCTGGCGCTCACGTTCGACTTCCGCGGCTACGGCGACTCCGAGGGCGAGCGGGCGATCCCGGATATCTGGCGGGACGTCCTGGCCGCCATCGAGTTCCTCCGGGGACGGGGCGCCGGCCGGGTGGTGCTGATCGGGGCGAGCATGGGGGGGACCGCCTCGCTGGTGGCCGCGGCCCGAGAGGACGTGGCCGGCGTCGTCTCGCTGTCGGGCGCCTCGACGTTCATGGGCCTCCTGGCCCCGCCGGAAGCGCTGCGCGCCATCACGGAGCCGAAGCTGTTCGTCGCCGCCGAGGGCGACGGCTCGGCGGCGGGGACCGCCCAGCAGTTCTACGCGAACTCCCCCCCTCCGAAGCGGGTCGAGATCGTGACCGGCGACGACCACGGGACCGACCTCCTGACCGGGACCCAGGGTGAGCGCGTCCGGGCGTTCATCGTCGGCTTCCTCCGCCAGTACGCCTGAGGGATGCGGCCGATCCTGTTCCTGACGGACTACGGCCTCCGGGACGAGTTCGTCGGCGTCTGCCACGCGGTGATGGCCGCGGCGGCGCCGGGGGTCCGGGTCATCGACCTGTCCCACGGGGTCCCGCCGCAGGACGTCCGGCGCGGCGCGCTGGCCCTGCTGGCGGCGGCGCCGTACGCGCCCGGGGACGCCGTGTACCTGGCGGTGGTCGACCCCGGCGTGGGCACCGAGCGGGCCGCGGTGGCGGTGGCCGCCGGCGACGCGCTGCTGGTCGGCCCGGACAACGGGCTGCTGTCGATGGCCTGGGAGGCCCTGGGCGGGGCCGATCGGGCGGTGGCCATCGACGCCCCGGCCGCCGCGTCCGCCACCTTCCACGGCCGCGACGTGTTCGCCCCGTCGGCCGCCCGCCTGGCGGCGGGGGCGTCGATCGAGGAGCTGGGCTCCGCGGTGGACCCCGCCTCGTTGCTCCGGCTCCCCGTCCCCCGGCCGCGCCCGGCCGCCGGGGGTGTGGAGGCCGAGGTGATCGGCGTGGACCGCTTCGGGAACGTCCAGCTGGGGGCCCGGCCCGGCGACGTCCCGGCAGGGCTCGGGGACGTCGTCCGGGTCGGCGCCGCGGGATCGGCGGTCCCGTGCCGGCGGGTCCGGACGTTCGCCGAGGTGCCACCGGGCGAGGTGGCGGTTCTCGTCGACTCGGCCGGCTGGCTGGCCCTCGTCGCCCCGGGGGGCAGCGCCGCCGGGATCCTCGGGCTGCGGCCCGGGGAGGAGGTCTTGCTATCCTTGCCGCCGTGGGACAGCGCGTCCTGATCACCGGGATCGCCGGGCACCTCGCCGGACGGCTGGCCCAGCGCCTCGAATCCGACCCGGACGTCGACTACGTCGTCGGGCTCGACCTCCACGAGCCGACCCTCGACCTCGAGCGCACCGAGTACGTCCGCGCCGACATCCGGAACCCGCTGGTGCTCAAGGTCCTCCAGACCACGGAGGTCGACACGCTCGTCCACCTCAGCATCCTGTCGACCCCCGGCAACGTGGGGGGTCGCAGCGGCATGAAGGAGCTGAACATCATCGGGACGATGCAGCTCCTGGGCGCATGCCAGCGTGCCGAGCGGATCGCCAAGGTCGTCGTGAAGTCGACGACGGCGGTGTACGGGGCGGGCCCCAAGGACCCGGCGGTCTTCACCGAGGAGATGAGCGCGCGGTCCGACGCCCAGCACGGCTACATGAAGGACGCCGTGGAGATCGAGCGGTACGTGCGCGGATTCGCCCGCCGCCGCCGGGACGTCGCCGTCACGACCCTGCGGTTCGCCAACTTCATGGGGCCCGACATCGCCACGCCGCTCACGCGGTACCTCTCGCTGCCGGTGGTCCCCACCGCGCTGGGGTACGACCCGCGGCTCCAGTTCGTCCACGAGGACGACGCCGTCGAGGTCTTCTACCGGTCCGTCCGCGAGGACCACCCGGGGGTGTACAACGTGGCCGGCGACGGCGTCGTCCTCCTCTCCCAGGCCCTCCGGCTGATCGGCAAGCCGTCCGTCCCGGTCGTCCTCCCCCTGGTCCAGCCGGTGGCCTCCGTCCTGCGCCGGGTGGGAGCGGTCGACTTCGCCACCGACCAGCTGCGGTTCCTGCTGTTCGGGCGGGTCGCGGACAACGCCCGGCTGAAGCGGGACTTCGGGTACCAGCCGCGTTTCGACGCCCGAGGCGCGCTGCTGGAGTTCGCCCGCGGGCGCCGCCTCCGGAGGCTCGTGTCGGCCGAGCAGATCTCGGACTGGGAGAAGGACGTGTACGCGTTCCTGCGCAGGAAGGGGCAGGAGCGGTTCGAGCGGACCAGGGGCACCTGATGGCCGAGGTCATCCCGATCTCCGGGCGCGATCAGCCCGAGCGCTGCCGGGCCGCGACCGGCAGCGGCCGGCGGTGCCGGAACCGGGCCGTGACCGCCGGGTACTGCCGGGTTCACCTGCGGGCCGCGGAGCCGCCGGGCGAGCTCGAGGACGGGCTCCAGCGAGCGCTGGCCTTCCTCCGCCGGCGGCTGACGGGGGAGTACGAGGTGGACGAGTTCGGCTTCGATCCCGACCTCACCGAGAACGTCCTGGCCCCGCTGGCCAGGGTCCTGCACCGGCGGTGGTGGCGGGTGGACTGGGTGGGGATGGACCGCGTTCCGGCCCGGGGCGGCGCGCTGCTGGTGGCGAACCACGCCGGGACGCTCCCGTGGGACGCGATCGTCATGAAGTTCGGCGTCCTCGACAACCACCCGGCCCACCGCCACGTCCGCCTGCTGGCGGCCGATCTCGCGTTCGGGATGCCGGTCGTCGGCCCGCTGGCCCGGAAGTCGGGGAACACGCTGGCCACCGAACAGGATGCCCTGCGGCTGCTCGAGCGCGGCGACCTCCTGGGCGTCTTCCCCGAGGGCTACAAGGGCGTCGGCAAGCCGTTCAAGGAGCGGTACAAGCTCCAGCGCTTCGGCCGGGGAGGGTTCATCGAGCTCGCGCTCCGGACCCGGGTGCCGATCGTCCCGGCGGCTATCGTCGGCTCGGAGGAGATCCTCCCGATGCTCTACAACGCCAAGACGCTGGCCCGCATCCTGGGGTTCCCGTACTTCCCGGTGACACCGTTCTTCCCGTGGCTGGGGCCGCTGGGGCTCGTTCCGCTGCCGTCGAAGTGGCACGTCGAGTTCGGCGAGCCCATCGCCACCGACGGCTTCCCCGACGACGCCTGGCAGGACGCCCTCACGGTGTTCGACCTGACGGACCGGGTCCGCGAGGAGATCCAGCAGATGCTCTACCGGAACGTCATGGCTCGCCGCTCGGTCTGGTACTAGCCGTCGGACCGGCGGGCATCCGCCGGGGCGGGACCGTCGACGTTCACCACCACCTCGCCCGCGCCCGCCCGGAACACGACCGCCTCCACCCGCTCCCCTCCGGCGGTGGCCTCCCGGTGGATCGCTCCCGCCGGGATGTGGAGGAAGTCCCCGGGCTCCGCCTCGACGACCTCCGCGCCGGCCGGGCCGGATTCCAAACGGAACCGTCCGGACACGACGTAGACGTAGGTGTCGTGGCCGCCATGGTGATGCCACGCCGAGGCCATCCCCGGCTCCGTGTGGACGAGCCCGACCCACCGCCCGCCGGCGGCCACCGCCTCCTCGCGGGACATCCCCGGCGTCTGCTGGGCCGGCCGACGTCGGTCGGCCGGGCGGACCAGCCTGACGCGCTGCGCGTTCATCGGCTCCCTCCTCGCCCGCGACGTGCGCGCCCGGCGACGCTCACGCTGTCGGGGTGGCCGTCGGGAGGGGGCCGCCGGGGAACCGATCGTCCCCCCCTTGGAGCAATAGCTGCATCAGCGCGGCGGCGATGAGCAACAGCGCCAGGACGACCACCGTGATCAGCGTGAACCGGCGCACCGCCGGCATCGTACGGGGTCGGTCCGGACGCCGAAACCGGCGCTCAGCCCCTGCCCCTCGCCGCCACGTCGATCTCGAACCAGACGCGGGTCAGGCCGCCGGTCAGCACGCCCCAGCGGTCGGCGAGCTGGTGGAGGATCCATAGCCCGCGGCCCGACGGCTGCTCTGCGGTCGGGGCCTCCACGGGGGCCCTGGCGAAGCCGGCCCCCGGGTCGCCGACCTCGACGCGGACGCAGCCGGGGACGGCCTGGATCCGGAGCGAGATCGGGTCGGTCCGCTCCAGGCGGGCGTGGACGACGCTGTTCGTCACCAGCTCGCTGATCAGCAACCGGACGTCGCTGGCCACGGGGTCGGGAAGCAGGAGCTCGGCGTCGTCGAACAGGCGCCGGGCCCGACGGGGAGCCTCGAGGTCGGGCCGGAGCCGGACGTCGACTGCCGCCGGCGCGCCGCTGGTGGGGCCGAGGGCATCGTCGCGGACCCGCCTCCCGTCCCACCGGCCCGATTCTCCCTGCGCGAGCCATTCCATCCACCACGCCGAGCCGGGCCACCGGGACATCAGATCGTCGTGCTCGCGCGACGCCGTGAAGCCGCGGGCGTCCGCCTCGCCGCGCCACACGATCAGCAGGCTGCCCTCCCCGAGGCCGCCGAGGCCGCCCACCACGCCGAACACGGCGGGCTCGGAGGCCAGCCGGCGGCGCAGCGCGCGGAGCTGGCGGGCCGCGCGGAGGGCCCGCCGCCGCGGGAACCGGAGGTGGTAGAGCGTGCCCACGGTCCCGCCCACCTCGGCGCGGGCCGCCTCGGGCCGGGCGCCGTTCGCCGCGCCCACCGCGACGCGCTGCTGCGACGGCCGCGCCGCCGCCCCGGAGACGCTGGCCGCGTGGCGCGAGAGGACCGACAGCCCGTCCCACGAGCCGGCCTCGATCGCCCCGGGGCTCCACCGCATCCCCCAGTAGGACGTCAGCCACGCGGGACGTTCCCACACCGCGCGGGCGTGGTGGCCGTCGGACGCGAACCGCACCATGTGGCGGTGGTCGGTCCAGACGGTGACGGAGAAGAACTCCCGTGGCCCCGCGACGCCGCTCACGAAGCGGAGGCAGTTCGGGTTCGCGGCCAGGTCGCGCTCGATGCTGCGGAACGCGCGGATCATCGGGACGAAGTACCGCAGGCCGCGCGTCCGCGCGCGAGTGGTCACCGCCAGCATGGGATCTCCGTTCGTCGGCTCGCCGCGGGGCGGCGAACCGGCCGATGATGCCACGGGGACGGGCCGTCCGCCAGGGAATGTCGGCGTCAGGCGGCGCCGCGCTGCCGCCGCTCGGTGGCGAGCCGGTCGATCAGCGCCCGGCAGAACGCCGGCAGGTCGGCCGGGTACCGCGACGTGATCAGGTTGCCGTCGACGACGACCTCCTCGTCGACCCACTGGGCGCCGGCGTTGGAGACGTCGTCCCGGATCGACCAGTAGGACGTCATCCGCCTGCCCCGGGCGATCCCCGCCGAGATCGGCACCCACGCCGCGTGGCAGATCGCCGCCACGGGCTTCCCAGCCTCGTCCGCCTCCCTGGTGATCTCGAGGACCTTCTGGGACCGGCGCAGGTGGTCGGGCAGGTACCCGCCGGGGACCACCACGGCATCGAAGTCATCGGCCGAGACGTCGTTCACGTGGACGTCGCACTCGACCGGGTGGCCCTTCTTCCCCTCGTACGACGAGTCGCCCAGGCCGGCCACGACGACCTCGGCCCCCTCCTCGCGCAGGCGGTACAGCGGGTACAGCAGCTCCATGTCCTCGAACATGGGGCCGGCGAACAAAAGGATGCGCTTGCCTTCGAGCGTCATGGGTCCACCTCCATCACCGGTTCCTCGACTCCTACCCCCGGCGCCGGGGCCCTACACGGCGTCAGGTCCGGGCCGGGAGGAAGCCCTCGCAGAACTCGCGGTTCCGCACCAGCACGTCGCGGACCGCCGCGCGGTCGTCGATGTACGGCCGGAGGTCGAGCTCGAGCGAGATCGTCCCGGCGAAGCCGTCGCGGACCACCGCGTCGAGCAGGTCGTCGAGCGGGAGCGTCCCTCGCTCGTCGCCGACCGGGAGATGCGAGTCCCAGCCCTTCCCGGCGTTGTCGGAGAGGTGGAAGTGGACCACCTTGGTGCGGTACCGCTCGTAGGTCTCCAGCAGGTCGTAGCCGGCGACGGCCAGGTGGCTGGTGTCCAGGACCAGGATCGGGTAGCGGTCCAGGTCCTCGAAGTCCTGGCTGGCGTGGAACCGGAGACCCCGGTCGCCGCGCACCTTGACCGGGAACATGTTCTCGACCGCGATCGTCACCCCGGTCCGGGCGCCGTACTCCGCGAGGTTGTGCTCCACCCAGCGCCGGTACCGGACCTGCCACTTGTACGGCGGGTGGACCACGACCAGCGGGATGCCGGCCTGCTCGGCGACCTGGGTGGCCCGGTAGATCTTCGTGACCGGCTCCGTCCCCCACACCCGCCGGGTGAGCAGCAGGAACGGCGCGTGGAGGGCCTCGATCGAGAGTTCGAACTCCTCCGCGAGCTCGCGGAGCGTCCGGCCGTCCTGCGTGGCGGGGTCGGCGGTGACCATGACCTCCACCGAGCGGAAGCCGGCCTCGCGGACGTCCTCGAACGCGTCGCGGAGCGGGGTCCGGAAGAACGGCGCCGTGGAGACCAGCAGCTTGGGGGTCGCGGTGGCGGTCATCGCCTCCGTTCGCGCATCTCCGGTCGCCTCGGGTCGGGGGAAGGCGCTCACTGTAGCCGACGCCTCGGGGCCTGTACAGCGTACCGGGAACGGCGCCGTGGCGAGCGGGAATCGTCGGTGGCCGACCGCCCGGATCTGGGAAGATACGGGGAACCCCATGCTCCGCGCCCGCGACCTCGTCGACCGCCTCCGGGAAGAGCGGCGCGTCCGCCGGGACTTCGAGCGGCTGATGGCCGTGAACGGGTTCGGCCCTCTCCAGCGAGAGGAGCGGCCCCGCCGTCGGCGCCGCCGCCCGCCTCCCCGGGAGGACTGGAAGTGGTGGCTCTCCCGGGTCGCCGTCCTGGCCCTGGCCACGCTGGTGATTTCGGCGTCCGTGGTCGTCACGGCGCCGTTCCCCTACACGGCGCCCGCGCTGGAGCAGACCGCGTTCGTGTACGACCGCGACGGTCGGCTGATCACGGCGATCGAGCCGGCCGAGGAGCGCGTGGTGGTGCCGCTGCGGCGGATCCCCGAGCGCGTCCGCGACGCCGTCATCGCGGCCGAGGACGAGCGGTTCTACGACCACCCGGGCGTCGACGTCCTGGCCATCGCCCGAGCGGCGTGGGAGGACGTGACCGGCGGCCGGTTCCAGGGCGGCTCCACCATCACCCAGCAGCTGGTCAAGAACCTGTACGTCGGAAGCGAGCGCACGCTGTGGCGCAAGATCCGGGAGGCCGTGATGGCCATCCGGATGGAGCGACAGCTCTCGAAGGACGAGATCCTCGAGCAGTATCTCAACTACATCTACCTGGGACAGGGGGCCTACGGTGTCGAGGCCGCGGCCCGCACGTACTTCGACAAGCACGTCGGCGGCCTGAGCCTCGCGGAGGCGGCCATGCTGGCCGGCCTGGCCGCCGCCCCCTCCCGCTATGACCCCCGGGTCCACCCCGAGGCGGCCCTGGCCCGCAGGAACTGGGTCCTCGGCCGGATGGCGTCGCTCGGGATGGTCCCCGAGGCCCGGGCGGCGCGGTTCAAGCGGGCGCCGCTGGATCTGGCCGAGCCCCGCGAGCCGCCGACCCGGGCGGCCTACTTCGTCCAGTACCTGACCGCCGAGATCAAGCGCCGGTTCGGCGACGACATGCTGTACCGTGGCGGCCTGCGGGTCGAGACCACGCTCGACCTCCGCCTCCAGCGGGCGGCCGAGG
The DNA here is from genome assembly GCA_036260395.1 of Actinomycetota bacterium. GTDB lineage: Bacteria > Actinomycetota > UBA4738 > UBA4738 > CALAEC01 > DASZZY01. The sequence continues at coordinate 18,710 of DASZZY010000203.1, forward strand.
AGGCCATCGCCTCGACGCTCGACCGGCCCGGCGACCCGGCGGCGGCACTGGTGGCGATCGACGTCCGGACCGGGGGCATCCTGGCCATGGTGGGGGGCCGGGACTTCCGGCGGTCGCAGGTCAACGTGGCGACCGGGCAGGGGAGCACGGGGCGCCAGGCGGGCTCAGCCTTCAAGCCATTCGTCCTCGCCACGGCCCTCGAGGAGGGTGTCAGCGAGTACGCGGTCTACCCGGCCCCCGGATCGATCACGCTGGGCGGCTGGACGGTCAGTAACTACGGGGGTGGGTCCTACGGCTCGATGACGCTCCGGTCGGCCACCGTGAACTCGGTCAACACCGTGTACGCCCAGCTGATCATGGACGTCGGCCCCAGCGATGTGGTCCGGCGGGCGCACCGGATGGGGATCCACAGCTTCCTCCACGCCGACGGCCCCCTCACGCTCGGCACCTCCGAGGTCAACCCGCTGGAGATGGCCGCCGCGTACGCCACGCTGGCCTCGGGAGGGACCTACCGGCCGCCGAGCGGGGTCCTCCGCCTCGAGACCGCGGACGGCCGGGTCCTCGAGGAGCTCCGGCCGCGGGGTCGCCGGGCGGTGTCCGAGGCGAGCGCCGCGCTGGTCACCGACATCCTCCAGGACGCGGTGGCCTACGGGACGGGGTCCCGCGCGGCGATCCCCGGCGTCGCGGTGGCCGGGAAGACGGGGACGGCGGAGGACCACGCCGACGCGTGGTTCTGCGGCTACACCACCCGGGTGGCGACCTGCGTGTGGGTCGGGTACCCGCGCGGCCGGATCCCGATGAGCGCGGTGCACGGGATCGCCGTGACCGGGGGGACGTTCCCGGCCGAGATCTGGC
>DASZZY010000204.1:0-3038 GCA_036260395.1 Actinomycetota bacterium
CCACCGCGTCCGCGGACGAGGCGTCCCGGGCCGCCCCCGAGGCCGAGGATCGCAGGAGCACCCGGTCGGGCGGAGGGGCTCCCTCCTCGGCCAGCGCGTCCGCCACCGCGCGGTAGGGCGCCTCGTCGCCGGGCACGGTCACCACCGCGACGCTGCGGTGCATCCGGTCGAGGACCAGGTAGCGGGCCAACACCGTCGCCTGCCACCGGAGCGGCGGCGACACCTGGAACACCTGGCGGAACAGGCGCCGCGACGAGTAGAGGTCGCCGGCGAACAGCAGGACCGGGGCCCGGGACCGCTCGACCTCCTGGCGCAACGCGGCCAGCGGGTCGCCCGGCCCGACCACCAGGACCGCGGGGACGCCGGGCCGAGAGAGCGCCTCCTCGATCAGGCCCCGGGCGTCGGCCCCCCGGTCGTCCAGCACGTCGAGGCGCAGCGGGCGTCCGGCCGCCCCCCCGGCGCGGTTGAAGACCCGGACCGCGAGCCGCATCCCGTCGAGGTACGTCCGGTCGGACGCCGCGGTGGGACCCGACAGCGAGGCGACGACGGGGAGCGTGATCGGCGCCGGCCCGCCGCGGGGCGACGGCGCCGGGGTCGCGGCCGGCCCCCCGGGCGCCCCGGCGGTGCAGGCGGGCAGGAGGAGCGCGGCCAGGAGCGCCGCGACCGCCCGGTGTGCGATCACCCCTCGGGCCGGAGGGTGGGGAACAGGATGACCTCGCGGAGCGACGGGGCGTCGGTGAGGATCATCAGCAGTCGGTCCACGCCGAGCCCCAGCCCCCCGGCCGGCGGCATCCCGTGCTCCAGCGCCACCAAGAACTCCTCGTCGTACGGGTGGGCCTCCTCGTCCCCGGCGGCCTTCTGCTCCCGCTGCATCTCGAACCGGCGCCGCTGCTCGTCGGGGTCGTTCAGTTCCGAGTAGGCGGGAGCGATCTCCACGCCGCCGAGGATCAGGTCGAAGTGCTCGGCGAGGCGCGGGTCGGCCCGGTGCGTCCGCGCCAGCGGCGAGACCTCCCGGGGGTAGTCCTTGACGAACGTCGGCTCGACCAGCGACTCCTCGACGAGCTTCTCGAACATCTCGGTCACCAGCTTCCCGGGCGCCCAGGCCGGGTCGTGCGGGACGCCGGCGCGCTCGGCCAGCCGCTGGAGGTCGGCCAGGCCCCGGTCCAGCGAGGCGTCCTCGCCCACCGCCTCGGACACCAGCTCGACCAGCGTGGCCTCCCGCCACGGCCGGTCGAGGTCGACCTCCCGGCCGCGGTAGGTGAACCGGAGCGAGCCATTCACCGCCCCGGCGGCCTCCTTCACCAGCCCCTCAACCAGCCGCATCATGTCCTCGTACGAGCCGTACGCCTGGTACGCCTCGAGCATCGTGAACTCCGGGTTGTACCGCGGGCTGATGCCCTCGTTCCGGAACGTCCGCCCGATCTCGTACACCCGCTCCAGCCCGCCCACCAACAGACGCTTGAGGTACAGCTCCGGTGCGATCCGGAGGTACATCGGGATGTCCAGCGCCTCGTGGTGGGTGACGAACGGCCGGGCCAGCCCCCCGCCGGGCATCGGCTGGAGCACCGGCGTCTCGACCTCCACGAAGCCCAGGCCGTCGAGGTGGTCCCGCAGCGCGCCCAGCATCCGGGCCCGGGCCTCGACGCGCCGCCGGACCTCGGGGTTCGTGGCCAGGTCCAGGTACCGCTGGCGGTACCGGAGCTCGACGTCGCGCAGGCCGTGCCACTTCTCGGGCATGGGGCGCAGCGACTTGGCCAGCAGCACCACCGAGGACGGCCGGACGGACAGCTCGCCGCGCTTCGTCGTCACGACCTCACCCTCGGCGCCCACCCAGTCGCCGAGGTCGAGGTCGTCGAGCGCGGCGTAGCCGTCGGCGCCGAGGTGCGCCTCGGTGAGGAACAGCTGGAGGTCGCCCGTGCCGTCGCGGAGCACCCCGAACGCGAGCTTGCCGTGGTGGCGAACCCCCACCAGCCGGCCGGCCACGCGGACGATCGCGCCCGAGTCGCTGCCCGGCTCCAGGTGCCCCCACGACTCCCGGACCCGGGCGGCCGTCGCGTCGCGATCGAACCGCAGCGCGAACGGCTCGACGCCCCGGGACCGGATCCGCTCGAGCTTCTGCCGGCGGGCCGCCAGGACGTCGTCGGACGGAGGGGCGCCCTCCCCCGGGGGCTCGCTCATGCGGGCCCGCTCATCGCTCGGTGTTCTTGTCGAAGATGACCCGCAGTCCCTCGAGGGTCAGCCACGGCTCGTGATGGTCGATCGTCCGGCACTCGGGGAACACGATCCCGGCCAGGCCGCCGGTCATCACGACGGTGGGGTTGCCGAGCTCCTTGGCCATCCGCTCCACCAGGCCGTCGATCATCGCCGCGTGCCCGTACACCAGCCCCGACTGGAGGGCCTCGACGGTGTTCCTCCCGATCACCGACCTCGGCGCGGTCAGCTCCACGAGCACCAGCCGGGCGGTCTGCTCGTAGAGGGCGCGCGCCGAGATCCGGATCCCCGCGGAGATCGCCCCGCCGACGTACTCGCCGCGCTCGGTCACGGCATCGACGGTCGTCGCGGTGCCCACGTCGACCGCGATGGCCGGCGCCCCGTACCTGGCGTGCGCCGCGACCGCGTTGACGATGCGGTCGGCGCCCACCTCGCGTGGGTTGTCGACCAGCACCGGGATCCCGGTCTTCACCCCGGCCTCCACCACGACCGGCGGGAACCCAAAGTACCGCCGGACCATCTCGCGGAGGGCTTCGGTGGCGGTGGGCACCACGCTGGAGAGGACGACACCGGTGACGTGGCGGTCGAACGACAGCCCCTGGTGCTCGAGGAAGCCCCCGAACAGGACCGCGAGCTCGTCCGCGGTGCGCTCGGGAACCGTGGCCATCCGCCACCGCCACGCGAGGTCCTGGTCCCGGAAGACGCCGAGCGTCGTCTCGGTGTTCCCGACGTTGACCGCCAGCAGCATCAGCGCGAGTGTTCCACGCTCAGGGCCAGGTTGTCGATGAGGCGCGTCCCGCCGACCCGGGCCGCGACCAGCGCCCGGG
>DASZZY010000205.1:0-10811 GCA_036260395.1 Actinomycetota bacterium
CCGGTCGCCGCGGCGGCCTCGATGCGGTTCGCGGCCACCGCGCTCAGCCCCGAGGGGGTGCGGTCACCGATCCGCCACGGGGCCCGGTACCTCCTGCGGCCGTCCGGCGCGGGATGGAAGGTCGTCGCCTACCGGGTGAGACGCCGGCTGGCGCCGCGGCCGTTGCCCGGCGCCCCGACCCGCGGGACCCTGTTCATCCTCGCACTCGGGAGCGACGCGCGGCCCGGGCAGTCGGTGGCACGGTCGCGTGCGGACTCGATCCACGTCATCGGCATCGACCTCCGGCGGCGGAAGGCCTCGATCGTGGGCATCCCCCGCGACGCCTACGTCTCGATCCCGGGCGTCGGCGCCGGGAAGATCAACTCAGCGCTGTTCCACGGCGGCCCGTCGCTGGCGGTCCGCACGGTGGAGCGGCTGACCGGGATCCGGATGGACGGCTACCTGTTGACCGGGTTCCATGGGTTCCGCCGGATGGTCACGCTGATCGGCGGCGTCGAGGTCCGGATCCCGTACCCGATGAGCGATGCGGCGTCGGGCGCGCGCTTCCCCGCCGGCCCCCGCCGCCTGAAGGGCCGGCCGGCGCTGGCCTTCTCCCGAAACCGCCACGACGCGCCCGGCGGCGACTTCGGGCGATCGCTCAACCAGGGCGCGGTGATCCTGGCCGCGCTCCGAGAGCTCCGCCACGACGTGGCCCGGAACCCGCTGGTGCTGTTCCGGTGGGTCGCGGTGGCCTCGCGCCACCTGGAGACGGACCTCGGCGTCCGCGAGATGCTCCAGCTGCTGATGGCGGCGGTGGCGATCGAGCCCCGCCGGGTGCGCAATCGCGTCGTCTCCGGCGGGGCGGGGTTCGTCGGGAGCCAGAGCGTCGTCCACCTCGGGCCAGGCGCCGGCGCCATGTTCCGGGACCTCCGCCGGGGAGGCACCCTCGGCGGCTAGCCTGAGGGACCGGGGCCGGCGCTACGCGTCCCGGAATCTCAGGATGTCGATGCCCCGCACCGCGTCGACGGCGTAGACGATCTCCTCCGTGAGCCAGTACGCCGAGAACGTCACGCCCCCATACGGGAGAAACCACCCGGCCTCCTCGATCGCCCCCCTGCGGGTGATCCGCAGGATCCGGGTGCCGTAGTCGTAGTACGAGACCGCCACCAGGCCGCCGTTGCGGAACTCGGGGTGGACGTCGAACCAGTGGGGGCTGCATCCGAGCGGGCTGACGGGGAGCTTCCCATCGGTGAACGTCCCGGAGCCCGGGAAATACTCGTCCAGGAAGCGCAGCGGGCCGCCGCCCCTCCACCGAGAGGCATCGAACAGCCAGAAGTTCCGGCCCTCGGGACTGCACGTCTGCTGGTAGAGGTTCGAGCCGCCCTCCGCCATCAGGAACCGGTCGCGCCCGCCGCGCGGCCACTTGGTGGCATGCACGTTCGACGCCGCGGGGACGGGCTCGGGAGCCACCGGATGGGGTTTGCCGCTGACGATCACATCGGGGTGCATCGGACGGCGCACGTCCACGAGCTGGATGGGACCGGAGAAGTACGGCGAGGTGACGATGAACCCATTCCGGAACTCGTCGACGTCGTGCGTCCCGCCGGTGATGCCCAGCTTCTCGTGCCAGTCTCCGACGACCCTGGCTTTCGGCGGGTCGCGGAGGTCGACGATCGAACCGTCGGCGCCGTACGACCACCGGCACCGGAGGATACAGGTATGGGTGTGGTCGCCGGCCCCCGGGAGCTCGGCGACCTTCACCGGCCGCTCCTTGTTCGAGACGTCCCACACGTGGAGCGCGTTGCCGGGCGCCGACTCCGAGAACAGCAGAACCTGGCCGTCGGTGGACACGTCCTCGTTCTCGAACGCCAGCCCGACGGGCGTCATGCTGAGCAGCACCGGATCCACCGGGTCGGAGACGTCGTAGATCGAGATGCTCTTCCAGCTGGTGAGGTAGAGGTGCTTCCCGACGAGCCTGGCGCCGGTGGCGGTCCCCGCCTCGATCGGGATGTTCCGCACGAACTCGACGTTGTCGGAGACGAACCCCCCAGCGGTGGGCTCGGCGCCGACCGGCCCGGCAGATAGCAGCAAGGCCATCCCGGCCAAGAGCGAAAGCACGCGCTTCATCGGTCGCCCTCCCTCCTCCCGGATGGTCCCGTGGGAGCCGATTGTAGGCCTTTTGCAAAGACCCCCTCGCTGGGGTAGGGGCTAGGATTCCCGAGGGAGCCGCCATGGACCACCTGCCGACCGGGACGGTCACCTTCCTGTTCACCGACATCGAGGGGTCGACCCGCCTCCTGGCCGAGCTCGGCGAGGGCTACCGGGCCGTGCAGGACGACCACTTCCGGCTGATGCGGGCGGCCATCGCCACCGGCGGCGGCGTCGAGCTCCGCACCGAGGGGGACGCGTTCTTCGTGGTGTTCCCCAGCGCGGTCGGCGCCGTCCGGGCGGCGGCGGCCGCCCAACGGGCGTTCGCCGGACACGACTGGCCCCACGGGCGGCCGCTCCGGGTCCGGATGGGGCTCCACAGCGGCGAGGGCATGCTCGGCGGCGACGACTACCTCGGCATAGACGTCAACCGGGCCGCCAGGGTCGCGGCGGCCGGGCACGGCGGGCAGGTCGTCCTGTCCCAGGCCACCCGGGCGCTGGCCGAGCACGACCTGCCCGGCGGGGTCTCGCTCCGCGACCTCGGCGAGCACCGGCTGAAGGACCTCCCGCGGCCCGAGCGCCTCCACCAGCTCGTCATCGAGGGACTGCCCTCGGAGTTCCCGGCCCTCAAGACGCTGGAGGCCCGCCCGAACAACCTCCCGGCCCAGCTCACCTCGTTCGTCGGCCGGGAGCGCGAGATCTCCGAGGTCCGGGAGGTCGTGGGCTCCGCCCGCCTGGTCACGCTGACCGGCCCGGGGGGGACCGGCAAAACGCGCCTGGCCCTGGAGGTCGCCGGCCGCCTCCTGCTCCGGTTCGCCGACGGGGCGTTCTTCGTCGACCTCTCCGCGGTGACCGACCCGGCGCTGGTCCCTTCGCAGATCGCCGGGGCGCTGGGAGTGGCCGAGGACCCCGGCCGCCCCATCGCCGAGTCGGTGCAGGAGCACCTCCGGGACCGCGAGGTGCTGCTGGTCCTGGACAACTTCGAGCAGGTGCTCGACGCCGCCCCGGCGGTGGGCGACCTGCTGGCCGCCGCCCCGCGGGCCCAGGCCCTGGTGACCAGCCGCTCGGTGCTCCACCTGCCCGGGGAGCGCGAGGTGCCGGTGCCGCCCCTGCTGCTGCCCGATCCCGGCCGGCTCCCCGACCTCGAGGCGCTCTCGCAGTACGAGGCGGTGGCGCTGTTCATCGAGCGGGCCAGGGCCTCCCGCCCCGGGTTCGCGGTCACCAACGAGAACGCGCCGGCCGTGGCGGAGATCTGCGCCCGCCTCGACGGTCTCCCGCTGGCCATCGAGCTGGCCGCCAGCCGAGCCAAGCTCCTGTCGCCGCAGGAGATCCTGGCCCGGCTCGAGCATCGCCTCCCGCTCCTCGCCACCGCGACGCGCGGCCTACCGGAGCGACAGCGGACGCTGCGGGGGGCCATCGCCTGGAGCCACGAGCTGCTGGACGAGGCGGAGCGGCGACTGTTCGCCCGGCTCTCGACGTTCGCCGGAGGGGCCACGCTCGCCTCGATCGAGGCGGTGACGAACCCGGAGGGCGACCACGACACGCTGGAGACCCTCGGCTCGCTGGTCGACAAGAGCCTGGTGCGGGTGGCCGAGACGGCCGAGGGCGAGACGCGGTACGGGATGCTGGAGACGATCCGCGAGTTCGCCGCAGAGCGGCTCGTGGAGGACTGGGACGCCGCGGCCACCCGGCGCCGCCACGCCGAACACGTCCGCGACCTGGCCACGGAGGCGGAGCCGCACTTCACCGGGGAGGAGCAGGCCCGGTGGCTGGCGCGGTTCCAGCGCGAGCAGGACAACGTCCGGGCCGCGCTCGGGTGGGCCATCGACTCGGGCGACGCGGACACCGGGCTGCGCACGGGAGCGGCGCTGTGGCGGTTCTGGCAGCAGCGCGGCCGCCTGGCCGAGGGGCGCGAGTGGATGGAGCGCCTGCTGGCCCTGCCGTCCGAGCGGGGCCCGGTCCGGGCGTGGGCGCTCACGGCCCTGGGCAGCATCGCGTACTGGCAGAACGACTACGGGCCGATGCAGCGCGCCTACGACGAGGCGCTGGCGATCGCCCGGGAGCTGGGGGACCCGCTGCTGCTGGCCCACGCGTACCACAACGCCGCGTACCGCCACATGGTCGAGCAGGACCACGGGGCCGCCGACGAGGTGCTGCGGGAGGGGCTCCGGTGGGCGGAAGCGGCTGGCGACGCGGCCCTCGAGGCCGAGATCTCGATCGCCCTCGGGTGGAACCAGTTCATGAAGGGCGACCCCGGGAGCGCGCTCGGCCCGCTGCGCCGGGGGCTCGATACGCTCCTCCGGGCCGGGAAGCGGTTCCTGGTCGCCGACACGCTGACCGGGATGGCCGGCATGGAGGTCATGATCGGCGACCTCGAGTCGGCGGCCCAGCACTACCGCCAGGCACTCGATCTGTTCCGCGAGGCCGGCAACCCCCTGGGCGCGGCCATGGTCGTGATGGGCGGCGGGGTCATCGAGGCGAAGCGTGGCCGGCACGAGCGGGCGGCGCGGCTGTGGGGTGCCGAGGCGCGGATGCGCGACGAGCACGGCGGCGGCGTCCCGGCCGAGTTCCGGGAGCAGCTGTGGGGCTCGACTGAGCAGGAGACGAGGGCGGCCCTCGGCGACGAGAGGTTCGAACGAGCCTTCGCCGAGGGCAACGCCATGGGGATGGACAAGGCGATCGCCTACATGCTCGAGGACGCCGAGTAGCCCGTGGATCACCTGCCGACGGGCACCGTCACCTTCCTGTTCACCGACGTCGAGGGGTCGACCCGCCTCCTCCAGGACCTCGGGGAGGGCTACCGCGCCGTCCAGGACGACCACTTCCGGCTGATGCGTCGGGCACTGGCGCAGGGAGACGGGGTGGAGCTGCGGACGGAGGGCGACGCGTTCTTCGTGGTGTTCCCCAGCGCGGTCGGGGCGGTCCGGGCCGCGGTGGCGGCCCAGCGGGCCCTGGCCGCCCACCGGTGGCCCCACGGGGAGCCGCTCCGGGTCCGGATGGGCCTCCACGCCGGCGAGGGCCGCCTGGGGGGCGACGACTACCTGGGCATCGACGTCAACCGGGCCGCCCGGATCGCCGCCGCCGGCCACGGCGGCCAGGTTCTGGTCTCGGGGGCCACCCGGGCCCTGGCCGAGGCCGACCTGCCCGAAGGCGTCTCGCTCCGGGACCTGGGGGAGCACCGCCTCAAGGACCTGGCCCGCCCCGAACACCTCCACCAGCTGGTGATCGAAGGTCTGCCCTCCGAGTTCCCGACCCTCAAGACCCTCGACGCCCGGCCGAACAACCTGCCGCGCCAGCTCACGAGCTTCGTGGGGCGCGCCGACGTCATCGCCGGCGTGGTGTCGCTCGTCCGCGATGCGTCGCTGGTCACGCTGACGGGGCCGGGCGGCACGGGGAAGACCCGGGTGGCGCTGCAGGCCGCGGCCGAGCTCCTCCCCGGGTTCGCCGACGGGGCGTTCTTCGTCGACCTCTCCGCGGTGACCGCCCCGGCGGTGGTGCCCTCGGAGGTCGCCGTGGCCTTGGGCGTGGCCGAGGACCCCGGGCGTCCCATCGCCCGCTCCGTGAAGGAGCACCTCCGCGACAAGGAGCTCGTCCTGGTGCTCGACAACTTCGAGCAGGTGGTGGAGGCCGCGCCGGCCGTCCTCGAGTTGATCGAGGCCGCCCCGCGCCTCAAGGTCCTGGTCACCAGCCGGAGCGTCCTTCACCTCTACGGGGAGCGGGAGTACCCCGTCCCCCCCCTCGACGTCCCCGATCCGGAGCGGCTGCCCGACCTCAGGTCGCTGTCGCAGTACGAGGCCGTGGCGCTGTTCATCGATCGGGCCGTGGCGGTGAAGCCGGGGTTCGAGGTGACCAACGACAACGCCCCAGCCGTGGCCGAGATCTGCGCCCGCCTCGATGGCCTTCCGCTGGCCATCGAGCTGGCCGCCAGCCGGGTGAAGCTCCTGACACCGCGGGCCATCCTGGACCGCCTCGAGCACCGCCTGGCGCTGCTCGGCGGGACCGCCGTGAACCTCCCCCAGCGACAGCGGACGCTCCGGGGCGCCATCGCCTGGAGCTACGACCTGCTGGAGAAGCCCGACCGCCGCTTTTTCGCCCGCCTGTCGGTGTTCGCGGGGGGCGCCACGGTCGAAGCCGTGGACGCCGTGTGCAACCCCGACGGCGACACCGGCGTCGACACGCTCGACGCGCTGGCCTCCCTGGTCGACAAGAGCCTGGTCCGGCAGACCGAAAGCCCGGAGGGCGAGCCGCGGTTCGGGATGCTGGAGACGATCAAGGAGTTCGCCGGCGAGCGCCTGGCGGAGGACTTCGACACCGACGATGCCGCGGCCCGCCACGCCACGTTCTTCCTCGAGCTAGCGGAGGAAGCGGAGCCGAACCTCACCACCGGGGAGCAGGCTCCGTGGCTCGACCGGTGCGAGCGCGAGCACGACAACATCCGGGCGGTCCTGCGCCGCTCGCTGGAGGAGCGCGACGCGGAGACCGGCCTCCGGATCGTGGCCGCGCTGTGGCGGTTCTGGCAGCAGCGCGGGCACCTTCGCGAGGGGCTCCGGTGGGCCGAGGACGTGCTGGCTCTGCCGTCGGACCGGCCGACCCCGGCACGGGCCCGCGCCCACTCCGCGGCCGGCGGGCTGGCCTACTGGCTGAGCGACACGGAGACCACCGCCCGCCACTACGAGGCCTGCGCGTCGTTGGCCCGGGAGCTCGGGGACCGCAGGATCCTGATGGAGGCCACCTACAACCTGGCGTTCCTACCGCTCCAGTCCGACGATCCCGAGGAGGCCCGGCCCCTGTTCGAGGAGGCCCTGGCCATCGCCCGGGAGCTGGACGACCCGGACTGGATCGTCCCGGTGATGGGCGACCTGGCGTTCGTCGACGTGGCTGCCGGCAACTACGCGGAGGCCATCTCGTTGCTCCAAGAGACCATCAAGCTGGCGCGGCAACGCGGCCAACGGTTCCGGCTGGCGGACGACCTGACCGCCCTGGGCCACGCCCAGGCCCTGGTCGGGGAGTTCGAGGCCGCCCGGCGGAACCTGCGGGAGGGCCTGGAGGTTCTCGTGGAGGACGAGAACCTGCCGCTGATGGTCACGAGCCTGTTCTTCTTCGCCGCCCTGGCGGGACTCGAGGGACGGCACCACCGTGCCGCCCGCTTGTGGGCGGCCGGGCAGGCCCGGAGGGAGTCCATGGGTGGGGCGCCCGAGTCCATCATGCGGGTGTCGAACCCCACCCCGGCGGCCCGCGAGGCCATCGGCGCAGAGGCCGTGGACCGGGCCGTGGCCGAGGGCCGGGCCATGGACCTGGACAAGGCCGTGGCATACGCCCTGGAGGAGGCCGCCGAGGCGCCGGACCCTTAGCCGCCGGCGGCTTCGGCGGCCCGTGCCAGCAGCCCCTCCGCCAGCTCCACGTGCCGGGGCATGCCGAGCTGCCGGTAGGCCGTGAGCGCCTCTTCCAGCAGCTGCCGGGCGCGGTCGTGCTCGGCCGGGTCGTCCCACTGGAGGAGCGCGGTGGCGTGGAGCCGTCGGATCTCCGGCGCCTGGATCCGCTGAGGCAGCGTCTCCGTCAGGCGCAGCGCCTCCGAGAACCGCGCCTCCGCGTCGTTCCATCGTCCGGCCGCCGCGGCGGCGAGCCCAGCGACCGCGGCGATCGGAAGTCCCCCGAACGCCCGCAGCAGCGTTCCCTCGGCGAGGGCACGCTCGGCGTAGGCGCCGAGCCGGGCCGCCTCCTCACGCCGCCCCAGCAACGTCAACGCCTCGACGGCGAACAGAGCCACGCTCCACGCACCGAACGGGATGTGACCGTCGACGGGGGGGAGCCGCCCCTCCCACCGGCCGTAGAGCTCGAGCGCCTCGTCCGTGCGCCCGGCCATGGCCAGGTGCACCATCAGCAGGGATTCGGCCCATCCGTCGAACGCCCCCGGGAACTCGAGCGACACCGCCCGGCGGTGATGCTCCAGCGCCTCGTCCCACCGACCGGTCCATTCCGCCGCGACGGCCATGAAGGTCTCCGACTGCGACACCCACATCTGTTCGAGCCGCTCGCACAGCTCCAGGTCGTCCCGAGCGTACTTCCCGAACCCCGCGATGTCGCCGGTCTCGCCGATGTACCGGAACGCCTCGGCGCGGTGGTGCAGGAGCAGGGCGAACCCCGACCCGATCCGCTCGGCCAGCGGACCGAGCTCCTCGCCGACGGCGCGTGACGCCGCCACATCGCCTCGCAGGATGTGGGCGAACTCCACCAGCGAGAGCAGCAGGGCCCGCTCCCACAGCCGGTCCCGGAAGGCGCCGATCGATAGGGCGCGGTTGGCGGCCTCGACGGTGCCCCGGAGGTCCATGACGAGGTAGTCAGTGGTGGCGCGGCCGCCGTGGACGTAGCCCTCCACCCAGGCATCCTGGAGCCCTCGCGCCATGGTGAGGGCCTCCCGCTCCATGGCCAGCGCGCCGTCCCGGTCACCGACCCACGCGAGGTACGCCATGCCGGCGGCCAGGAGGCGGACGCGTGCGCCGTTGCGCATCCCCTCCGACACCAGCAGCCCGCGCTGCACGAACTCCGTCCCTTGCACGGTCCGACCGCTGTACCCGAGGTCGAAGGCCAGTTCGACGCACAGGTTCGCCGCCGGTTCGGCCTCACCCAGCTCCGAGTAGATGTCGAGGGCCTCGCGCCAGGCCGCTGCGGACTCCTCGACCCGGCCCAGGCTTCGGATGGCGAACCCCAGCCCGACGAGCATCTCGGCGCGCACCCGGCGGTCTTCCTCGGAAAGGCTGAGGGCGTTCTCGTAGTGCGCCACCGCGTCCTCCCACGCGGCGGCGGCCATGGCCCGCTCGGCGGCAGCCTTCAGGTACCGGAGCAGCTTCGTCGGATCGCCGCCGCTCCCCGCGTTGAGCAGGTGGTAGACGAGCTCCTCGGCTCGCTCCTCGGCACGCTCCCCGAGGCTACCCTCGATGGCGTCGGCGACCCTCCGGTGGAGCCGCTGGCGGCGGAGCGCCGAGAGCCCGGCCAGCAGCGTCTGGCGGATCAGCTCGTGGGCGAACTCGAACCGGTCGGGGTCGTCCGGGGAGGGGGCGACCAGGCGGGCCGCCTCGGCGGCCTCCAGCGCGTCGAGCAGGTCGTCCTCACCGCCCTCGGCCACCGCCTCCAGCAGGGGCACCTCGAACGCCCGTCCGAGGGTCGCCGCGGCGGCCAGCACCTTCCGCGCCTCCTCCGGCAGGCGCTGGAGCCGGCGGCCGATCACCAGGCGTACGCTCTCGGGCACGTCGACCTCGCCGACGCGGACGTCCCGGCGCCACCGGCCGCGCTCGTCGACCAGCCGCCCCTCCTCGTGGAGGTGCTGGAACACCTCCTCGACGAAGAACGCGTTCCCCTCGGTCTCCTCGTACACGACCGCGACGACATCGCTCGGAGGCTCCTGGCCGGCCAGCGCGGCCAGCATCTCGGCGACGCCGCCCTGGCCCAGCCGCTTCAGCGATACCCGCTCGGCGAGGCGGCGGCGGAGCAGATCTTCCAGCGACCGGGCCAGCGGACGGTCGACCTCGAGCTCCACGTCGCGATACGTGCCGATCACCAGCGCCGGCATGTCGTGCAGGTCCTCGGCCACGTGCTCGAGGAGGAGCAGCGTCGGCTCGTCCGCCCAGTGGAGGTCGTCGAGGATCAACAGGAGCGGACGGACGTCGGCGGCGCGGGCGATGAACGCCCGGATCGAGTTGAACAGGTACCGGCGTTCCTGCTCGGGTGGAAGATCGACCGGCGGGGGGATGTCCCCGTACATCCGGCGCAGCTCGGGCACGATGCGGGCGATCTCGCCGGCCGACTCGCCGAGCAGGGCCCGCAGCGCCTCGGCGCTCTTGGCCCGGCCCACGGCCTGCTCCAGGATCTCCACCCACGCGATGTAGGGCGGCGCTCCCTCCATCTGCGAGCAGTGGCCGACCAGCACGCGGGCCCCTCGCTGGTCCGCCTCGGCGGCCACCTCCTGGGCCAATCGGGTCTTGCCCACGCCGGGCTCGCCGCCGAGCAGTACCAGCGACCCGTGCCCGGCGAGCGCCTCCTCGAGGTGGCGCCGGAGGTCCGCCAGCTCCTCCTCGCGCCCGACGTACGGCGTCCGGTCCGGGGCCGGGGCGGCGCCGTCGCCGCCCCACCGCAGCTCGTGGAGCCGCCACCGCTCGGGGAACCCCTTCAGCCAGAACAGCCCCCGATCCACCACGGGGACCCCACCGAGCCCGTCGGCGTGCCGCACGAGGTCGTCCGACACGAGGATCTGGCCGCCGCGGGCGTGGGCCGAGATCCGGGCCGAGGCGTTGACCGTGGCCCCGAACAGGTCGCCGCCCCGGTCGACCACGTCGCCGGCGTGGAGCCCCATGCGGACGTGGACGCCGGGGACCTCCTCGGCCAGCCGCCGCTGGACGCTCACCGCGCAGGCCAGCGCGGCCTGCGGCTCGGGGAAGGCCACCATGAACCCGTCGCCCATGGTCTTGATCTCCCGGCCGCCGTGGCGGCCGAGCTCCTGCCGGATCACGTCCTCGTGTGAGTCGAGGAGGTGCCGGCACTCCTCGTCCCCGACCCGGTTCGACAGCTCGGTCGAGCCCACCACGTCGGTGAACAGCAGGGTGGTCGTCTCGGGGGCGGAGCGGGTGGCCACGGCTGCCAGGATGCTAGCGCGACGGCCCAACGAGAAGGAGGGGCCGGCGGCGTGCCGG
>DASZZY010000206.1:0-18689 GCA_036260395.1 Actinomycetota bacterium
GAGGAGAGCAACGTCCTGGGGACCCTCCACGTGGTGATGGCCGCGCGCCGGCCTCGGCGGGTGGTGTACGCCTCGAGCTCCAGCGTGTACGGGGACGTCGGGGACGCCGTCAACCGGGAGACGATGACGCCCGACCCCAGGTCGCCGTACGCCGCCAGCAAGCTGGCCGCCGAGCACTACTGCCGGGTGTGGACCCACCTCAAGGGCCTGTCGACCGTCTCCCTCCGCTACTTCAACGTGTTCGGGCCCGGCCAGCACCGGGACTCGAAGTACGCCGCGGTCTTCCCGGGGTTCTGCTCGGCGCTGGTCGAGGGCCGCGCGCCGGAGGTGCACTGGGACGGCGAGCAGTCGCGGGACTTCACCTACATCGACGACGTCGTCAACGCCAACCTGCTGGCGGCTGAGGCCGGCGGCGAGGCCGACGGGTCGGTCCTGAACATCGCCGGGGGCCGGCCGCGGACCGTGAACGAGGTCCTGCGCTCGGTGTCCGCGGCGGTGGGGCGGTGGATCGACCCGGTCACCGCGCCGAGGCGGGCCGGCGACATCCGGCGGACCCACGCCGACATCTCGCGGGCCCGGGAGGTGCTCGGATGGGAGCCCCGGGCCGACTGGGACGAGGCCGTGGCGGCCACCGTGCGGTGGTTCACCGAGGGGGCCGGGCGATGAGGGTCGCGGTGATGGGGGCCGGCCGGGTGGGGGTCCCCACCGCGGCGTCCCTGGCGTACCTGGGCCACGAGGTGACCGTGGTCGACGTCGACGTCCACAAGGTGGAGCGCCTGGCGGCGGGGACCCTCCCCTTCCACGAGCGGGGCCTCGAGGAGCTGGCCCGGGACGTGATGGCCCAGGGCCGCCTGCGGTTCACGTCCGACCCCGCGGCGGCCGTGGGGGGCGCCCGGGTGGCGATGATCTGCGTCGGCACCCCGCCGGGGCCGGACGGCGCGGCGGACCTGTCCGCGGTCGACGCCGCGGCGGAGGCGGTGGGCCGCCACGCCGCCGGGCCGCTGATCGTGGTGATCAAGAGCACGGTCCCGCCCGGCACCGCCGAGCGCGTCGGCGCCATCCTGCGGCGGACGGCGTCAGACGGCGCGTTCTCGGTGGTGTCGAACCCCGAGTTCCTGCGGGAGGGCAAGGCCGTCGAGGACTCGCTGGCGCCGATGCGGATCCTGGTGGGGACCGACTCCGCCGACGGGGTGGCCGCGCTCCGGGAGCTGTACGCCCCGCTGGTCCACGACGGCGTGCCGCTGCTGGAGACCGACCCCCGGACCGCGGAGGTCGCCAAGTACGCCTGCAACGCGTTCCTGGCCCTCAAGGTCTCGTACGTCAACGCGCTGGCCCGGGTGTGCGAGGCGGTGGGCGCCGACGTCGAGATGGTCACCCGGGCCATGGCCGCCGACGACCGCATCGGCTCGCGGTACCTCTCGGCCGGGCTGGGCTACGGCGGCTACTGCCTGCCGAAGGACGTGGAGGCCTTCGCCCGGGCCGCGGCGGACGCCGGCTACGACTTCGGGCTCCTCCACGAGGTCCAGCGGGCCAACCGGGAGGCGGTCGACGCCGCGTTCGCCCGGGTCCTGGAGGTCCTCGGCGACCCGGCCGGGGCGCGGGTGGCCCTGCTGGGGCTGTCGTTCAAGCCGGGCACCGACAACGTCACCGCCTCGCCCGCGCTGTCGCTGGCCCGGCGGCTCCTCGACGCCGGCGCCCGCGTCAGCGGGTACGACCCGCAGGCCGGCGGGAACGCCAAGTCCGAGCTCCCGGGGCTCGAGGTCACGGGCGATCCCTACGCGGCGCTGGAGGACGCCCGGTGCGCGGTGTTGTGCACCGATTGGGAGGAGTTCCTGGCGCTGGACCTGGACCGCGCCCGCGAGGCCATGGCCGCGCCGGCCATGGTCGACGCCCGCAACGCCCTGAACGGCGAGGACCTGCTCCGGGCGGGGTTCCGCTACATCCCGACTGGGCGGCCGGCGCCGAGCTGACCGGACGGAGGCCCGCTGGCGACTCCGGCGCCCTGGAGCCGCCGGAGCTCGCCCTGGCGACCGGCCCGGTGGAGGTCTTCGAGGTAGTGGTCGAGAACCTCCCCCGGCGGGCCCTGCTCCACGAGCCGACCCTCGTCGAGGCGCACCACCCGGTGGCACAGGTCCTTCAGCGTCCGGAGGTTGTGGGTGGCCATCACCACGGTGGCCCCTCCGGCGATCAGCTCCCGCATCCGCCGGGTGCTCCGCTCGCGGAACTCCTCGTCGCCGGCGGTGAGGGCCTCGTCGATCACGATGACGTCGGGGTCGGCGAAGGCCACCAGCGAGAAGCCGAGGCGGACCCGCATCCCGGCGGAGTAGGTCCGGACCGGGACGTCGAGGAAGTCGCCCAGCCCGCTAAACTCCGCGACCCGGGGCGCGATCCGCCGGGCCTCGGCGCGCGAGAACCCGAGCAGTACCGCGCCCAGGTGCACGTTCTCCCACCCGGAGAGGTCCAGGGCCAGCCCGGCCGACGGCGTCAGGAACGGGGTCACCCGGCCGTGGACCTCGGCGGATCCCTCGTCGGGGACGTAGATCCCGGCGATCACCCGGAGGAGCGTGCTCTTCCCGGCCCCGTTGGGTCCGATCAGGCCGACGACCTCCCCCGGCCCGACGTCGAGCGAGACGCCGCGCAGCCCCCACAGCGTCCACCTCCGCATGCCGACGACCCGCGGCACCTTGCCCAGCCGGCTCCGGCGAGGGACGCGGAACCGGACGCCGACCCCGCGCAGCGCAACGCCGCCCTCCATCACACCTCCTTGGCGAACTCGCGCTCGCGCCACCGGTACAGCGTCATGCCGATGGCCAGGACCACCAGCCCGAAGGCCGTCGGGTACAGGAGGTCGAACGGGTTCGGCGGCCGGCCGAACAAGATCGAGGTCCGGAACCCGTCGAAGATCGACGACAGCGGGTTCGCCGTGATGAGGTCCGGGAGCGTCGGGCCGGGGATCTGGCTGTGGGTGTAGAGCCCCGTGGAGGCGAAGAACGACACGCGGAGCAGGTTCTGGATCGCGCCGCGGAAGTCGGGGAGGTAGAGGCCGAGGAGCGCGCCGATGTAGGTGCCGGCGGTAGTTAGCAGGAGCAGGATGGCGATCATCACCGGGAGCCAGGCGATGGTCGCGGTGACCGGCACCTCGTACAGCACCATGAACGGCACGAACAGCAGCAGCGAGAGCAGGAACGTCGGGACGTTCGACGCCACGACCACCGGCGGGAGGATCCCCCTGGGGAACGAGCGGTTCCCGATGATCGTCGAGTAGCCCTTCAGCACCGTCATCGACTCGTTGATCGTCTCGGTGAACATCCGGAACGGGATCAGGGCCGCCAGGATGAACAGGGGGAACGCCGGCTGGGGCTGTTCGAGGATCGCGCCCACGAACACCGCGTACACGACCATGAACGAGAGCGGCTCGAGGATCCACCGCACCACGCCGGCCACGCTCAGCTCGCGCTCCTGGCTGATCCGGGCCGCGGTGAGGACGGCGAACGCGTCGAGGCCGCCGGTCGACGGGCGAGGCCGGGCCGTCATCACCATGGCCGCTCGGGGATCCGGAGCACTCGGGCGGATGCTACCGCACCCCGCCGCCCGGAAACCCCGGGACGGCCCGGCGATCGCGCCTCGGTCAGGCGGGCCCCGCCGGGCGCTCGGCGGGGCTCCGTGCCAGGTCGGCCACGGCGCTGGCGAACCCGAGCGAGTAGCGGTGGTACCGGCCGCTGGTCAGCTCGCGGAGCACGCCGGGGACCCGCCCGGTCCTCCCGGCGGGGAGCGCGGCCCGGGTCCGCGTGTGGGCGATGGCGTCGTCGAGCCGGGCCACGGCGGCCCCCCGGGCCTCGGCCCCCGGGGCGGAGACGAGCCGGTCGCGGACCGTCTCCAGGTGGCCCAGCGTGGCCTCCAGCCGCTCCAGCATGAGCGGGTGGGGGACCGCGACCTGCCGGAAGCGGAGCACGGATTGGGGGACCACCATGCGGACCTGGAGCCGCGGGATGCCCACCTGCTGGCGGCGGTGGATCCGGTACCCGACCAGCGGCTCGTCGACGACCGCGACCTCGGAAGCGGCCGCCAGCACGAGCGAGATCCACCGGTCGTGGATGAGGCGCATGCGGGGCGCGGCCCGCTCGGGGGGGAAGGGGACCAGCAGGGGCCGGTACCGGGACCGGAACGCGAGCGTGCAGCCGGAGACGATCGAGCGCCCCAAGAGGACCCCGAGCGGGTCGCGGCGCATCCGGACCCGCTGCGACGCGTTGAACCCCGCGATGTCCCACAGGCGACGGCCGGTCGGCTGGCCGTCGGCGTTCATCAGGTAGGCGTCGCTGAAGGCCAGGCCCACGCGGTCGGCCCGCGCGAACTCGTGCTCGATCCGCTCGAGCTTCTGGGGGAGCCAGACGTCGTCCTGGTCGCACAGGACGATGAGGTCGCCGGAGCAGCGCTGGATCACCCGCTCGTAGTTCCGCGTCGAGCCGAGGTGGCGGTCGACGACCGTGACGTCCACCGGGAACGGGGCCTCGGCGGCGAACTTCTCGACGACCTCGACGCTGTCGTCGGTGGAGCGGTCGTCGCTGACGACGAGCTCGTCCGGGAGGCGGGTCTGGCCGGCGATGGTCTCCAGCTGGGCGCCGAGGTACGCGGCCCCGTTGAACGTGCACATGGCCACCGAGATCCGCACGCGTCCTCCCCGGTGCCGGCGTTCGGGCCATTGTATCGGCAGGGGGCCGGCCGAGAGCGGCTTCTATGATGGGCGCGATGACCCGAGCCGACGCGCGGCCGTCCCAGGGCGTGCTGGTCACCGGCATGCACCGGAGCGGCACGTCGGCCGTCACCCGGGCCCTGCACGGGCTGGGCCTGGCGCTGCCTCCAGCCGAGGACCTCATGGGGAGCGCCGAGTCGAACCCCGCCGGCCACTTCGAGAGCTGGTCGCTGACGTCGCTGAACGACCAGCTGCTCCTGGCGCTGGGGGGGACGTGGAGCGGCCCCCCGGAGCCGCCCCCCGGCTGGGAGGCCGCGCCGGCGGTCGGCCCGTTGGTGGATCGGGCCACCGAGGCGTTCGCCCGCGTCTACGGCCGATCCCGGTGGGTGTGGAAGGATCCCAGGACCTCGCTGACGCTGCCGTTCTGGAGGCGGGTCCTCGGACACCACCCCCTGATGCTGGTGTTCCGCCATCCCGCCGAGGTGGCCCGGTCGCTCGAGGCGCGCGACCGCCTGGAGCCGGAGGTGGGAGCGGCCCTGTGGTCCCGCTACGTGCGCGCGCTCCTCGAGGCCGCGGCCGGCCTCCCGACGTTCGTGGCGGCGTGGGACCGGCTGCGCGAGGACTTCGGCGGGTCGATGGACGCCGCCGCCGCGTGGCTCGCCGACGCCGGGGCGCTCCCCGCGGGGGCCCCGGCCGGCCGGGTGCGGGACCTCGACGAGGGGATCGGCTCGATCCGCCTCTCGGAAGCCGAGCGCCGGGAGGCGCCGTTCGTCCGACCGGAGGATCACGCGCTCGTCGACCTCCTCCGGTCGCTGGAGGGCCCGCACGTCGAGCTGCCCCGGCTCGAGCTACCGGCCGAGGCGGAGGAGCGGACGGCGCTGCTGGCGGCTCGGCGCGCAGAGGAGCTGGCCGCGCTCGTCAGGCGGGCCTCGGCCGCCGAGACCGAGGCCCTCCGCGGACACGCCGAGCGGCTGGAGGCCGAGCTCGGCGACCAGGCCCGCTCGCGCGAGGAGATCGCCGCCTACGCCCGGCGCCTGGAGGAGGAGGTCCGGAGGAAGGCCGACGCCGAGGCGGAGGTCCGGGCGTACGTCCGCCACCTCGAGGACGAGATCCGGCGGAAGGAGGCCCACATCGATTCGCTGAGCCGCCGGACCGGGCCGTGAGCCTGGGCTAGCGTCCGGGCTTCGGCCGGACGAGGTCGTCGAGCGCGGCCACGAACGCCTCCATCGTCGCGCTCTCCGCCAGCCTCCGGAGAGCGTTCCGGCGGAGCCGGCTCCACAGGGCCTCGTCGGTGAACAGGGCGACGCTGTGGCGGCGGAACGAGCCCGCATCGCCCACCGGCGCGCTGAGCAGCTCCCGGCCGTGGGTCCATCCCAGCTGGCCGCGGAGGAGGTCGGTGGTGACCACCGGGACGCCGAACGACGCCGCCTCCAGGATCTTCAGCGGGATCCCCGCCGCGAACCGCAGGGGGGCCACGAACACACGCGCCGCCTCGTACAGCGGCGTGAGGTCGTCGACCGCCCCGAGCAGCCGCACGCCGTCCCGCGCGATCCCGGACAGCGTCGGGGAGGCCCGCCCTGCGACGAGGAGCTCGACGTCACCGAGCTCGCTCCTGATCCCCGGCCACACCTCGTCGACGAACCACCGCAGGCCGTCGGCGTTCGGGGACAGGTCCTCGGACAGCCGCCCGACGAACAGGAACGCCGAGCGCACGCGGAACGCCGCCGACGTGGGCCGGGGCTCGACGGCGTGGGGGAGGATGTGCACCTCGCCGACCCCGGCCTCGCGGAACGCCCGGGCCTCCGCCGCCGAGACGGACGCGACCCGGTCGGCGCGCGCCGCCACCCCGGTCTCGGCCTCGACGAGGCGCCGGGCCTCGTCCGGCGAGACGCCGCCGCGGGCGGCCGATTCGGTCACCGCCCGCATGGCGCCGATGGCCTCGGCGTCGTACGCCAGCACGGCGTCCCCCAGGAGGTCGGGATCCCGCGACAGGAGGTCGCCGAGGATCGCCATGTTGTGCGCCCGGCTCACGATGACGTGCTCGTACAGGCCCGGCCGCTCGCGGAGGAACCGGCCGAGCAGGCCGCGATGCCAGCCGAGCATCACCTCGACCTCGCGGGGGAGCTCGGCGTACACCTCCTCCCATGACCCGGGGAAGGGAAGCCCCGGGAAGAACGTCACCGCCCGGTCCAGCGCCACGAGCCCGCGGAGGATCGCGGCCATCCGCGGCGAGCCGCTGCCCATCACCGCCAGCGGGACCCGGTCGTCGATCACCAGCACCGGCCGGCGCGCGCCCCTCGAGCGGACCGCCAGCGGCGACGCGTCGGGCGTGGGCCGGCCGCGCAGCGCCTCGCCGTGCCGCTCGAGGAAGATCCGCCGTCCCCGCCGCATGGCGTCCGCCGCCGCAGCGCCGCCGGAGCTGCCGTACTCGTAGTGGACGGCGGCCGCCAGCGGCTCGTACACGACCCGGTAGCCGGCGTCCCACGCGCGGAAGCAGTAGTCGACGTCCTCGTAGTACGCCGGTTCGTACGCGGCGTCGAAGCCCCCGAGCTCGGTCCACACCTCCCGGCGCGTCAGGAGGAACGCCCCCGAGACGTAGTCGACGTCGCGGCGGAACCGGTACTCGGGCCTGCCGGGGTCGTCCCCCCGTCCGTAGCCCCGGCACGCGCCGTCGCCCCACACCAGGCTGCCCGCTTCCTGGAGCGTGCCGTCCAGCGCCACCAGGGGCCCGCCGACGACGCCGATCGCCGGGTCGGCGCCGATCGTCTCCACCGCCGCCCGGAGGCCGCCGGGGAGGAGGAACGCGTCGCTGTTGAGCAGCAGCACGTGGGTCCCCGACGCCCGCTCGACCCCCTGGTTGCACGCCCGGAGGAACCCCACGTTCTCGTGGTTGCGGACGACGATCGCCCCGTCGACCAGCTCGAGCAGCGAGGACGTCTCGTCCGTCGAGGCGTTGTCGAGGAGGACCACCTCGGCGGGGAGGTCGGCGGTCGCCGCCACCCGGCGCAGGCACTGGAGCGCGAGGTCGGCCCGGTTGTAGAGGACGATCACGATGCTCACGGTGGGGTGGTCCGACCGCGGGACGGGGAGCGGCTCGGCGCCCGCCAGGAACGAACGCAGCTCCCGGCGCCGGGCCTCGTCGAAGGCGGCCTTGGTCACGGCGGCCGGAGGCGCGTGCCGGGCGCCCTCCCAGGGCGGCCAGGCGGGAGCCTGCCCGGGGATGGCCGGAGCCGGCGCGGGGACACTCCCGGACTGCCGGGCGCTCTCGGAGGCCACCAGGCCGGCCACCGCCCCGCGGATCCCTCCGCGGGCGAGCACCCGCCCCAGGTTCGCGACCTTCTCCGGCAGCCGGCTCGGCTCGCGCAGCTGCCGGGCCAGCCACCGCGCCGACAGGACCGAGGTCAGCGCCAGCGGCCCCAGCTCGAGCACCTCGACCGCTCCGACCGCGGGCGGGGGGCCGCCCGCCGGGGCCTCCAGGAAGAGCTGGGTCGCATCCCTCGGGAGGCCGACGAGGTGCTGGAGGCGGCTCTCGCCGGCCGGCACGTCGATCTCGTGCACGAGCCGGGTGACCCGGTCGCCGCCGCGCCGGCAGACGAGCCGCAGGCCGCCGGGGCCCGGCGCCCGCACCGCCACCGACAGCAACGAGGGCCCCCCGGGGAGCGACGGGCCCGCGGGGCGCAGGAGCAGCCCCCCGGGGACGGCGACCGCCAGCAGCCGGTGTCGCCGCCACCCGACGAGCCGCGGCGGCCGCGGCGCGCCGCCGGGGCCGTGGTCCGGGTCCCCCGGGACCTTCTCCATGGCGTTCAGCGGCGGGCGTGCAGGCGCTCCGCCTCCACCTTCAGGTCGTGGTCCACCATCATCCGGACCAGCTCCTCGAAGGGGACGCGGGGGTTCCATCCCAGCACCCGTCGGGCCTTCGTCGGGTCCCCGACGAGCTCGTCCACGTCGGCGGGTCGGAAGAAGCGCCGGTCGGTCCGGACGTACCGCTCCCAGTCGTCCAGGCCCGCCGTCTCGAAGGCGAGCTCGATGAACTCCCGCACCGAGTGCGTCTCGCCGGTGGCCACCACGTAGTCGTCGGGGTCCGGCTGCTGGAGCATCATCCACATCGCCTCGACGTAGTCGCCGGCGTACCCCCAGTCCCGGCGAGCATCGAGGTTCCCGAGCACCAGCTCGTTCTGGAGACCGAGCTTGATGCGGGCCACGGCGTTCGTGATCTTCCGGGTCACGAACTCGAGGCCGCGGCGCGGGGACTCGTGGTTGAACAGGATCCCGCTCACCGCGTAGAGCCCGTAGGCCTCCCGGTAGTTGACCGTCGTGTGGTGCCCGAACACCTTGGCCGCTCCGTACGGGCTCCGGGGGTGGAACGGCGTCCGCTCGGTCTGCGGCGACTCCCGGACCTTGCCGAACATCTCGCTGGAGGACGCCTGGTAGAACTTGATGGGGGTCTGGGGGCCGCCGACCAACCGGATGGCCTCGAGCATCCGCAGGACACCCAGCCCGGTGATGTTGGCGGTCAGCTCCGGCTGCTTGAACGAAAGGGCCACGAATGAGATCGCCCCGAGGTTGTAGACCTCGTCGGGCTGCGCGTACTCGACCGCGGCGATCAGCGACGACAGGTCCTGAAGATCGCCGTCGACGAGCTCGATGTACGGCATGGCCTCGGCCACCACGTCCGCGCGCGGGTTGGCCTGGCCGGCGATCAGCCCGAAGACGTCGTAGCTGCGCCCGTGCAGGAACTCGGCCAGGTACCGTCCGTCCTGCCCGGTGATCCCGGTTACGAGCGCGCGCGGCACGGCTGCCCCTCCGTGGTCTCCGACATGGCGAAGAGAGTCAGGATACCGGGCGCGGCGCGGGGGCGGCGGCGGCCCGGCGCACGGCTCGCCCGCCGGAGGGGCGGGCCTCCGCTGTTAGAATCCGCCGTCAGCGGCCGGCGAACCCCATCGTGCTCAGAGACCCCGTCCCACCCAGGCGCCTGTGGCCGGCCCCCTCCGAGTTCCGGGCCTCGGCCGAGCGGAACGTGCGGTTCCTCATCGAGCACGCCGGCCTCCGGCCCGACGCTCGGATCCTCGACGTCGGCTGCGGCCCGGGCCGCCTGGCGCTGGCCCTGAGGGACTACTTTGGCGAGGCGGGCCGGTACGAGGGGTTCGACGTCCAGGCCGACGCCGTCGACTGGGCCACCCGCGAGATCGGCCGCGGCGATCCGAGGTTCCGGTTCACCCACGTCGACGTGCGGAACCGGGCCTATCACGCCAGGGGGAGGGTCCATGCCCGTGCGTTCCGGTTCCCGTACCCGGATCGGCGGTTCGACCTCGTGGTCATGTTCTCGGTCCTGACCCATCTGCTGCCCGACGGCCTGCACCGGTACCTGGCGGAGAGCCACCGGGTGCTCGTGCCGGGCGGGCGGTGCGTGGCCACCTTCTACCTGATGGACCGGCCGAGCGTCGTGTCGACGGGGAACGCCACGTTCCAGATCTCGCACCGTTCGGGGCCGTTCTTCACGTCGAACCCCTCCGTCCCGGAAGAGGCGGTCGGCTACCCCGAGCCGTACGTGCGCGATGCCGCCCGACGCGCGGGGCTCATCGTCGAGGAGCCGATCCACGCCGGGCGCTGGCGGTCGCCGGGGCCGGCGGCGGGGTGGCAGGATGCGGTCGTGGCCCGGCGGCCCGACGAGGTCGGCGGCCGGTGAGCGGGCCCGGGGGGCCGCCCGGCGGGAACGGCGACCTGGCGGCCGCTCGCGCCCACCCGGAGCCCGGGGTGGCGCTCATCTTCCAGCACATCCCGAAGACCGCCGGCTCGACCCTCCGCCAGGTCGTGGCCCGCCAGTATCCGGCGCCCCAGGTGTTCGTCCAGGAGCCGCAGCAGCAGCCCGCCACGTCGCCGTACCTGCGGTACCTCCGGGGTGAACAGGACCTGCCGGCCATGAACCGTCCGGGGTTCGATCCCAACGGGCGGTTCCGCAGGGAGCTCGCCGCGCTGCCCGGGGATCGGCTCGAGGCGATCCACGCCGTCATCGGGCACCTGTGGTTCGGCCTGCACGAGGCGCTGCCCCGGCCTGCCACCTACATGACGGTGCTCCGGGACCCGCTCGAGCGCGTCCTCTCGCTGTTCCACTACCACGTCGGGTTCAACGGCCTGACCGGGACGCTCGACGACTACCTCGAGGCGGGCCGCGACTTCGAGATCGACAACGGGCAGACGCGGTATCTATGCGGACGGCTCCCCGACGCGGACGTGCGGTTCGTGCCGTGCACGCCCGACATGCTCGACCGCGCGAAGCGGCACCTGGTGCGGGCCTTCTCGGTGGTGGGGACCGTCGAGCGGTTCGATGAATCGCTGCTACTGATGACCCGGGTGTTCGGCTGGCGGATCCCGTGGTACGAGCCGGTGAACGTCAACCGGGAGCGCCCCCCCTCGCGCGCGGTCCCCCCGAGCATCCGGGAGCACATCCTCGAGCGCAACCGCTTCGACCAGGAACTCTACCGGTTCGCCGACCGGCTCCTCGACGAGCGGTTGGCGGAGCAGCAGCCGCCGATCGACCGGGCCGCCGTCCGCGGATTCCGCCGGAGCAACCTGCTCCAGCGCCACGCCGCCCTCCGGAGGATCTATCCGCTGGCCCGCCCAGTGCTCCGGACCGCTCGGTCGGCGGGGCGCGGGGTCCGCCGCCTGCTCGGGGTCCAGGGTCCCTGACCGGGGGTTGCGCCGGGTGGGCCCGGCCTCTATGGTTGCCCCGCACCTGGGGAAAGGGGATCCGCAATGCAGCTTGCCCGCAGGCGCGGCACGGCGCTGGTCGCCCTCGTCGCGCTCGTCCTGGTCGCCGCCGGATGGGACCCGGGGCTCCGGTTGCGCTGCGTGGCCAGCCCCTACCCCGCAGAGGCGAACTACTACGAGGACCTCACGCAGTGCACCGGCGACGGCCGCTGGCTGGTGGCCGTCCACTCCGGCAACGGCTCGGGGATCTCGTGTCCCGGGCCCCGGGCCCAATCGTTCCCGTTCAACGAGGCCGGGAGCCCGAGCACGCTCGGGTGGGAGCCCACGCGCGGCGGATGGGCCGTGACGCTGGCCACGGACTTCCGGGCAGCCCCGCACCCGTGCGGCACCGACTACTGGACGTGGGGCATGTTCTTCGACCACGTCCACCACGACGGCGGACCGCTCCCGCGCCCGGATCGCGTCCGGTTCACCGCGACGGTCACGTACAGCGATTCGGTCTCCAGCGGGTCGGCGAAGGGGATGGCGTCCTGGCAGGGCTACTGGGACGGCCTGGCCAGGTACGTGGAGGTGGTGTTCCAGTCGCAGGGATTGGGCGACGCTCACCCCGACCCCATGGTGATCAACGCCCCGGCCCTCCCGAACATGCAGTACGTCCTGGTGGACGGGGCGGCCTTTGGGATCACGGTCCCGCGCGACACCGCCACGCGGCTGAAGGTCCCCTGGGATCGAGTCGTGAAGAAGCTCATCGCCAAGGGCTACCTCACCGCGCCGACGGACTGGACCACGACGCAGACCACGGCCGTGGGGCTCGGCCACGAGGTGAAGGGGAACCAGATGGCGACCGTCCGGTTCGAGCGGTTCCTCGTCAGCGAGGTCCAGACCACGACCGCCTGATCCCGCCTCCCATCCGTTGAACGCGCCCCGGCGGGGTGCTACGGTGCGGGCAGCGGTGCAGAGGACGACGTAGCTTCCCCGGCGCCTGGCCGCCTCCCTCGGCCGGGCGTCTGGCGTATCCGGGGGACGGAGGCCCACATGGAGCTAGAGATCGGGATCGGCAAGTCGGCCAGGCGGGGGTACGGGTTCGACGAGGTGGCGATCGTCCCCTCGCGTCGCACCCGGGACCCCGACGACGTCGACATCTCCTGGGAGATCGACGCCTGGCGGTTCGGCCTCCCGCTGGCCGCCTCGGCGATGGACGGCGTGGTCTCGCCGGCCACCGCCGTGGAGATCGGCCGCCTGGGCGGGTTGGCCGTCCTGAACCTGGAGGGCCTCCAGACCCGGTACGAGGACCCCGAGCCGGTGTTCGACGAGATCGCGTCGCTCCCCGACGAGAAGGCCACCCGCCGGATGCAGGAGGTCTACCGGGAGCCGATCAAGGAGGAGCTGATCGTCCGGCGGATCCGGGAGATCCGCGAGGGCGGCGTGGTCAGCGCGGCCTCGCTCACCCCGCAGCGGGTCCGTCGGTACGCCGACCTCGTCCTCCAGGCCGAGCTCGACATCCTGGTGATCCAGGGGACCGTGGTGTCGGCCGAGCACGTCTCCACGCGGACCGAGCCGCTCAACCTCAAGCAGTTCATCGCGCGGTTCGACATCCCGGTGATCGTGGGCGGGTGCGCTTCGTACTCCACGGCCCTGCACCTGATGCGCACCGGCGCCATCGGCGTCCTGGTGGGGGTCGGCCCCGGGGCCGCGTGCACGACGCGCGGTGTGCTCGGCGTCGGCGTGCCGCAGGCCACAGCCATCGCCGACGCGGCGGCGGCGCGCATGCAGCACCTCCACGAGACCGGCCGCTACGTCCACGTCATCGCCGACGGCGGGATGCGGACCGGCGGGGACGTGGCCAAGGCCATCGCCTGCGGCGCCGACGCCGTGATGATCGGCTCGCCGCTGGCCAAGGCCTACGAGGCCCCGGGGAGGGGGTTCCACTGGGGGATGGCCACGTTCCACCCCGATCTTCCCCGGGGGACGCGCGTCCGGACCAAGCAGATCGGGTCGCTGGCCGAGATCCTCGTCGGGCCGGCCCACGAGAACGACGGCACGCTGAACCTGTTCGGCGCGCTTCGGACCTCGATGGCCACCTGCGGGTACGGCTCGGTCCGTGAGTTCCAGAAGGCGGAGGTCATGGTCGCGCCGTCGATCCGCAGCGAGGGCAAGGACCTCCAGCGGAACCAGGGCGTCGGGATGGCGTGACCTTGAAGGCCTGACTAGGCCTCGCTACGCTTCGCCCCACCAGCGTCAAGGAGGTAGCCATGTGTCTCCAAGCACCGGCCGAGGCCGCCCCTGGCTCCGCCCCCCGTCCCCACGACCACGGCATCAGCAGGCGCCGGTTCCTGCTGGGCGCCGGCGCCGCGGCGCTGGCCACCGCCCTCCCGGCCCCCGCCCTGGCCGCCGCGGTGCCGCGCGCGGCGGGCCGGAGCCTGCGCGACCTCACGCATGTGTTCCGCGAGGGCTTCCCGGTCTACGGCGGCGATCCCCCCGAGCGGCGGACGCTCGTCACGATCCCCGACGACGGGTTCTACCAGCAGGAGTGGACGTTCGCCGAGCATTCCGCGACGCACATGGACGCCCCGGGCCACTTCATCCCGGGCGGCCGCCTGTCGCCGCAGATCACGCTGCCGGAGCTCTTCGTGAACGCCGTCGTCATCGACATCTCGCGCCGGGCGGCCCGGAACCCCGACGCGGTGGTCACCGTCCGCGACCTCCGGCGGTTCGAGGAGCGCTTCGGCCGGATCCCCCGGGACGCCGGGGTGTTCATGTACTCGGGGTGGGAGTCGCGGGTCCACGACCCGGAGGCGTACCGGAACGCCGGGCCGGACGGCCTGTTCCACTTCCCGGGGTTCAGCATCGAGGCCGTGGAGTGGCTGCTGGAGAACCGTGACATCACGTCGATCGGGGTCGACACGCTGTCGCTGGACCCCGGCAACTCGCAGACGTTCGCCGTCCACCACACGCTGCTGGGCGCCGACAAGTACGGGCTGGAGAACCTGGCGAACCTGGCGACGATCCCGGGGCGGGGGGCCACCGCGATCGTCGGGCTGATCCCCTGGGAAGAGGGCTCGGGCGGCCCGGCACGGGTGATCGCCCGCTGGTAGCGGCGACCCTCTAGTCGGGCCCGCGGTCGGCGGCGACCGGGTCCACCGGCTCGACGTCGAGCTCGAGGCCCGAGCTGGTCAGGCACTCGCCGCTGTCCAGCGAGAACTCGTAGTGGTGGGCCAGGCACCGGAGGATCCGGCCCGGGAGGATCTCGCCCGTCTCCAGCAGGTCGTTCCCCGCGTGGGGGCAGTACCTGGCCACCCGGTAGCTCCGGCCCTCGGCGTGGAGCGTCAGCCACTCCTCCGACTCCAGCGACGTCTCGTACTCCTCCACGCGGCGGAGGGCGTCCGGCTCGGCGAACTTGAGGAGCCCGAGCAGGTGATCGTTGTAGACGTCCGGGGCCCGGCGCGCCGAGAACCGCAGCGACAGGAAGAAGTCCTCCCACGGGACCTCGCCCCGAAGGATCGGCGGGAGCCAGCGCGACGCGAACCGGTACACGTGCGGGCAGGAGCCCATCTCGGGGTCGACCCCCTCGGAGCCCGGGCGGAAGTCCACCGCCCATCGGCCCCCGCCCGGTCCGGTGATGTCGAACCCAACGCGCATGCCGATCTTGCGGTTGAAGTACGGGCTGACGCCGACGAGCCATCCGAAGTATTCGCGGAACGGCTCCCACAGGGACCCGCTCGGCTCCGGCGTCCGTGCGATCACGGCGTCGATCTCCGCTCGGCGCCGTCGCGCGTAGTCCCGGAGGTACGGAGCCCGGTCGGCGAACGAGAAGTCGCCCCATGTGGGATCCGGAT
The DNA here is from genome assembly GCA_036260395.1 of Actinomycetota bacterium. Taxonomy (GTDB): domain Bacteria; phylum Actinomycetota; class UBA4738; order UBA4738; family CALAEC01; genus DASZZY01. The sequence continues at coordinate 15,235 of DASZZY010000206.1, forward strand.
GCCGGAGGCCATCGGCGGCGTCCCAGGTGTCGCCGGGGAGCAGCAGCGCCACGTTGTCCAGAGCGCGGGCCTGGAGGAACTCGGCGGCCTGGGCCTGGTCCGGGAAGATCCCCCCGTCCATCTCGTCGTTCATCGCGAACAGATCCGGATCCAGGAAGCACGGAGGGCCGGCGAAGGGGAGGCCGACGATCGGTTCGACGATCTCCATGGCTCGCGCCGCGTACGTCAGCTTGGCCAGGCGCTTGCGGGAGGACAGCTCGCGGCGGCGCTCCTCCGGGTACTCGTAGCACATCGGGTACCACGAGGCGCCGGCGGCCTGGAAGGCGAACACGTCGATGGGGCCTCCAACGCGGGCCCGGATCTCCCGGAACTGGACCGGGGACAGGCGGGCGTCGTTCAGGTCGAGGACGGTCCGCCCACCGGCCTGCACCACGATGGCGGAGTCGTGGTTCATCGGTGACTCCTCCGAGACGAACAGCACCCGGGCGGCACCGACCTCGGCCCACTCCCACGGCGGGATCTCGATCACCTGGCGCTCGCCGGCTGCCAGGATCTTCCGGCGCAGGACGGGGGACGGATACCGGGGAACCACCGCCGGGACGGACGGAGGGACGCGGGCCAGGAACCAGGGGTCGACGTGGTCCAGGTGCTCATGGGAGAGGATCACCGCGGAGGGGGCGAACAGGTCCGCTCCGAGCAGGTGGGAGTTGTCCGGGTAGGGGAACCAGGATCCCTGGAAGGCCCCCCGCGGCGAGAGCCACGGGTCGATCAGGAAGCGCTCGCCGCTGGCCTCGATCTTCAGGCCCGCGTGGCCCAGGCCGGTCACGGTCGCCATGGCGGACAGGATACAGGCCACCTTCGGGCGTCCCCGGGCGTGGTCGTTGATGGCCGGAGGAGGCGCTGCTAGCCTTCGTCCGTGGCTGGCCGCCCCCCGCATCGCATCCGGCCGGTGCTCGTGGTCGACTTCGGGGCCCAGTACGCGCAGCTGATCGCCCGGCGGATCCGCGAGTGCCACGTGTACTCCGAGATCGTCCCGTACGACGCGCGCCCCGAGGACGTGGCCGCCCGCCGGCCGGCGGGGATCGTCCTGTCGGGCGGCCCGGCGTCGGTCTACGAGCCCGGCGCCCCCGCGCTCAACCGCGGCCTCCTGGAGCTCGGCGTGCCCGTCCTGGGGATCTGCTACGGCCAGCAGGCCATGGCCCAGGCGCTCGGCGGCGAGGTGGCCCGGACCGGGACCAGGGAGTACGGCAAGACCGACCTCCGGGCCGAGGGCGGCGTCCTCCTCGCGGAGCTGCCGCCGCAGCAGACCGTCTGGATGAGCCACGCCGACACGGTGGTCCGGCCGCCGGACGGCTTCCGCATCACCGCCAGGACCGCCGCCACGCCGGTGGCGGCCATGGAGGACCCCGAGCGGCGCCTGTACGGGGTGCAGTTCCACCCCGAGGTGGTCCACACGCCGCACGGGGCCGAGGTCATGAAGCGGTTCCTGTACGAGGGGTGCGGGCTCCTGCCGGAGTGGACGCCGGTGAGCGTGATCGACCGGGCCACGGCCCGGATCCGCGAGCAGGTCGGCGGCGCCGAGGCGCTGTGCGCGCTGTCCGGCGGCGTCGACTCCGCGGTGGCGGCCCTGCTCGTCCACCGGGCCATCGGCGACCGGCTGACGTGCGTGTTCGTCGACACCGGGCTGCTCCGGGAGGCGGAGCCGGAGCAGGTCGAGGAGACGTTCGCCCGGCACTTCCACGTGCCGCTGGTGCACGTCAAGGCCGCCGACCGGTTCCTGGCCCGGCTCGAGGGCGTGGACGATCCCGAGGAGAAGCGCAAGGCCATCGGCGAGGAGTTCATCCGGGTGTTCGAGGAGGTGGCCCGGGAGCACGCCGGGGCCCGGTTCCTCGTGCAGGGGACCCTGTACCCGGACGTCATCGAGTCGGGGAGCCGCACCGCGGCCAAGATCAAGAGCCACCACAACGTCGGTGGGCTGCCCGAACGGATGGACCTCGACCTCGTCGAGCCGCTCCGGGACCTGTTCAAGGACGAGGTCCGCCGGGTCGGCGAGGAGCTCGGGCTGCCCCAGGAGATCGTCCGGCGGCAGCCGTTCCCGGGGCCGGGGCTGGCGGTGCGGATCGTCGGCGAGGTGACCCGCGAGCGCCTGGCGATGCTACGGGCCGCCGACCGCATCGTCCAGGAGGAGGTCCGGCGGGCGGGGCTGGCCCGCGATCTGTGGCAGGCGTTCGCCGTCCTGCTCAGCCTCCGGAGTGTGGGCGTGATGGGCGACGGGCGGACCTACCAGCATCCCGTGGTGGTCCGGGCGGTGACCTCGGAGGACGCCATGACCGCCGACTGGGCGCGGCTCCCCCACGAGGTCCTCGAGGCGATCTCCTCCCGGATCGTGGCCGAGGTCCCCGGTATCAACCGGGTGGCCTACGACGTCTCGTCGAAGCCCCCGGCCACGATCGAGTGGGAGTAGCTACCTGCTGGTTCGCGCCCGCTCGGGGCGCCGGAGGGCATCGAACGCCCGCTGCCCGTTGGCCGTCGGCTTCGGGGACCGCCGCCTCGAGCGCCGCCCCCACGTGACCAGCGCCGTGAGCGCCGCCACCGCGACGGCGATCAGGGCCACCAGCGGCCAGGCGAAGCCCGCCGAGAACTCCACGGTGCCCCGCAGGCGCCGGCCGTCGCCATAGGCGAGGTCGAACTCCGCGCGGTACGAGCCGCCGAGGACGGGGTCGGGATGGACGACGACCGGGTGCGCACGCGCGCCGGGCACGAGCGTGATCGGGCGCTCGATGGTGCCCTCGCCGGTGTCGAGGCCGAACAGGCCTCGCAGTGCGTACGACCCGGTGATCTCGACCATCGTGTTGCCGGTGTTCTCGAGATCGAGCTCGAACCGCGGACGTCCGTCCTGCACGACGGCGTCGATGCCGTGCATGACCACGCGGTCGACGCGCGGCCCGGGCACGGTCGTGTACACGCGGGTCCCGACCGCGAGGAGCGTCGGCACGTCGCCCTGGCGGATCGGCCGCGCCGTCCGGGCGACCACGGCGCCCGGGTGATCGCCGGGCGTGGCGCTCTCCGGCACGCGGATCACCACCCGCACCTCGCGGGCCTCGTCCGGGTCCAGCGAGATCTCGGAGTGCTCGACCGAGATCCAGCCCGCCACGCCGTCGTCGGCGTCCTCGACCGGCTCGAGCCCGAACTCGCCCTGGTCCGTGCTGAACGCGTCGGCGGGATAGAGCAGCAGGTCGAGCGGCACCGTGCCCAGGTTCGCCACCACCACCTTGGTCCGGATGGTCGAGCCCGGCCGCGCCCGGTGGACGAGCCAGGCGTTGGTCCGGGGGTCGTCGGTCCGCGCGGCCGCCGGCCGGACCGTGAACTCGATCCGCTCGGGGGCGGCCGCGGCCGGACCCGCCGGGGCCACCGCCGCCAGCGCAGCGAGCAGGGCGAGGGCGCGGACCATCGTC
>DASZZY010000207.1:0-4925 GCA_036260395.1 Actinomycetota bacterium
CCGCTGCATCCCTCGCCAGACCAACGACTTCACCGTCCCCACCGGGCACCGGAGGACGTCGGCGGTCTGAGCCTCGGTCAGGTCCTCGTAGTACCGCAGCACGATGGCGGCGCGCTGCCGGGCGCTGAGCCGCTGCAGCGCCTCCCACAGCTCCTGACGCCCTCCGACCTCCGGCGGGGGCGGCTGGCGCCGCAGGGCCTCGCGCTCCAGGTAGGCCCGCTCCACGCGGGCCCGCCGGAAATGCGATCTGGCCAGGTTCACCACCGTGGTCCGCAGGTAGGCGGCGAACGCGTCGGCGTTCCGCAGATCCCGGAACCGCCCGAACAGCCGGACGAAGGCCTCCTGGACCAGGTCCTCCGCCAGCGATCGGTCGCCGGTGAGCAGGTACGCCAGCCGGGCCGCCGCGGGCGCGTGGGCCCGGTAGAGGTCGGCGAGCCGCCCGCCGCCGGCCTCCACAGCGCCCTCCACCTCCACCGCCCTGGCCCTGAGCATCGTCGCAACCGTAGACGCTTTCCCCGGAGCGAAGGTTCCGTGGTCGCCGGCACGCGCCGGGGGCGGCTAACCTTGGGGGCATGCGGCGTACGCACGTCACCTGGCGGGCCGGGGACCACGCGCTCGAGTGCGGCCTCCGCACGCTGGTGATGGGCATCCTGAACGTGACCCCGGACTCGTTCTCCGACGGCGGGCGCTATCTCGATCCGGAGCTGGCGGTGTCACGCGGCGTCGAGATGGCCGCCGAGGGCGCGGACATCCTCGACGTCGGCGGCGAGTCCACGCGCCCGGGCTCCGACCCGGTGTCGCCGGCGGAGGAGCGGGACCGCGTGGTTCCGGTGATCAAGCGGCTGACCGCGGAGACGGACGTCCCGATCTCGATCGACACGCGGAAGGCCGAGGTGGCCGCGGCGGCGATCGAGGCGGGGGCGTCGATCGTCAACGACGTCTCCGCCGCCGACGATCCGGCGATGTTCGGGGTGGCCCGCGACGGCGCCGCCGGGCTCGTCCTCATGCACATGAGGGGCGAGCCGAAGACGATGCAGGACGACCCTCACTACGACGACGTGGTGGCCGAGGTGCGCGCCTACCTGGCCGACCGGGCCGCGGCGGCGGAAGCGGCCGGCATCGAGCGGGAGCGGCTGTGCCTGGACCCGGGGCTGGGCTTCGGCAAGAGCAGCTCCCACTCGCTCCAGCTGATGCGGGAGAACGCCGCGCTGGCGGAGCTCGGGTACCCGCTGCTCGTCGGGCCGTCGAGGAAGTCGTTCATCCGGGACGCGCTGGGAGACGCCCCGATCGACCGGCGCCGGGAGGGCTCGCTCGGCGCGGTCGCGTACCTGGCGGCGCACGGGGCGCACATCGTCCGGGTCCACGACGTGCGCCCGACGGTGGAGGTCCTCCGCGTCGTGGACGCGATCCTGTCGTCGTGACCCTCGAGCGGCGGCGGTTCCGCTCCTCGGGCGGTGAGCTCGCGTACGTCGACGCGGGCGAGGGGGTGCCGGTCCTGCTGCTCCACGGCTTCCCGACGTCGGCGCACCTGTGGCGCCGGCTGGTCCCGATGCTCACCCCCGCCTTCCGTGCCATCGCCCCCGATCTGCTGGGCTACGGCGACTCGGCGAAGCCGGTTGACGTGGAGCTCCACATCCGGGCCCAGGCGCGGTACGTCCGCGAGCTCGTGGAGCACCTGGGGGCCGACGACATCGCCGTGGTCGGCCACGACATCGGCGGCGGCGTCGCCCAGCTGCTGGCCATGGACGGCGGCGTCCGGACGCTGGTGCTGATCGACGCCATCTGCTTCGATGCCTGGCCGATCGAAGGGGTCCGGTTGCTCCAGCGGGCCGGGGCGGGCGAGTACGACGAGTCGTTCGTCCGGCAGGTCCTCGAGGTGACCTTCGACCTCGGCATGGGCCACCGGCACCGGCTGGACGACGAGGCCCTCGCCGAGTACGTGCGGCCGTGGGCGGCGGACCCCGCGGCCCTCCACCGGGCCGCGTCGGGCATCGACGGCGTGGGCCTCGATGGCTCGGAGGCCCGGCTGTCGGACCTCGGGGCGCGCGCCCTCGTCCTGTGGGGCGAGGACGATCCGTTCCTGCCCGCGAGCCTGGCGGAGCGCCTCGGCGAGACGCTCCCCGGCGCCTCGGTGGCCGTGCTCCCCGGGTGCTCGCATTTCCTCATCGAGGACGCCCCGGAGACGGTCCTCCCGCTGATCGCCGACTACCTCCGGATCCACCACCTGGGGGCACGGCACGCGCACGCGGGGCCGCGCTTCCTCGATCTCGGGGTCTCGTTCGAGCGGCCGGGGCACGGCCTGGAGGACCCGGCGGCCGCCGGGCTGGGGAACGGCGAGGAGGAATAGCGATGCAGCGGCTGCGGCTGACCGGGATCCGGACCGAGGGGCGGCACGGGGCCCGGGAGGGCGAGCGCGACGCCGCCCAGCCGTTCCTGGTCGACCTGGAGGTCGACGTCGAGGCCCGAGAGGACGACCTGGCGACGACCGCCGACTACCGGGAGCTGGTCGAGCTCGTCCGCGCGGTCGTCGCCCGGGAGTCCTTCTCGGTGATCGAGACGCTGGCCCAGCGGATCGCCGAGTCGGTCGCCGGCCGCCCCGGCGTCCTCGCCTGTCGGGCGATCGTGCACAAGCCGCTGGCGGCCGACCGGCTCGATGCCGCCGACGTGGCCGCGGAGGCGGTGGCCCAGGCCGTCGAGGAATGAGCAGGGATGAGCCGGGCGTACCTCGGCCTGGGGTCGAACCTCGGGGATCGACTGGCGAACCTCCAGCGGGCGGTCGACCTCCTGGGAGAGCGCGGCGTCCGCGTCCTGCGGTCCTCTCGGGTCTACGAGACCGACCCCGTGGGGGGCCCGGATCAGCCGGATTACCTGAACGCCGTGGTCGAGGCGGAGACCGACCTCGAGCCGCGCCCGTTGCTGGAGGCCTGCCTGGCCGTGGAGGACGCGCTCGGCCGGGTCCGGGGCGAGCGGTGGGGCCCGCGGGTCATCGACGTCGACGTCCTGACCTACGACGACCGCGCGGTGCGCGAGCCGGACCTCGAGATCCCCCATCCGCGGATGCACGAGCGCGGCTTCGTGCTGGTCCCGCTGCTGGAGCTCGACGCCGACCCGCCGCTCCCCGGCGGCCGGAAGGTCGCGTCGCTCCGGCTGGGGCCGCTGGCACTGGGCGGCGTCCGGCCGTTCGCCCCGCCGCTGGCCGTCTGAGCGCCGCCCCGCCTCGCCCCTCGCGCGCCAGCAATCCCTCCGACCGCCGGCTCTATACTCCCCGCGTGACCCGCACGACCCCATGGACGTCGGCGTCGTAGGGGCGGGCAGGGTCGGAACCGCGCTGGCCGTGCTGCTCCGCCGGGCCGGGCACGCCGTGGTGGCGGCCTCGGGGCGGGGCCGGACCCGCGAGCGCGTCGAGCGGTTCCTCCCCGGCGTCCCCCTCGTTCCTCCGACCGAGGCCGCCCGGGCGGCGGAGGTCGTCCTGCTCGCCGTGCCCGATGACGCCATCGCCGAGGCCTGTGCCGAGGTGGCCGCGGCCGTGGCGCCCGGCCGGGCGGTGGCCCACCTCTCGGGCTCGGTGGGGCTCGACGCCCTGGCGCTGGCAGGCGCGGCGGGCGCCGCCACGCTGTCGATCCACCCCCTCCAGACGTTCCCCGGGGTCGAGGAGGCCCTCGAGCGCCTCCCCGGCAGCGCCGTGGCCGTGACGGCGGACACCGACGAGGGCCGCGCGCTCGGCGAGCGGCTGGCCCGGGATGCCGGGGGCCGGCCCTTCCCGGTCGAGGACCGGTGGAAGCCGCTCTACCACGCGGCGGCGGTGTTCGCCTCGAACTACCTCGTGGTGGTCCTCGGGATCGCCGAGGAGGCGTTCGCGGCGGCGGGCCTCGAGGACCCGCGCGGGGCCTTCGGCCCGCTGGCCCGGGCGAGCGTCGACAACGCCCTGGCGCTGGGGGCCGAGGCGGCGCTGACCGGGCCAGCCGCCCGGGGCGACCGGGGGACGATCCGGCGCAACCTCGAGGCGCTGTCCGAGCACGTCCCGGGCGCGGTGCCGGCCTACGTCGTCCTGGCCCGGGGGGCCGCCGGACTGGCCCGGGACGCCGGGCGACTCGACGAGGAGGGCCGCCGCCGGATCGAGGAGGAGCTCGCCCGGTGGAGGTGATCGCGGAGCGGGCGACGTTCCGGGAGGCATGCTCGGTCGAGCGGGCCGCCGGCCGGACGATCGGGTTCGTCCCGACGATGGGCGCCCTCCACGCCGGCCACACCTCGCTGTTGGACGCGGCGTCGAGCGACCGCGACGTCGTGGTTGCATCGATCTTCGTCAACCCGCTCCAGTTCGGCCCCGCCGAAGACCTGGCGTCGTACCCACGCGACCTCGACCGCGACCTCGCCGTGGCGGAGCGGCACGGGGTGGGCCTGGTCTTCGCGCCGCCGGCCGAGGAGATGTACCCGGGGGGTGCTCCGGAGGTCACCGTCGACCCCGGCCCGCTCGGCGAGCGGCTCGAGGGCGCTGCTCGGCCCGGCCACTTCCGAGGAGTGTGCACGGTCGTGGCCAAGCTCTTCTCGCTGGTCGGGCCCTGCCGCGCATACTTCGGCCAGAAGGACGCCCAGCAGGTGGCGGTGATCCGCCGGATGGCGCGCGACCTCGACCTGCCGGTGGAGGTCGTCGGCCGCCCCACGGTCCGGGACCAGGACGGCCTGGCACTGTCGTCCCGCAACGCCCACCTCTCCCCCGAGGAGCGGCGGGCGGCCACGTCGCTGTACGAGGCGCTGGCCCGGGCGGCGTGGCTGGTGGAGGGGGGCGAGCGGGACGCCGCGGTGCTGCGGGCCGAGATGGCCAAGCGGATCGGGGCGGAGCCGCTGGCCCGCCTGGACTACGTCGCGGTGGTCGACGACGCGACCTTCGAGGACCTCGACCGGCTGACGGGGCCGGCCCGGGCGCT
>DASZZY010000208.1:0-20899 GCA_036260395.1 Actinomycetota bacterium
GTTCTTGGTGCTGGCCGCTGCCTGTGGACCGGCGGGGCTCGAGGGCGCCGGCGTCCCGGTCGCCGAGCCCGTTCCCCCGGTGGAGCCCCCGGTCGAGCGAACCGCCACGCCGTCCCGTGGGCCCGCGGGAGGGCCGACGCCACGGGGCGCCCGGGAGCTCCCGAACGTGCTGCTCGTGGTGACCGACGATCAGCCCGTGGGGACGTTCGAGGTGATGCCGGAGGTCCGCCGGTGGTTCATCGAAGGAGGCACCCTCTTCACGAGCGCGTACGCCACCACCCCGCTGTGCTGCCCGGCCCGCGCCAGCATCCTGACCGGCCGGTACGCGCACAACCACAGGATCGTCACGAACGACGGCGGCGAGACGCTGTCGCTGGAGGCGGCGCTTCCGGGGATCCTCCAGGGGATCGGGTACCGCACGGCGATCTCCGGCAAGCTCTTCAACGACTGGCCCCTGGAGGTCGATCCGGCGTTCTTCGATCGATGGGCGATGTTCAACGTCGGATACCACCAGAGCCTGTGGAACCTGGACGGCCAGGTCCGGCGCGTCGACGAGTATTCGACCGACTTCGCGGCGGACCGCGCGGTGGAGTTCCTCCGCGCGTTCGAGCACGAGGACCAGCGTCCCTGGTTCGTCCTCGTGGCGCCCTTCGCCCCCCACGGACCGTTCGAGCCGGCGCCCCGGTACGCGGCGGCAGAGGTTCCCCGCTGGGCGCCGGAGCGGGCCGTGACCGAACCGAACCGCTCCGACAAGCCGCCCTACGTGCGGGAGCGCACGGCCAAGCCATGGGCCACCCGGACGATCCGCGCCCGCCAGCTGCGCACGCTGATGTCGGTGGACGACCTGGTGGGGCGCTTGATGCGCTCGCTGGGATCGCTCGGCGAGCGGGACCGGACGCTGGCGGTCTACGTGTCCGACAACGGGTTCCTGTGGGGGCAGCACGGCATCGTCGACGGCAAGCGGTTCCCGTACCTGCCGTCGGTACAGGTGCCGATGGCCGTGCGGTGGCCCGGGCACCTGGCCGCCGGGGCGGTCGACGACCGCCTGGCGGCGAACGTCGACCTCGCGCCGACCGTCCTCCGCGCCGCCGGGTTCTCCGGGGCGGCCGTCCAGGACCTCGACGGCAGGTCGCTGCTCGACCCGGGGACCCGCTCGCGCCTGCTCCTCGAGTACTGGGCCGATCCGACATCGTCGGTGCCGACGTGGGCCTCGGTGCTCACGCCGGACCGCCAGTACATCGAGTACCACGGGGCCGGAGGACGGACCGTCGCGTTCCGCGAGTACTACGACCTCCAAGCCGATCCCCTCCAGCTCCGCAACCTCCTGGGCGACGCCGATCCCCGCAACGACCCGTCCGCATGGCGGCTCGCGAGGCTGTCGTCGCGGCTGGCCCGGGACCGCGGTTGCCAGGGGAGCGCCGGCCCCACCGCGTGCCCGTGACCGGGTAGCCTGTACCCGGCCATGCCCCAGGACGACCGCCCGGTCACCGACTCCGGGATCGAGATCCAGCGCCTGTACGGTCCCGACGACCTCGAGGGCTTCCATCCGGCCCGCGACCTCGGGGAGCCGGGCGCCCCCCCGTTCACCCGCGGCGTGTACCGCGACATGTACCGGGGTCGGCTGTGGACGATGCGGCAGTACGCCGGGATGGGCAGCGCCGAGGAGACCAACCGTCGCTTCCGCTACCTGCTCGACCACGGGCAGACCGGCCTGTCCGTGGCCTTCGACCTCCCGACGCAGATGGGGTTCGACTCCGACCACCCCCGCGCCGCGGGCGAGGTCGGGCGGACGGGGGTGGCCATCGACTCGATCGACGACATGCGCCGGCTCTTCGACGGGATCCCTCTGGACCAGGTGACGACGTCGATGACGATCAATGCCACCGCCGCGATCCTGCTGCTGCTCTACGAGCTGGTGGCCGAGGAGCAGGGCGTCCCGCCGTCGAAGATCGGGGGCACCGTCCAGAACGACATCCTCAAGGAGTACGCGGCCCGGGGGACCTACATCTACCCGCCGGAGCCCTCGATGCGCCTCGTCACGGACCTGTTCGCCTACTGCTGGGAGCGGGTCCCGCGGTGGAACACGATCTCGATCTCCGGCTACCACATGCGGGAGGCGGGGGCCACGGCGGTCCAGGAGGTGGCGTTCACGCTGGCCAACGCCGTGGCCTACGTGGAGGCCGCGCTCCGCGCCGGGCTGGCCGTGGACGAGTTCGCCCCACGGCTGTCGTTCTTCTTCGCCTGCCACATGAACTTCTTCGAGGAGGTGGCCAAGTTCCGCGCCGCCCGGCGGATGTGGGGGCGGATCATGACGGAGCGGTTCGGCGCCCGGGACCCGAGGTCGGCGATGCTGCGCTTCCACACGCAGACCGGGGGCGCGACGCTCACGGCGCAGCAGCCGGAGAACAACGTGGTCCGCACGGCGCTGGAGGCGCTGGCCGCGGTCCTGGGCGGGACGCAGTCCCTGCACACGAACTCCTTCGACGAGGCGCTGTCCCTGCCCACCGAGCGGGCGGCGAAGATCGCGCTGCGGACCCAGCAGGTGATCGCCCACGAGTCGGGTGTCGCCGACTCCGGCGACCCGCTCGGCGGCTCCTACCTGGTCGAGCGCCTGACCGGCGAGATCGAGGCCCGGGCCCTCGAGTACCTGGAGAAGATCGACGGCATGGGCGGCGCGGTGGCGGCCATCGACGCGGGGTGGATCCAGGACGAGATCCACGAGTCGGCGTTCCGCATCCAGCAGCACGTGGAGTCGGGGGAGCGGGTGGTGGTCGGCGTGAACCGGTTCCGCGAGGAGCAGGAGGAGCCCGTCGAGCTGCTCCGGCTCGACGAGGCCCAGATCCGGAGCCAGGAGGAGCGCCTGCGCGAGCTGCGAGGCTCCCGCGACCAGGGGGCGGTGGACCGGGCACTGGCGGCGGTCGAGGAGACCGCCCGGGGGACGGACAACCTGCTGTACCCGATGCGCGAGGCGCTGGCCGCCCGGGCCACCCTCGGCGAGGTCTCCGACGCCCTGCGCCGGGTCTTCGGCGAGTACCGTCCCGCGCGATGAGCCGGTCGCCGGATCGCCCGGTGGCCGTCGTGGGCGGGACCGGGGACCTGGGGTTCGGCCTGGCGCTCCGCCTCGCCGCCGCCGGGCGACGAGTGGTCATCGGCTCCCGCTCCGAGGACCGCGGGGCGGCGGCCGCCGAGCGGGCCCGCGGGCGGCTCGGTCGGGACGCCCCGGTCGAGGGTGCCGAGAACGCGGCCGCGGTGGCCGGGGCCAGCCTCGTATTCGTGACGGTGCCGTACGCGGGCCAGGCCGAGACCTACCGGTCGATCCGCGAGGCGCTCCCCGACGGCGTCGTGGTGTGCGACACGACGACCCCCTTGGCCACCGCCGTCGGAGGGCGCGCGACCCATGTGCTGCGCCCCTGGCACGGCTCCGCGGCCGAGCAGGCCGCGGCCCTCCTCCCGGACGCCGTCCGGCTGGTGGCCGGGTTCCACTCGGTGGGTGCAGAGGCCCTCGAGGAGCTCGGCCGCCCGGTGGATGCCGATGTGCTGCTGTGCGGCGCGGACGCCGAGGCCAAGGCCGCGGTGGGGGAGCTCGTGGACCTGGTCCCCGGTTTGCGGTGGGTCGACTGCGGCCCGCTGTCGATGGCCCGGGTCGTCGAGCCGCTGACCGCGGTGCTGATCGCCGTCAACCGCCGGTACGGGATCCGCGACGCGGGCGTCCGGGTCTCTGGGCGCGACGAGTGGGGCCGGCCGGCGCGGTGACGCGTCGCCCGGCGCCCGGCGGGGAAAGAAGGCACGCGTGAACGAGGCGATCCTGTTCTACGACGGGGCCTGCCCCGTGTGCCGCCTCACGGCGCGGCTGGCGGTGGCCGCCGACACGGAGCGGCGGCTGCGGACCGCGACGCTCGACTCCCCGGACGCCGACCGGCACCTGGGGAAGCTGTCGAAGGAGGACCGATTCGGCTCGTTCCACCTGGTGGTCGAGGGCCGGCTGATCAGCGGCGGCGAGGCGGTGGGCCCGACGCTGGAGCAGCTCCGTCGGATGCGGCCCGTGGGGCGGTTCATCGGGCGCTCCCCCGCGGCCAGGCGGGCGGCGGCCTGGGCCTACGGGGTCGTCTCGCGCAACCGCGGCCGGATCGGCAAGGTGCTCCCGGACGTGGCCCCGCCCTCGCGGTAGGCCGCTACCGGATAGAGACCAGGACCTGCCCGGTGTCCACGGGGTCGCCCGCCTGGACCGCCACGGAGGCCACCACGCCGTCGTGGGTGGCGGCGATGTGGTTCTCCATCTTCATGGCCTCCAGGATGCAGACGACGTCGCCGGCCTTGATCTCCTGGCCCTCCTCGACCATGACCGTGAGGATCGTCCCCTGCATCGGGGCCACGATGGTGTCGCCCGCGCCCCCGTGCGCGGCGTGGGCCGCGGCGGCCGGGGGCGCTGGGGCGACCGGGACGTCGTCGCCCCAGACACGCACCGGCACCCGGCGGCCGTCGAGCTCGACGACGACCCGCGCCGGCTCGGGGAGGGCCTCCCGGCGGGCCGCCCCGGCGGCCTCCGGCGGCTCGAACTGGCCGTCGGCGAGCGCCTGCTCCACCCACCGCGTCGTGTGGCTGGCCTCCCGGAACGTGAGCGTGTCGAGCACCCACCGATGGAACGGGATCGTGCTGGGGACGCCCTCGACGACGAATTCCTCGAGCGCCCGCAGCGTCCGCCGCCGGGCCGCCTCCCGGTCGGGCCCCCAGACGATGAGCTTGGCGAAGAGCGAGTCGTACTCGCCGGCCACCGTCCGGCCCTCGGTGATCCCGGCGTCGACGCGGACGAACGGACCGGCCGGCAGCCGCAGGGAGGTGACGGTCCCCGGCCCCGGCAGGAAGTCGCTCCCGGCGTCCTCGGCGTTGATGCGGCACTCGATGGCGTGCCCACGGGCGTCCGGCTGGAGGTCGACCTTCTCGCCGAGCGCCACCTCGATCTGGAGCCGCACCAGGTCGAGGCCGGTGACCATCTCGGTCACCGGGTGCTCCACCTGGAGGCGGGCGTTCACCTCCAGGAAGTAGAACGAGCCATCGTCCTCCACCAGGAACTCGACCGTCCCGGCGTTCGTGTACCCGGCCTCCTTGGCCACGGCCAGGGCCGCCTCGCCGATGCGCTGGCGGAGGTCGGCGTCCACCACCGGGGAGGGGCTCTCCTCGACCAGCTTCTGGTAGCGGCGCTGGAGCGTGCAGTCGCGCTCGCCGAGGAACGAGAAGTTGCCGCGGGTGTCGGCGATGATCTGGGCCTCGACGTGGTGCGCCCGGTGCAGGTAGCGCTCGAGGTAGACCTCGGGGCGCCCGAAGTACGCCCTGGCCTCCCGGGCGGAGCGCTCGACGGCGTCGACCAGCTCCCCGGGGTCGGAGACCAGGTGCATGCCCCTGCCGCCGCCGCCGTGCGCGGCCTTCACCGCGAGGGGGAAGCCGACGTCGCCGGCGACGGCCTGGGCGCGCTCGACGCCGACCGGCTCCGAGATCCCGGGGACCACCGGCACGCCGACCTGTTCGGCGGCCCGCCGGGCGGCGGCCTTGTCGCCCATCCGCTCCATGGCTTCGGGAGGCGGCCCGATGAACGCCAGCCCCGCCTCGGCGCAGGCCCGGGCGAAGTCCGGGTTCTCCGCCAGGAACCCGTAGCCTGGATGGACGGCCGTGGCGCCGGCCCGGCGCGCGGCCTCGACGATCGCGGGGATGTTGAGGTAGGACTCCGACGGGGTGGCGGGGCCCAGGCGGTAGGCGTCGTCGGCCAGCTCGACGTGGAGGGCGTCGCGATCGACGTCGGAGTAGACGGCCACCGTGGGGATGCCCAGCTCGCGGCAGGTCCGGATCACCCGGACCGCGATCTCCCCCCGGTTGGCGATCAGGACGCGCTCTGCCACAGGGCTGTTCCTCCCGGCGTGGGATGATCCGGGCCGATGCTGAGTCAGGATAGCCTGGAGCAGGCTACCCGTCAGGCAGGCATCGAGGTCCCTCCCCGGTTCCTCGAACGGACCGATTCCACGAATACCGTCGCCGCCTCGCTGGCCGAGGCCGGCGCCCCGCAATGGACGGTGGTGGCCGCCGGGCACCAGACCGCCGGCCGTGGCCGGCTGGGGCGGACCTGGGCCTCCGCGCCGGGGAAGTCGCTGCTGTTCTCGGTCGTGCTCCGGCCGATGCTCCCGGTGGACCGGGCCGCGCTCGTGTCGCTCCTGGCCGCCACCGATATGGCCGGCGCGGCCCGAGCCGGGATGGCGGCCAAGTGGCCGAACGACCTGGTGATCGCGGACCGGAAGGTCGGCGGGATCCTGCCCGAGGCCAAGGTCTCCGGCGGGCGGCTCGTCCACCTGGTCCTCGGCGTCGGGGTGAACGTCTCGATGGCCCAGGACGAGTTCCCGCCCGAGGTCCGGGCCGCGGCCACGAGCCTGGCCCGCGAGGGAGGCGAGGGAGACGCCGCCGCGCTGCTGGGGCGGTTCCTCGTGGCATTCACGGCGTCGTACCGCCCGGCCGACCCGGGCTTCGCCGACCGGGTCCTCGGCTCCTATCGCGCGGTGTGCTCGACGCTCGGCCGGCGCGTCCGCGCCACGACGACCGAGGGGCTCACCGTGGAGGGCACCGCCGTCGACGTCGACGAGCGGGGCGGGCTGCTGGTGCGGGTGGACGGCCGGGTGGTGGCCGTGGCGTTCGGCGAGGTGGCTCACCTCGGCTGACCGCTTGCCCGCCCTTCGGGCGGCCGGTCATCATTCGCGCCGATGAAGATCACCAGCGTCCGCGTGCACCTGTGCCACTTCCCGCTGCCGGAGACCTTCTCGCCGTCGTGGCTGCCGGGGTTCCCGCAGATGACGAACGGGTGCGCCATCTTCCGGCTCCAGACCGACGAGGGGATCGAGGGGGTGACGGCCTCGCCGCTGATCGCCGACGAGGCCAAGGGCCTGGTCAACCTGCTCCGTCTCGTCCTGGTCGGCCGGGACCCCACGCAGGTCGAGGACATCTTCAAGCTGCTGCGGTCGGCGACCCGGGCCCTCGGCCTGCGGGCCTGGCACGTCGAGCCGGCGTGCTGGGACCTGATCGGGAAGGCGGCCGGGCTCCCGGTGTGGCGGCTGCTGGGGGGCGCCCGGAGCCGCGTCCGCGCCTACGCCTCGACCGGTGAGCTGCGCGAGCCGGCCCGGCGGGTGGAGGACGTCCACGCCCTCCGGGAGCAGGGGTTCACGGCCGTGAAGCTGAGGATCCGGTGGCCGTCCGTCGAGGAGGACGTGGCGCTGGTCCGGGCGGTCCGCGAGGCGCATCCGGACCTCACGATCATGGTGGACGCCAACCAGGGGTGGCGGGTCCACGGCTTCGCCGAGTACCCGGAGTGGGACCTGGCCCGAGCCGTCCGCACGGCGCGCGCTCTCGAGGAACTGGAGGTCGCCTGGCTGGAGGAGCCGCTCGACCAGTTCGACTACCGGGGGTACGCGGCGCTCCGGCAGCGGACCTCGGTACCTCTGGCCGGGGGGGAGCTGCTGTCGGACCTCCACGGCTTCCGGGACCTGGTCGAGCACCGGGCCGTCGACATCCTCCAGCCCGACGCCCTCCTCACCGGCGGGATCCTGATGGCCCGCAAGGTGGCCGGGATGGCCGAGGCCGCGGGCCTCGGGTTCGCCCCCCACACGTGGACCAACGGCATCGGTCTCCGCGTCAATCTGCAGGTGATGGGCGCGGCGGCCAACGCCACGTGGTGCGAGTACCCGATCGACCCGCCGGGATGGACCGTCGAGGCCCGCGACGCGATGCTGGCCGAGCCCACAAGGATCGGCGCCGACGGGTTCGTGGCGCTCCCCGAGGAGCCGGGGCTGGGGATCGTCCTCGACGAGGAGCGGATCTCCGCCCACGGCGACGAGGTCTGAGCCGCCCTCCGGTAGGCTGACCGCCGTGGCCGATCCCGAGTTCGTCCGCCGCCATAGCACGGATGCCACGCTGCGCGACGGCACCCGCGTGCGCATCCGGCCGATCGTGCCGGACGACAAGGCGCTCCTGGTCGCCGGGTTCGAGCGGCTCTCGCCCGAGTCCCGGTACCGCCGGTTCATGGCCCAGCTCGACCGGCTCACCGACGAGCAGCTCGCGTACCTCACCGAGATCGACTACGACGACCACTACGCGCTGGTGGCCCTCGACCTCGACCACGGCGAGGGCCTGGGCGTGGCCAGGTACGTCCGGCTGCCGGCCGAACCGGAGGTGGCCGAGGCCGCCGTGACCGTCATCGACGACTACCAGGGCCGCGGCGTCGGATACCTGCTTCTCCAGGCGCTGGGGGCCGCGGCGCTCGAGCACGGCGTGCGGCGGTTCCGAGGCTACACGCTCGACGGGAATCGCCCGCTCCGCGATCTGATCGAGAGCCTGGCCGGCGACGCCGCCCACGACTCGCCCGGGCTCCTCCGCGTGGAGATCGACCTCCCCAAGCGCGCCGAGACGCTCCGCGGCTCGCCGCTCTACGAGCTCCTCCGGGCCGCGGCCCGGGGGGAGGGACCTACGTTCCTCCCCCCGGAGCGCCTGTGGTTGGCCGGCGCCGAGCCGGGCGCCTCCGCCGGCGCCTAGCTACTCGCAGTTCTTGACGACATCGGCGCCACCGCCGCCGATGCAGGTGTCGGTCCCGGGGCCGCCGTTCAAGTTGTCGGCGCCCGGGCCGCCCTTGAGCGTGTCGTTCTTGGCGTTCCCTCGGAGGACGTCGTTCCCGGCGTTGCCGACGACGGTGTCCTTGCCGCCCCCGCCCTTGACGGTGTCCTTGCCGCCGCCACCCTTGGCCGTGTCCTTGCCGCCACCGCCCTTCAGGGTGTCCTTGCCCCCCTTGCCGAGGAGCGTGTCGTTGCCGCCCTTGCCGCACAGGACGTCGGCGCCGGACGTACCGACCAGCGTGTCGTTGCCGGGCGTGCCCGACTCGGTGCAGTTCCCGCCGCCCCCGCCGCCGCCGCCGGCGATCCCGGTCAGGACGTGGACCTCGCCGGCCTGAGGCTGGCCCACCTCGGGCAGCCCGTTCCCGACCGGCGCGGTCATCCCCAGGTCGGCGCCGCCGGCGTCGTCCACGTTCCCCGCCCCGACGAAGATGCCCAGGTGGTCGTCCTTGTTCGCGCCGTACACGGTCAGGTCGGCCGGCGAGCTGGCCAGGTTGCGCGTCCCCGTGGGGACCGAGCCGAACAGGACCGCCACCTCGCCGGCCTGCGTCCGATCCTCATTCGGGCCGTCGCCGCCATCGGCGCCGAGAACGAGGTCGGTCTTGCCGTCGCCGTCGAGGTCAGCCGCGGCGGTGTCGACGCCCAGCGAGTCGTCGTGGTCCTCGCCGAGCACCTGGAGGTCGGCCGCAGCATCCACGTCCTTCGTCCCGGCCGTGAGCGGCCCGAACAGGACGTGCGAGACCCCATTGTCGGTCTTCCCGGACGCGTCGCCGCACGGCGCTCCGAGGATGAGGTCCCGGGTGGCGCTACCGCCGACGTTCCCGATCGCCAGTCGGCGCCCGAGCTCGTCCCCGACGTCGTCGGAGTTCACGGTCACGTCGGCGACCGTGGTGATCGACTGGACCGACGTGCTCGGCGAGACCGGCCCGAAGATCACGTAGGCCTTCCCGGCGACGTCGCCGCCACACCCCGAGCCGCCGAAGGGCGCGCCGGCGGCGATGTCCGCCGTGCCGTCGCCGTTCAGGTCCCCGGCGGCGACCCCGTGTCCGAGCATGTCGTCCCCGTCGGACCCCTGGACGACGATGGTCTCGGCGACCGGCCCACCGCGGAGGTCGATCGTCGCTGGCCACGTCTCCCGGCCGTAGATCACCCACACGCCCCCGGCGGCCTGCGAGTTCACGGCCGCGGCCCCGGCGAGGATGTCCCTGATCCCGTCCTTGTCGAAGTCGCCCGTGTCGAGGTGGATGCCGATGTCCCCCTGGTGCTGGTCGCCGATGATCGTGACGTCGGCCTGGGCGGCGCTTCCCCCGTCGATCGTGTTCCAGCCGGCCCGCCCGCGGTTGAAGAAGACGTACATCTTCCCGACCCTGCCGGCGTCCCCGCCCCCGGCCACGGCCTTGGCGCGGAGCGCGCTCACCACCAGGTCCGCCTTCCCGTCGTCGTCCACGTCGCCCATCGTTACGCCCTTGCCGAGCACGTCGGACTTGTCGTTGTTGTTGAGCGCGCACCCCGCGCCGGTGCAGCCCTCCTCGCCGTAGATGATGAGGTCCGGATCGCTGAACTGGCCCGAGAACCCGGGCCCGCCGAAGTAGACGTGGAGAGCCCCGCGATTGTCCGTCAGATCCACTCCGGGCGGCTCGTCGAGGGGCGCGCCGGAGGCCAGGTCCGTGAACCCGTCGTTGTCGATGTCGCCGAAGGCCAGCGACCGGCCGAGCCGGTCCTGGATGTCGTTCCCGGAGGCGATGAACTCGGCGGGGTCGTCCTTCAGGTCGCGGACGTCGGCGGCGGTGGCTGGGAGCGCCCCGCCAACGGCGACGGCCAGCGCGACGAGCAGAGCGTGCGTCTTCTTGATCATCCCGAACCCCTCATCTCAGGCAGACCACGGAACTCTACAGGGCGCTTCGCGGGACGCCAAGTGAGGGCCGAGTGATATCCCTACCCGCCCCGTCGGGTGCGCCGGCCGGGGGCCGTTGCTAGACTCGCGCGCGCATGACCGACCGAGTGGCGATCGTCGGCGTGGGTCACGCCGGTTTCGCGCCTATCACCGCCGGCCTCTCGTACAAGGAGCTGACGTTCGAGGCCGCCCTCCGGGCCTACGACGACGCGGGGATCGACCCCCGGAAGGACGTCGACTCGTTCGTCGCCGTCTCCGAGGACTTCTGGGAGGGAACCAGCATCTTCGACGAGTACGTCCCCGACCAGATCGGCGCCGCGCTGCGCCCAGTCCAGACGGTCACGGCCGACGGCCTGTTCGGGGTGGCCACCGCGGTGATGCTGATCCGGTCCGGCGCCGCGGGCGTCGTGGCGATCGAGGGCCACAGCAAGGCCTCGGACATCTTGTCGCTCGGCCACATCCACCAGTTCGCCATGGACCCCGTGTGGAACCGCCCGCTCGACGTCTCGCCGCTGGCCGTCGCCGGGCTGGAGATGAACCGGTACCTGGAGGTCTCCGGGACCACCGAGGAGCAGTGCGCGCTCGTGGTGGCCAAGAACCGGACGGCGGCGCTCGACAACCCGCGGGCCGCGTATCCCTCCGAGGTGAGCCCCGACGACGTCGCAGCCTCCGAGCCGCTGTGGTACCCGCTCCGCCGGCTGGACGCCTCGCGCCGGGCCGACGGCGCGGTGGTGCTGGTCCTGGCCTCGGCGGATCGGGCCGGGGACCTGACCGACGCCCCGGTGTGGGTGCTGGGGGTGGGATGGTCCTCGGGCTCTCCGACGCTCGAGAGCCGATCCTGGCACGAGGCCGACTACGTTCGGGCCGCGGCCGACCGGGCGTACCGGATGGCGGGCCTCGGCCATCCGACCCGGGACGTCGACCTGGCGGAGGTCGACGACACCTACTCCTACCGGGAGCTCATGCACCTCGAGGCCCTACGGTTGGCGCGGCCTGGCGACGCCGGGGCCATGCTCGAGGAGGGGTTCTTCGATCGCGACGGGGAGCTGCCGGTCAACGCCTCGGGGGGGTCGCTGGGGCAGGGCTACCTCTTCGAGGCGGCCGGTCTGGCCCGGACGCTGGAGTGCGTCCTCCAGCTCCGCGGCGAGGCGGGCGAGCGCCAGGTGGAGGACGCCGAGGTGGCCGTCGCCCAGTCCTGGCGCGGCGTCCCGACGACCACGGCCGCGGTCGCGGTGTACGCGGCGGACGAGGCGGTGGCGTGAGGTGCTCGGGCCGCTCGACCACGTGTACTACTGGACCTCCGACATGGACCGGGCCGTGAAGTTCTACGAGGAGGTCCTCGGCCTGCGCCTGCTCCGCCGCGAGGCCGGAGAGTGGGCGCTGTTCGACGCCGGGCCGGTCCGGCTGGCGCTCCACGGCGCCACCGAGGGCCACCCGGCCGAGCCGGGAGGCGCCACCGCGGTGTTCGCGGTGGACGACCTCGACGCGGCGCGCTCCGCCCTGGACGCCCGCGGCGCGGAGTTCGAGGAGCACGTCGGCGAGGTCGAGGGGTTCGCCCGGTTCGCCACGCTCCGCGATCCGGACGGCAACCCCATCCAGCTGATCGAGTACGCGGATCGGAGGGCAGGATAGTGGGCCAGCGGGTGGCCGTCGTCGGCGCCGGGATGACCAAGTTCGTCCGCCGGGCGCAGGAGACCGGGAAGGAGCTGGCCTGGGAGGCCGCCCGGGCCGCCCTGGACTCTTGCGAGATGCGTCTGGAGGACATCGACTCCGTGGCCATGGGCACGGCGCCCGACGCGTTCGACGGGGTCCACATGAAGGGCGAGTACCTGTCCGACGGCGCCGGCGGGTTCGGCAAGCCCTACTTCCGGACGTTCGTCGGCGGGGGCACCGGGGTGTTCGTGACGATCCACGGCTGGTACCAGGTCGCCTCGGGGATGTTCGACACCTGCCTGGTCGTGGCCGAGGAGAAGATGTCCTCCACCCAGCCGCACGCCCAGGGAGCGTTCATCACGATCTTCGACAACATCCTGGAGCGGCCGCTGGGCCCGAACCTGCTGTGGATCTTCGCGCTCGAGATGAACCGCTATATGACGGTGCACGGCCTCGAGAAGCGCGACATCGCCCAGGTCGCGGTGAAGAACAAGCGGAACGCCGCCGACCACCCGGCGGCGCTCCTCGGGGAGCCGGACATCACCGTCGAGGACATCCTCAACTCCGAGGTGCTCGCCTGGCCGGTGCAGCGCCTCGACGTCTCGCCGGTGTCCGACGGCGCGGTGGCCGTCGTGCTGGCCGCCGAGCACGTCGCCAAGCGAGTCACCGACAAGCCGGTGTGGATCGACGGCGTGGGGTGGCACCTCGACACGGCCTACTGGACGAACCGGGACCTGTACTACCCGCGGTACGTCGAGTATGCCGCCCGCCAGGCGTACCGGATGGCCGGGATCAAGGAGCCTCGGAAGGAGATCCACATCGCCGAGGCCTACGACCCGTTCGACTACAAGGAGCTTCACCACCTCGAGGGGCTGCTTCTGTTCGACAAGGGTAAGGCCCCCGAGGCCATGAAGGACGGCGTGCTGAACCGCGACGGTGACCTCCCGTCGACGCCGTCCGGCGGGCTCCTGGGCGTCGGGAACCCGATCGCGGCCGCGGGCCTCATGAAGATCGCCGAGCTCTACTGGCAGCTGTCGGGACAGGCCGGCAAGCGTCAGGTCCCCGGCGATCCGCGACGCGGGGTGGCCCAGGCCTGGGGAGACCTCATGCAAGTGGGGACGGTGGTGGTGATGGGCAAGTGACGGCCCGGCGGAGGGCCTCGCGGGGGCCCGCGTCTCGGACGGCTCGCCTGCGGCCGCCGGCGCCCCGGCCGGTGGAGACCGTCCAGACCCCGCCGTACACCACGGCCGGGCACTCGCTCACCGACGAGGACTTCCGGAAGGCGGTCGGCGCGGTCGACTTCGCCGTCGACGCCCGGTACGCCTGGGACACCGGCGTGGCGGTGGGCGAGTTCCTGCGCGGGCTCAAGGACGGCCGGATCCTGGCCCGCGAGTGCCGGAAGTGCCGCCGGATCCTGGTGCCGCCGCGGATGTTCTGCGAGCAGGACTTCCGCCCGACCGACCGGTGGGTCCAGGTCCAGGACACCGGGCGCATCAACACCTTCTCGATCTGCTACATCCGCTGGGACATGGTGAAGCTCGAACAGCCGGAGCTGCCGGCGGTCATCGAGATCGACGGCGCCAGCCCGGGGATCGGGATCATGCACAAGCTCGGCGAGGTGGAGCCGGACGACGTCCGGATCGGCATGGAGGTCGAGGCGGTGTGGAAGCCCGAGGACGAGCGCGAGGGCTCGATCCTCGACATCCTCTACTTCCGGCCCCGCGACGCGTCGCTGCGCCGCGGCGGGCGGCGCAAGGGCCGCCGCCAGGCCAGGCCGCCCGCGGAGCGGCCCCGTCGCCGCCGCGACGTGGGAGGCGCGGTCTAGTGTTCGACAAGGTCGCGGACCCCACCGAGGTCATCCTCCGCGAGGGCCGGGTCCCCATCCGCCACCGGTACACCCCCGGGGTGGCGGGCGAGGCGTTCTCCGCGGCCCTCCGCGACCGCGGCGAGTTCCTGGCCTCGCGGTGCGAGCGCTGCGCGATCACGTACTGCCCGGCCCGGCTGTTCTGCGAGCGGTGCTTCGACGAGCTGCGCGCCGACGCCACGGTCGGCCCCGGCGGCGTCCTCGAGTCGTTCACCGTGGGCTACGTCGGCCTGGAGGGCGAGGAGCTCGACGAGCCGGTCGCCATGGGGCTGGTACGCCTCGACGGCGCGGACACCGTCCTGATGCACTTCCTCGTCGACTGGGGCGACCGTCCTCTGGGGATCGGCCAGCGGGTCGAGGCCGTCCTCCAACCGAAGGGGAAGCGTTCCGGGTCGATCCTCGACGTCCGAGGGTTCCGCCCCGCCCGGGGCTAGGCGGGGGAGCGCAGTCGCCAGACAGCGACGAACAGCACCACCCCTGCGCCCAGGCCCGGATACACCGCGAGACCCACGGGCTCGTTGCGGAAGAATGGGTAGGCCAGGTGGGCCCCGAAGATCAGCACCGCGCCGATGCCCGCTGCCAGCGCGAGGCCCCGGGCGTAGCCCACGGCCCCGGCCCCGCGGCCCAGGGCGACCAGGGCGATGACCACCGGGATGAGCGGGCTCCCGTGCTCGAGCGTGGTGGCCACGCAGATCCCCACCTCGTCGTTGCAGTCGATGAAGGAGCCACCGGGGAACTCCGGCAGCACCAGCCCCAAGATGATCAGCACCCCGGCCAGCACCAACAGGACCCGAGCCGCCATGCTGCCGGTCCCCTGTCGGGTCCGCATCTCCGTCCCAGTCGCCGCCACCCTTCCCCCCTCCAGCCTCGTTGGCAGGATGCTCCTCCCGGTGGTCCGGCAAGTCAAGCACGTCGGCGGGGGCGCGTACCCGCCACCCTGGCCGAGAAGCGGATGGCCGGTACGTGCCTACGGCAACCTGTGCGCGCTCCTCGGGTTCCGTCCGCGCGCTGACGCCGGGCTAGCGCCAGTCGACCAGCCCGACGCGGACCGGCTCGGCGATGCCCTTCAACGACACCTCGCGGACGTCCGTCAG
The DNA here is from genome assembly GCA_036260395.1 of Actinomycetota bacterium. Lineage (GTDB taxonomy): Bacteria > Actinomycetota > UBA4738 > UBA4738 > CALAEC01 > DASZZY01. Next base: position 15,142 of record DASZZY010000208.1, read on the forward strand.
CGTGAAGCCGTCCGCCTCGGCCACGGTCTCCTCGCTGGCGACGATCTCGTCGGCGCCGCCCTGGGCGGCGACCCGGGCGGCCTTGTGCACCTCGCCGCCGCGGAAGTCTTGGCCCACCTGGCTGGCCTCCCCGACGTGGATGCCGATCCGCACGAACGGCGCGAACCCGTGGGCACGGCGGTGCTCGGCCAGGGCTCGTTGGATGGCGACCGCACACCGCAGCGCCGACGCCGCGTCATCGAACGCGGCGAAGAACCCGTCGCCGGTGTGGTGGGCGATGCCACCCCCGTGGGCCGCGATCAGCGAGCGCAGGGCCTGATCGTGCCAGGCGATCAGGCTCTCCCAGGCCCCGTCGCCGATCACGCCCACCAGGTCCGTGGACTTGACGATGTCGGTGAACATGAACGCCCGCCGCACGCGCTCGGGTCGCTCGGCCGACGACGCGATCTGGCCGAGAAGCTCTCCGGCCCGCTGGGCGGCCGGCCTAGCCCCAAGCCGCTCGAACGCGGACCGGGCGGCCCTCAGCTCCAGCGCTGCCGCCTCGTCGTTCCCCAGCGCCCGATAGGCGCTCCCGAGGTAGAGGCGGGTCTCGGCCGCCTCGAAGGGCGCGTCGACCTCCTGCCATTGCTGGCGGGCCCGCTGGAGGTGCGGGAGCGCGGCTGCGGGATCCCCCTGAGCGATACCGAGCGCCCCCCGGACGCAGGCGGCCATGGCGTGGAGCGCCGGCGGCTCGTACGTCTCGACGATGCCGTCCAGCTCGTCGACGGCCGCGCTCGCCGTCTCCAGGTCGCCGGCGGCGATGTCGATCTCGGCCTGTGCCGCGAGGAGCCGCACGCGGGCGAGGCGGTCCTTGGTCTCCGCGAGCGCCTGCCGGATCCCCTCCGAGGCGGCCTTGACCTTTCCCTGGGCCAGCCGCAGCAGCGACAGCCCAGGCTGGGCGCTGAGGCCGTGCTCGTGCGCCCGGGCGTACGCGTCTTCCGCGGCGGTGAAGTCCCCCATCCGCCGCCGGATCTCGCCGATCTCGTAGAAGGCGTACCCGAGCCCCACCAGGAAGTTGAACCGAGGGAGCTCCTCGGCCGCCAGGCGGGCCTCCTGCTCGGCCAGCGGCCACGACCCGCGGAGCCGCATGATCTCCGCTCGATGGACGCGGCAGACGCCCGGGAACCCCCCGGTGATCCCGTTGCGCGCGCACCACCGTGTGGTGGCCTCCGTCCACTCCGCGGCCCGCGCGTAATCGCCGAGCTGCGAGCACATGGCGATCATCCCGCAGTAGACGTAGCCCGCCGCCACGGGCTGGAGCTCCTCGCCGACGACCGCGGTCATCGCCTCGTCCATCAGGGCCAGGCCCGCGGCGACCTCACCGCGGGCACAGAGGGTGTATCCCTTGTCGTAGAGCGTGATGCCCTGGAGATCGCGGTCGCCGGTCCGCTCGGCGAACTCGAGGGCGCGGTCGTAGTGCGTGGCCGCCGCCTCGAGATCACCCTGCTTGGTCAGCGCGATCAGGCCCCGCATCCAGGCCAGCCAGCCGTTGACCGGCCACTCCGGGTCCTCCGCCCCGAGCCGTTCCGCCCGGGCCATCCATCCCTGGGCCATCGGCATGGCCAGGCGCATGGCGTGCTGCCGTGCCAGTTCGAACGCGACCATCGCCGCCGCCGAGCGGGTCCCCTCCTTGAGATAGGCGCCGTACGCCCGCTCGAAGGCCTCCAGCGCCGCGTCGGGCTGCCCGGACCACCATGCCGCATCCGCCAGGAGGCGCAGACCGTCGCCCGGCAGGGAAGCGTTCCGGTCGGCCTCGACCAGCATGTCGTAGGCCTCCTGCCAGGCGTGGCGCTCGAGCGCCGTGCGTCCGGCCTCGACCGGATCGGTGGTCTGGGCCACGGGAGCATGGTACGCCCGCCCGAGCGGGTGGACGAGCCACGGCGGACGGGGGAGGAGCGGTAGGCTCCCGGGCATGGACTTCGACCTGGCGCCCGAGCAGGAGGAATTCCGCACGGCCGTGCGGGCCTTCGCCGCGGACGTCATCGCTCCGCGCGCCGAGGAGATGGACCGGGAGGGCAAGCTCCCGATGGACATCGTCAAGCAGATGGCCGAGCTCGGGCTGTTCGGGATCCCGTTCCCCGAGGAGTACGGCGGCCAGGGATCCGACTTCCTCACGCTGTGCGTCGCCATCGAGGAGATCGCCCGGGTGGATTCTTCGCTGGCCATCACGCTGGAGGCGGCGGTCGGCCTCGGCGCGAACCCGATCTACGAGTTCGGCACCGAGGAGCAGAAGCAGCGCTGGCTTGTCCCCATGTGCCGCGGCGAGATCCTCGGCTCGTTCGGGCTCACCGAGCCGGGCGGCGGCTCCGACGCCGAGGCCACCAGAACCACCGGCCGGATCGAGGGCGGCGAGTGGGTCATCAACGGATCGAAGGCGTTCATCACGAACTCCGGGACCGAGATCTCCAAGGTGTGCACGATCACCGCGGTGACCGGGGAGGTGGACGGCGGGAAGGAGATCTCGGCGATCATCGTCCCCACCGACACGCCCGGCTTCGAGGTCGGGAAGTCCTACCGGAAGGTCGGCTGGCGGGCCTCGGACACCCACGAGCTCGCGTTCAACGACGTGCGGGTCCCCGAGGAGAACCTGCTCGGGGAGCGGGGCAAGGGGTTCGCCCAGTTCCTGCGGACGCTCGACGACGGGCGGATCGCCATCGCGGCCCTGGCGGTCGGCCTGGCCCAGGGGTGCCTCGACGAGTCCGTGGACTACGCCAAGGAGCGGGAGGCCTTCGGGAGGCCGATCGGCGCCTTCCAGGGGCTCCAGTTCAAGATCGCCGACATGCGGGTGGCGGTCGAGACCGCCCGCCTGGCCACCTACAAGGCGGCCTGGCTCAAGGAGCGGGGGCGGCCGTACAAGGCCGCGGCGTCGATCGCCAAGCTGTACGCGAGCGAGGTCGCCGTGACCTGCGCCCGGGAGGCGGTCCAGGTCCACGGTGGCTACGGGTTCATCGAGGAGTTCCCGGTGGCCCGGTTCTACCGCGACTCGAAGGTCCTGGAGATCGGTGAGGGGACCAGCGAGATCCAGCGGGTCCTGATCGCCCGCGAGCTCGGGCTCCCGGCCACCGAGTTCTGAGCGCGCCTGCTTGCATCGCCTCGGCTCGAGCGTCACGCTGGGCACACGAGTTGACGCGTTTCCCAGGATTCCGGTAAACAAGGCGGGTTCAGTGAGGGGCGAGAGCCGGGGATCTTCGCGCCGCCGGCTCCGGCATGTCGCCGGAGCCTTGCTGTGCGTGCTCGCCTTGGCCCAGGTCGGCCCCGGACCGGCCGGCGCCCAGCAGCAGACGAAGCGCGAGCTCGACGCCGCCAAGGCCGAACTGCGTGATCTGGCGCGGGACCTCGAGGCCGCCCAGGCGCACTACGAGCAGGTCCAGGCCGACCTGGCGGCGGCCACGCGCCGGGTCGCCGAGCTGACCGCCCAGGCAGAGGCCCTCCGAGCGGCGATCGCCGAGGTGGAGAAGGGCATCAGGAAGACCAGGCGCGAGGTCAAGGAGCTCCAGGCCAGTCTCAACTCGAGGGCCCGGACCGCGTACATCAACGGGCCGGCCACGGCCCTGGAGCTGGTCCTGGAGGCCGAGTCGCTGGGGAACCTCACCGACCGGCTCTCGTACCTCGAGGTCCTCAGCCAGGGCGACTCCGACGTGGCCGCCGGCCTCCAGGTGCGGCGCGAGCGCCTGGACCGCTACAAGAGCGAGCTCGGCGGCTATCTGGCGCAGCTCCAGCCCGTGCTGGAGGAGGCCAGGGCGGAGCAGGGGACGCTGCAGCAGAAGCAGGAGGCCGCCGCCGCCGCCGAGGCGGCACTCGACGACAAGGTGGCGGAGTCCGAGGCCCTCGTCGAGCGCCTGCGGAAGCAGTACGAGCGGGAGCTGGCCGCGCAGCTCGCCGCGGCCCGGGCGGCCCAGGCGGCGGCCGGCTCGGTCGGGGGGAACGTCGGACCGCCGGTCTCGGCCGACGGCCCGTTGTACTGGTGCCCGGTCGACCGGCCCCGGTCGTACATCGACACGTTCGGCGCCCCCAGGTCGGGCGGGCGCTCGCACCAGGGCAACGACATCTTCGCGCCGTACGGGACGCCGATCCGGGCGCCGTTCGAGGGAACCGCCCGGGAGTCCTCCAACTCCCTCGGTGGCCTGGCGGTCTACGTCTATGCGCCGAACGGCGACTTCGTGTACAACGCCCACCTCTCCTCGTACGCGGGGGTCAGCGGGCAGCACGTCCAGCGGGGTGACCTCATCGGGTACGTGGGGACCAGCGGCAACGCCCAGGGGACCTCGCCGCACAACCACTTCGAGTACCACCCGGGCGGCGGCTCGGCGGTCTCGCCCTACCTCTACCTCAACGAGGTGTGCGGCGTGAACGGCTCCGGGTAGCCGGCGGAGGCCCGAGGCTACCGGCGGGTATACTTCTCCCGCGCTGGGAGGCCCCATGACCTCGAGCCGCCCGAAGGACAAGCCCTGGATCTTCCGGACCTACGCGGGGTACGGCACGCCCCAGGCCTCGAACGAGCGCTTCAAGGCCAACCTGGCCAAGGGGCAGACCGGCCTGTCCGTGGCGTTCGACCTCCCCACGCAGTGCGGCTACGACGCCGACGACCCCATGTCGGTCGGCGAGGTCGGCCGCGTCGGGGTCCCGGTCGGCCACGTCGGCGACGTGCGGACGCTGTTCGACGGGATCCCGGTGGCCGAGATGAACACCTCGATGACCATCAACGCCACCGCGGTCTGGCTCCTGGCGCTGTACGTGGCGGTGGCCGACGAGCACGGCGCCGAGCGCTCCGCGCTGACCGGCACCACCCAGAACGACATCCTCAAGGAGTACCTGTCCCGGGGGACCTACGCGTTCCCGCCGGAGCCGTCCATGCGGCTGACCACCGACCTCATTACCTGGACGCTGCGCGAGGTCCCGGCGTGGAACCCGATCAACGTGTGCTCGTACCACCTCCAGGAGGCCGGGGCCGACCCGGTGCTCGAGGTGGCGTTCACGCTGGGCAACGCGGTGGCGGTGCTCGACGCCGCCCGGTCGTCGCCGGCGGTGTCCGACGAGGACCTCCCCCGGCTGGTGGGCCGGATCTCGTTCTTCTGCAACGCTGGGATCCGGTTCGTCGAGGAGACCTGCAAGATGCGGGCCTTCGTCCGGCTGTGGGACCGGCTCACCGCCGAGCGCTACGGCGTGGGTGATCCGAAGTTCCGCCGGTTCCGCTACGGCGTCCAGGTGAACTCCCTCGGCCTCACCGCCGTCCAGCCCGAGAACAACGTGTACCGGATCTTCCTCGAGATGCTCGCCGTGACGCTGTCGAAGGAGGCCCGGGCCCGGGCCGTGCAGCTCCCCGCCTGGAACGAGGCGCTGGGCCTGCCGCGCGCCTGGGACCAGCAGTGGTCGCTGCGGGCCCAGCAGATCCTGGCCCACGAGTCGGACCTCCTCGAGTACGGGGACCTGTTCGAGGGCTCGAAGGTGGCCGAGGAGCTCACCGACCGCATCGCCACCGAGGCGTGGGAGGAGCTGGGGCGGGTGCTCGACATGGGTGGCTCGGTCGAGGCGCTCTCGTACATGAAGGAGCGCCTGGTCTCGGCGCACGCCGAGCGTCGCCGCCGGATCGAGACCGGCGAGATGGCGGTGGTCGGCGTCAACCGGTACGAGGAGACCGAGCCTTCGCCGCTCGTCGAGGGACTCGGCGAGGGCTTCGCGTTCCAGCAGATCGATCCGGAGCACGAAGCGCAGCAGACCG
>DASZZY010000209.1:0-2083 GCA_036260395.1 Actinomycetota bacterium
CTCCCGAGCGGCTCCCCGCGCCGGCCCCGCCCGGGGCGGCAGCGGGGCCCGGGCGTGCCGCCGGCCTACCCCCCGAGCTCGGCGAACGCGCGGACCGAGAATGAGGCGCCGCCCCGGATCGGGGGCGGCACGGCGAAGAACCGGAAGCCCTCGTCGGGGAGCGCGTCCAGCCCTCGGAGGTGCTCGACGATCGGGATCCCGGCCGCCAGCAGCCGGGTGTGCGCGGGACGTGACGGGTCCGTCGTGTCGTCCACGTTCGTCCAGTCGACGCCCACGACGGCCGCCGGCGCGCCCACCAGGGCGTCGAGGGTCTCGGCGGCCAGGTAGGGATCGGGCTCCCAGTACCCCTCGGTGCCCCACCGCCGGTCCCAGCCGGAGCGGAACAGGACCGCGCGCCCGCGGAGCCGGTCCGGGGGGACGTCGACGGTGACGGGTCCGCCGTACGGCGCGTCCAGCACCAGGCCCGGCACGCCGGCGATCCGCTCCAGGGCCAGGCCGGCGAGGTCCTCGCGATCGCGGTGGCGGTGGAACGGGCTGTCGACGTACGTCCCGGTGTTCCCGGACATCTCGACCTTCGTCAGGTGGAACTCGGCCTTCCCCTCGTACCTGGGCCGCGACGCGTCGTGGTCGAGGTACGCGCCGATCCGTGGCTCCGGCAGGACGCCCGGGAACACCGGCATGCCGTCCTCGATGGCGAAGCTCAGGTCGACCCACCGGGCGGCCACGACGGTGATGCTACCCTCGGTCGGATGACGTCGAGGGGCTCGGTGCTCGTGGCCATGAGCGGTGGCGTGGACTCCTCGGTGGCCGCCTGCCTGCTGCACGAGGAGGGGTACGAGGTCGTCGGCTCCCACCTCAAGCTCGTCCACACCGGCGGGGTCGACCACGGCTGCTGCGGCCCGCGCGCCGAGTCCGACGCCCGCGCCGTGGCCGAGGTGGCCGGCTTCCCCTTCGAGGTCGTCGATCTCTCCGACGACTTCGAGGAGCGTGTGGTGGCGGACGCCCTGGCCGAGCACGCGGAGGGACGGACCCCCAACCCCTGCGTCCGGTGCAACGAGCGGATCAAGTTCGGGGCGTTCCTGGACCGCGCGCAGGCGGGGGGGTTCGACTTCGTGGCCACCGGGCATTACGTGCGCACCGTGCGGGACGCCGGCGGCCGCTGGCGCCTGTACCGGGGACGCGACCGGTCGAAGGACCAGTCGTACGTCCTGCACATGCTCGGGGAGCGGGAGCTCGCCCGGTCGCTGTTCCCGATCGGGGAGCAGGTCAAGGAGGAGACCAGGGCCCACGCCCGCCGCCTCGGGCTCCCCGTGGCCGGCAAGCCGGACTCGCAGGATCTCTGCTTCGCCCCGGGGGGCGACGCGGCCCGCTTCCTGGAGGACCGCGCGCCCCAGCTGCTTCGGGAGGGCGAGGTGGTCGACGCTTCGGGCCGGGTCCTGGGCAGTCACGGCGGCGTCCAGCGGTTCACGGTCGGGCAGCGACGCGGGCTCGGCGTCTCGACCGGCGCCCGCACGTACGTCCTGGAGCTCGACGCCCCCGCCAACCGGGTGGTCGTCGGGGCGCCGGAGCTCCTGGCCCGGCGGGGCCTGGTGGCGGACCGCGTCGGGTGGGTGGCCGGGCGCCCGGACGGGCCGTTCGAGGGGCAGGTGAAGGTGCGGTACCGCGGCGAGGACGTGGACGCCGTCGTCGAGCCCGCGGGTGCGGACGGCGCCAGGGTCGAGTTCCGCTCGCCCCAGCGCGCGGTGGCCCCCGGCCAGAGCGTGGCGTTCTACGTCGGCGACGAGGTCCTCGGCGGCGGGCGGATCGTCGAGGCGTTGCGGTGAGGGTCGTCGCCCTCCAGGTGAACCCCGGGCGTCACCTCGCGATGGAGTCCCGGACGGCCGTCCAGGCCACCGATCGAGGCATCGAGGGGGACGTCCACGCCGGCCGGCGGGGGAAGCGCCAGGTCCTGCTGGTCGATGCGACCGATCTCGAGGCCGTGGGCTTGCGGCCCGGCGACCTGCGGGAGCAGGTGACCGTCGACCTGCCGGGCCTCATGGCGCTCCCGGCGGGCACCAGCCTGGCCGTCGGCGACGCCGAGGTG
>DASZZY010000210.1:0-12085 GCA_036260395.1 Actinomycetota bacterium
CGCCCTCCGGCATCCGGCCCAGTCTACCAACGACGCCCATGCGGCCCATCCGGCGCCCGTGGTTAGATTCGCGGCGGACTTGGCCTCTTCGACGAGAACGCCGGAGCTCTCCGTCGTTGTCCCCGTCTGGCGGGGCGAGCACGACCTGCGCCGGCTCGTGCCCTCGCTCCTTCAGGCGCTCCGGGCGCTGGGCGTCCCGTGGGAGGTCGTGGTCTCCGCGGGCCCCAGGTCGGAGCGGGACGCGGCGCGCGCCGCCGGGACGGAGGCGACGTTCGTCGCCTCCCGCGGCACCGGGTACGGCGACATCCTCCGCGCCGGCCTGGCGCGGGCGACCGGCCGCCACGTCCTGACGATGGACGCCGACTTCGGCCACCGGCCGGAGTTCGTGCGGACGATGTGGGAGCATCGGGGGGCGGGGGAGGTCCTCATCGCCTCGCGCTACGTGCCGGGAGCCGTAGCGGAGATGGGAGCCGTCCGTCGGGTCGCCAGCCGCTCGGTCAACGTGGTCCATCGGAAGCTGCTCTCGCTTCCCTACCGCGACCTGACCAGCGGGTTCCGGCTGTACCGGCGGGACGTCCTCCGCGAAATCGGGCCACTGCGCTCCCGCGGGCTCGACGTGCTGCCCGAGGCGCTGGTCAAGGCCTATTGCGAGGGCTGGCGCATCGCCGAGATCCCATTCCGGTACCGGGGCGCCCGGCCGTGGACGCGGGCCCGCATGGTCAGGATGGGGCTGGGCTACGTGGGGACGCTGGGGCGGCTGTTCGCCCTCCGGAACTCCGTCAAGGCCGCCGACTACGACCACCGGGCCTTCGACTCGTGGATCCCCCTCCAGCGGTACTGGCAGCGGCGCCGGTTCCGGATCATCCGCGACTTCGCCGCCGGCGCGGGACGGACCCTCGACATCGGCTGTGGATCGAGCCGCATCGTCCAGGCCCTCGGCGACGGCGTCGGCGTCGACCTGGCGGTCCGCAAGCTCCGGTGGCTCCGGCGGCCGGGACGGCTGCTGGCGCAGGCCGACATCAACCGCCTGCCGTTCAGGGGCGGGTCGTTCGACGCGGTGATCTGCTCGGAGGTCATCGAGCACGTCCCCCGGGAGGCCCTCGACCTCCGCGACATGGTGCGTGTCCTCCGCCCCGGGGGCGTGCTGATCCTCGGCACCCCGGACTACGGCCGGCGGCGGTGGCGGGCGCTGGAGTGGGTCTACGGGCGCGTGTTCCCCGGCGGCTACGCCAGGGAGCACGTCAACCGGTACACCCACGAGCGCCTGCGCCGGGAGCTCCGCGAGCTGGGCCTGGCGGTCCTCGAGTGCCGGTACGTCGGCGGCTCCGAGATGATCTTCAAGGCCCAGCTCCCCGCCGAGCCGCCGGCCCGGGTGCCGGAGCTGACCGCGTCGGCCGGGTGAGGCGCCGGGGCCGGACCCTCGCGGTCGCCGCGGCGGGGCCGGCCCTGATCCTCGCCTCGGTGCTGGTGGTGCTCCACGACCTGGCGTTCGGAGGGCTGGCTCCCTCGCAGCAGAACGACGTCCTGGGGTTCTGGCTCCCGAACCACTGCTTCCTGGGGAGGTCGCTGGCGGCAGGCAACATCCCGGAATGGAACCCCCATGTGCTGGGCGGGCTGCCGATGGCGGCCGACCCCCAGTCGGGGTGGATGTACCTCCCGGCGATGGCGCTGTACGCGGCGCTGCCGTGCGGCGCCGCGCTCCCGGCCTTCATCGTCCTTCAGCCGGTCCTCGCCGGCGTGGGGCTGTACGCGTTCCTCCGGTCGGAACGGTTCGGGCGGCCGGCCGCCACGGTCGGCGGCCTCTCGATCGCTCTCGGGATCGCGGCGTCCCGGACCGCCGTCTCCCTGCCGGTCGCCGGCGCGCTGGCGTGGTCGGCGGTTCTGCTGGCGACCGCCTCACGGGCGCTCGGTGCCGAGCGGTGGTCGGCCCGCGTGGGGTGGGCGGCGGCGGGGGCCCTGGCGTGGGGACAGCTGGCCGCGGCCCACCTGAGCCACGGGCTCGTGATCGGCACCGCCGCTCTCGTCGCCTACCTCGTCGTGCGCCTGGGGGCGGACGTCCGGGCCGGCCGGCGGAGCGCCGGGGCTGCGGCGGCCGTCGGGGGCCTGGTCGTAGCCGTGCTCGTCCCCGTGAATCTGGCCTACCTCCTGCCGAGGGTCGCGTACCTTCCCCACTCGACGCTCGGGCTGGGCTACGACGCCCTACGGGAGGTCACGGAGCGGCTGTCGGGCCACGTCCCCCCGCCGGTCGAGCCGCGGGCCGCCGGCGGCTTCTCGTGGCCGCTCACCTTCGCCACGTCGCCGGGAGCGTTCCTGGGCGGGGTCCCCCTGGCCCTGGCGTTCGCCGCGCTCCTGCGCCGGCGCCCGCCCGCGGCGGTGGCGGCCGCCATCATCGGCGCGGCGTGCTACGTGCTGTCCCTGCCCGTCGTGGCGCGCTTCCTGGCGCCCATCTTCCTGGCCATCCCGTACGGAGACGTGTACCTGCACGCGCCGTCGCGCCTCCGCTACGGGGTCCTGCTGGCCATCCCCGTGCTGGCCGCCACCGGCGTCGATGGCTGGCTGCGGGCGCCGAACCGGGATCGTTGGCGCCTGGCGGCTCCGGGCGTCGCCGTGTTCGGCGTCCTCCCGCTGGTGCTCGGCGTGAAGCCGCGGTACCTCGCGCTGGCGTGGATCGGGATGGTGGTGGGCGGCGCTCTGCTGGCGGCCACCGCCCGCCGTCCGGGCCTGGTGGGATGGCTGCCGGCGGTGCTGGCCGCGGAGCTCGTCGCCGGCGCCCTGGTGGGACAGGCGGCGCCGTACCAGGTCGTCACCGCGCCGAACCGGGACGAGGTCGCCTGGCGGACGCCGTTCGAGAACCTCCTGGAGCCCGACATCGACGCCGGCGCCTACGTCGACGGCGGGGCGAACGCCCGGGCGGTGCGGGAGGGCTCCGGCCGGTACCTCACGCTCCAGCCGTGGCGGGAGGCCAGGTCCAAGGGCTACGTCGGGCGGTGGCGGCCGGGCGACGAGGGACTGCTCGACAACCAGCGGGCCATCATCCTCGGGCTCGAGGACGTCCAGGGCTACAACCCCGTGCAGCTCCTCCGCGTGTGGATGCTGAGCCGGCGCCTGAACGAGCTTCCTCCCAAGTACAACGTCACGGTGTACCCGCAGCCCGGCCCGGTCGTCCTCGACCTGTGGCAGGTGACGTGGTTCGTCGGGCCGCCGGCTCTCCCGGAGGCGGGGTTCGAGCCCGTCTCGGTCCAGCAGGGATGGGTCGTGCAGCGGGGGCCCGATCGGCCGCGGGCCTCGCTGCTGACCTCCTGGGACCTGGTGGCTGGCCCGGCCGCGGCGCTCGAGGTGGTCGCCTCGCCGGGATTCGATCCGTCCGGGTCCGTGGTGCTGGAGCAGGATCCCGGCATCGGGGCCCCCGGCGGCGCCGCGCCCGGCAGGGCCGCGTACCGGGCGCTGGGGCCGGAGGGCGTCGAGATCGCCGTCGATTCCCCGGGGTCGGCCATCCTCCTGGTGCGCAACGCTTTCGACCGGAACTGGCGGGCGTCGATCGACGGGCGGCCGGCCCCGGTCCTGCCGGCGAACCATGCCCTCCAGGCGGTGGCCGTCCCCGAGGGCCGCCACGTCGTCCGGCTGAGCTACCGAGACCCGGCGGTCCGGGTCGGGCTGGTCGGGTCGGGGCTGGCCGGGGCGGCCCTCGCCCTCGCCTGGGTGGCCGCCCGCCGGAGGGAGCGGAGGTCGCCGGCGCCGGAGCGGCCGGTGCGCCGGGCGGTCGCCGCTCGGCGCGCATGAGGGCCCACGCGCGCCGCGGGGTAGCATGCCGGGCCGGAGGGAGCCAGTGAAGGATCTGCCCACCGGGACGGTCACGTTCCTGTTCACCGACATCGAGGGCTCCACGCGTCTGCTCCAGTCGCTCGGCGAGCGCTACCGGGGGCTCCAGGCCGACCACGCCGCGATCCTCCGCGGCGCCATCGCGGCGGCCGGCGGCACGGAGGTCTCCACCGAGGGCGACTCGTTCTTCGCGGTGTTCCCGACGGCGCCCGGGGCGCTGGCCGCCGCGGTGGCCGCCCAGGGGGACCTGGCGGCGCACCGGTGGCCGCACGGCGAGCCGCTCCGCATCCGGATGGGCCTCCACACGGGCGAGGCGGTGCCCGGCGGCGACAACTACGTTGGGCTCGACGTGAACCGGGCGGCGCGGATCGCGGCCGCCGCCCACGGCGGCCAGGTCCTGATCTCGGAGGCCACGCGGTCGCTGGCTCGCGCGGCGATGCCCAGCGGCACCTCGCTCCGCGACCTCGGCGAGCACCGCCTCAAGGACCTGGCCGAGCTGGAGCGGCTGTACCAGGTGGTGATCGAAGGCCTGCCGTCGGAGTTCCCCCCGCCACGCACGGTTGACGCCCGGCCGAACAACCTGCCGCTGCAACTCACGTCGTTCGTCGGGCGCCACGACGAGCTGCGAGCCGTCGTGGAGCTCCTCGCGGGCCATCGGCTGGTGACGCTGACCGGCCCGGGCGGGACCGGGAAGACCCGCCTTGCCATCCAGGCTGCCGCGGAGGCGCTCGTCGACTTCCGGGACGGCGCCTTCTTCGTCGACCTCTCCCCCCTGACCGATCCCGACCTCGTCCCGGCGGCGATCGCCGAGACGCTGGGGGTCCGGGAGGCGCTCGACCGCGCCCTGCTGGACTCCGTGGCTGACCACCTCCGCGGCCGGGATCTGCTCCTGGTCCTGGACAACTTCGAGCAGGTGACCGAGGCCGCCCCGGTCGTGGAGCGGCTGCTGCGCGAGGCGCCCAAGCTGAAGATCCTGGCGACGAGCCGGGCCGTCCTCCGGCTCTACGGCGAGCAGGAGATGCAGGTGCCGCCGCTCAGCCTCCCCGACCCGGCGCACCTTCCGGAGCCGGACGAGCTCACCGCCTACGATGCCGTGGCGCTGTTCACCGAACGGGCCGGCTCGGCGAGGCCCGGCTTCCGTGTCTCTGAGGAGAACGCCGTCGCCGTGGCCGCGATCACGGCCAAGCTCGACGGGCTGCCGCTGGCCATCGAGCTGGCCGCCAGCCGGATCAAGGTCCTCCCACCGGAGGCCATCCTCGAGCGTCTCGACCGGCGCCTGGCGCTGCTGTCGACGACCGCCCGCAACCTGCCCGAACGACAGCGGACGCTCCGGGGCGCCATCGCCTGGAGTCACGACCTGTTGGCCGAGGAGGAGCGGAGGCTCTTCGCGCGGTTCGGCGTCTTCGCCGGGGGAGCGACCCTCACCGCCGTCGAGGAGGTCTGCAACCCGGGGGCGGAACTGGGGCTGGATACGCTGGACGCGGTGGCCTCGCTGATCGACAAGAGCCTCCTCAGGCAGGCCGAGAGCGATGGCGACCCGCGGTTGGCCATGCTCGAGACGATCCGCGAGTTCTCCGTCGAGCGGCTCGCGCAGAGCGGGGAGCGCGATGAGATCCATCGCCGCCACACCGAGCACCTCACCGAGCTGGCGGAGCGGGCCACCCCCCACCTCCGGGGTCCGGAGCAGGCGGAGTGGACCCTACGGCTCGAGCGGGAGCTCGACAACGTCCGTGCCGCGCTCACATGGGCCATCGAAACCGGCCAGCCCCCCATCGGTCTCCGGCTGGCGGCGGCGCTCCGCGAGTTCTGGCGCCTGTCCGGTCACTTCGGCGAGGGGAGGCGGTGGATCGACCGGCTCGTGGCGATGCCGGGCGCCGAAGCGACGACGGCGGAGCGCGCCCGCGCCCTGGTCGCCGGGGCCGACCTCTCGGGGTGGCTGGGCGATCTCGAGCACTACATGCCCTATGCGGCGGAGGCGCTGGAGATCTTCCGCGAGCTGGGCGACCGTCCGGGGACGGCCGACGCCCTCGAAGAGGTGGGTGCCGCCGCGATGCTCACCGGCGACCTGTCCGCGGCGCGCCCGGCGTGGGCGGAGGCGCGGGACCTCAACCTCGAGCTCGGGAACCCCCACAAGGCCGCGGAGTCGTTCATGGGGCTGGGGATGGTCGACATCCTCTTGGGCGAGCCGGAGAGAGCGGCAGGCTCGCTGGAGGAGGCGATCCGGCGGTTCGAGGAGCTCGGGGATGGCTTCTTCGCTGCGTTCACGGGCCGGTTCCTCGGGGTGGCGAGGCACCGCGCCGGAGACCACCAGGCCGCCCGCGAGCGGTACGCGCGAAGCCTGCGGGTCTTCCACGAGCTCGGGACGCTCGTCGAGCTCGCGATGGTCATGGACTCGTTCGCCGAGCTCGCCCTCGATGAGGGCGACGCCGAACGAGCCATCCGGCTCGTGGGCGTGGCCGATGCGCTCCGCGAGCGGAGTGAGAGCATCGGGCAGTACGACGTCTGGGTCGTGGATGTGGGCGGGAGGTCCCGAGCCGCGCTCGACGACCAGACGGCCGATCGGCTATACGCCGAGGGGCAGGCGATGGGCGGCCACCAGGCTGTGGCCTACGCGCTGGAGGAGGGGCCGGCCTAGGAAGGCGGCGCGGCCCGGCGGCGGAGTTCCGCCTCGATGAGCTCGTCGAGGTCGCCGTCCAGCACCCGATCCACGTTGCCGATCTCCGCTCCAGTGCGGTGGTCCTTCACCAGCCGATACGGGTGGAGCACGTAGGAGCGGATCTGCGAGCCGAACTCGATGTCCCGCCTCTCGCCCCGGAGGTTCTCGATCCTCTCCTCGCGCTCCCGGCGGGCCAGGTCGGCCAGCCGGGCCTTGAGGATCCGCATGGCCACAGCCCGATTCTGCATCTGCGACCGCTCGTTCTGGCAGGCCGCGGTGATGCCGGTCGGGATGTGGGTGATCCGGACGGCCGAGTCGGTGACGTTGACGTGCTGACCCCCGGCGCCGCTGGACCGGTAGGTGTCGATCCGGAGGTCCTTGGGGTCGATGTCGACCTCCTCGTCCTCCGGGAGCAGCGGGATGACGTCCAGGCTGGCGAACGAGGTGTGCCGGCGGCTGGAGGCGTCGAACGGCGAGATCCGCACCAGCCGGTGGACGCCGCGCTCGGCCGACAGCAGCCCGTACGCATTCGGCCCCCGGACGATGAACGTGGCGCTCTTGATCCCCGCCTCCTCGCCCGGGTTCACCTCGTCGAGCTCCACGGACAGCCCCTGGCGCTCCGCCCACCGCAGGAACATCCGCAGCAGCATCTCCGCCCAGTCCTGGGACTCGGTGCCGCCGGCGCCGGCGTGGAGGCTGGCCACCGCATCGTTCGCGTCGTAGTCCCCGCCGAGCAGCGAGGCCAGCTCGAGCTTGCCGATCTCCCCGTCGAGCCGCTCCAGGCCCTCGAGAAGCTCGCGCTTGACCTCGCCGTCCGAGCTCTCGTCCAGGAGCTGGTCGAGCACCTGGACCTCTTCCAGGCGCTCGTGCAGGCCGTCGTACCGGTCGAGGATCTGCCGGAGCTGGGAGAGGCGGGTGGTCAGGCGCTGGCCGCGACCGGGGTCGGCCCAGACGTCGGGCTCGGAGAGCTCGGCCTCCAGCTTCTCGGCCTCCGCGCGCCGGGCGTCGACGTCAAAGGTACTCCTTCGCGCTCGCCAGCCGCTCGGTCAGCCCACTGACCCGCTCGGTGTGCTCGCTCATCTACGCGGTGTTGGCGCCGTGGCACTTCTTGTACTTGCGGCCCGACCCACAGGGACACGGCGCGTTCCGCGGCACCTTCCCCGACGATGCCTGGCCGCCCGGCGAGCCGGCCGGGGACTGCTGGGGCTGCTGGCCGGGCCCGGACGCCACCAGCCGCTGGGGGCGCGGGCGGGCCGGCTCGTCCTGCCGCACGAGCTCGACCCGGTAGATGTACCGGACGAACTCGTCGACGATCGTGCCCTTCATCCCCTCGAACATCCGGTGGGCCTCGCCCTGGTACTCGACGAGCGGGTCGCGCTGCCCGTAGGCCCGGAGGTGGATGCCCTCCTCGAGGTAATCCATGTCGTACAGGTGCTCGCGCCACTTGTTGTCGGTGACCGAGAGCATCACCATCCGCTCCAGCTCCCGCATCACCGGCTCCCCGAGCTGGCGCTCTCGCTCCTCATAGGCGCCCACGGCCTCCTGGAGCACCTTCTCGACGATCGCGTCGGCGTCGAGGTCCTCGAGGTCCTCCTTGCGGAGGCTGGAGGGGTACGTCGCCCGCAGCGCGGTCAGCAGGCCCTCGAGGTCCCATTCCTCGGGGTACACCTCCCCGCTGACGTACTGGGCGACGGTGCCCTGGATGACCTCGGCGACCATGTCCAGGGTCTGGTCGCGGAGGTTCTCGCCCTCGAGGATCCGCCGCCGCTCCCCGTAGACGATCTTGCGCTGGGTGTTCATGACCTCGTCGTACTTGAGGACGTTCTTCCGGCGCTCGAAGTTGACCGCCTCGACCTGGCGCTGGGCGTTCTCGATGGCCCGCGTGACGATCTTGGCCATGATCGGCTCGTCCTCCGGCCACTTGAAGCGGTTCATGATCCCCGCGATCCGGTCCGAGGCGAAGAGCCGCATCAGGTCGTCCTCCAGCGACAGGTAGAAGCGCGACTCGCCGGGGTCCCCCTGGCGGCCGGAGCGCCCGCGGAGCTGGTTGTCGATGCGCCGGGACTCGTGGCGCTCGGTCCCCAGGACGTAGAGGCCCCCGACCTCCACGACCTCGTCGTGCTCGGCCTCGGTCTGCTTCTTGAACCGCTCGAAGATCGGCTCGAACTCCCGCTCGTACTGGGCCCGCTCCTCGGCGTCCATCTCGAAGAGGAGATACCGGTCGTTGTCCCAGCCTTGGGCGGCCATCTCCTGGCGGGCCAGGTACTCGGGGTTGCCGCCGAGCATGATGTCGACGCCTCGGCCGGCCATGTTCGTGGCCACGGTGACGGCGCCCTTGCGGCCGGCCTGGGCGATGATCATCGCTTCCTTCTCGTGGTGCTTGGCGTTGAGGACGTGGTGCGGGACGCCGCGCCGGTTCAGGTACCCCGACAGGCGCTCGGACTTCTCGATCGAGACCGTCCCCAGCAGCACCGGCTGGCCCTTCGCGTGCCGCTCGGCGACGTCCTCGACCACCGCCTTCCACTTGGCGTCCTCGGTCTTGTAGATCAGGTCCTGCTGGTCCAGCCGGATCATCGGGCGGTTGGTGGGGATCTCCACGACCCCGAGCTTGTAGACCTCCTCGAACTCGCGGGCCTGGGTCTTGGCCGTCCCGGTCATGCCCGCGAGCTTGTCGTACATCCGGAAGTAGTTCTGGATCGTGATCGTGGCCAGCGTCTGGTTCTCCTCCTTGATCCGGACGCCCTCCTTGGCCTCGATGGCCTGGTGGAGCCCCTCGGAGTACCGCCGGCCGTGGAGGACGCGGCCGGTGAACTCGTCGACGATCTGCACCTCGCCGTCCTTGACGATGTACTCGACGTCGCGCTTGTAGAGCTCCTTGGCACGGATCGCGTTGTTGAGGTGGTGGACGAGCGGCGTGTGGACGTGCTCGTACAGGTTGTCGACGTTCAGGTACTGCTCGACCTTCCGGACGCCCTCCTCGGTCACGGCCACGGTCCGCTTGCTCTCGTCGACCTCGTAGTCGACCTCCGGGCGCAGGCGGGGGGCCAGGCGGGCAAAGGTCTGGTACCACTTCGCGGAGTCCTGGACCGGGCCGCTGATGATGAGCGGCGTCCGGGCCTCGTCGATCAGGATCGAGTCCACCTCGTCCACGACCGCGAAGTGGTGGCCGCGCTGGACCATCTCCTCCTGGCGCATGGCCATGTTGTCGCGGAGGTAGTCGAACCCGAACTCGTTGTTGGTCCCGTAGGTGATGTCGGCGGCGTACGCCGGGCGGCGCTGCTCGGGGGTCATCTGGGCCTGGATGAGCCCCACGGAGAGGCCGAGGGCCCGGTAGATCGGTCCCATCCACTCGGAGTCGCGCTTGGCCAGGTAGTCGTTCACGGTGACGACGTGGGCTCCCTTGCCCACCAGGGCGTTGAGGTACGTGGGCATCGTCGACACCAGGGTCTTGCCTTCCCCGGTCCGCATCTCCGAGATATCGCCCTGGTGGAGCACGGTCGCGCCCATCACCTGGACGTCGAAGTGACGCTGCCCGAGGGTCCGGCGCGCGGCCTCCCGGACGCAGGCGAACGCCTCCGGAAGGAGGTCGTCGAGGGACTCTCCGTCCGCCAGCCGCCGCTTGAACTCGTCCGTCTTCGCCCGGAGCTCGCCCTCGGACAGCTCCTGGACCTCCGGCTCGAACGAGTTCGTCAGCTCGACGTAGTCCTGGAGGCGCTTGCGCTTGCGGCTGGCGCCGATGTCGCCGATCTTCTGGAGCACCACGAAGCTCTCTCCCGGGGGAAGGTCCGAACCTCGATTATACGGAGGCCGGCCCCGTTCCCCCGGGAGGGGGGCGTCAGCGGCGGCTCGGCGCCTCCGGCGGCCGCCGGGTCGTGGGGGCCGCGGCGTGCACCGCGGCCAGCACGTCGACGAGGCCGTGCCCCTTGTCGAACGACGACGCGTCGTCGCGGTTCAGCGGGTCCCTCTCGTACTCCGCCCCGGCGGCGAACTTGTACGCGGTGTCCTCGAGGATGTCCTCGACCTGCGCCGGCGTCAGGGCCGGGTTGGCCTGGTAGAGCTGGGCGATGATCCCGGCCAGGTGCGGAGCGGCCATCGACGTTCCCGACAGCTGGGAGTAGGCGTTCGGGGGCTGGAGCTGCTGGCCGGCGTGGACCCAGCACACCGGGAGCGTGTACCGGCACGTCGAGATGATGAACGAGCCCGGCGCCGACACGTCGGGCCAGGTCGCCGGGGTGTCGGCCCGTCCCCGGGACGAGAACGATGACACGGCGCCGTCCCGGGTCCCGGTGTTGCGGTCGTCGTAGCTGGCCACGCAGATGTTCCCCGGCGTGGGCAGGGCGCACTGGGCGGTGGTCTGCTGGTTGGAGCCGTTCCCCCCGGTGTTCCCGGCGGCGAACACCACGGTCACGCCCTCGGCGATCAGGGCGTTCTGCATCTTGCTGATGGCGCCCTGGAGGATGTTGTTCTCGTCCCCGGAGCCCGGACCGCCGCCCCAGGAGTTGTTGACCACGCGGATGGCCGGATCCACGCGGTCGTGGTTCTCGAGCACCCAGCGGAGCCCGTCCAGGGCGTTCTCGACGAACAGCGTGGTCCCCACGCCGACGCCGTACAGCGTCGCGCCCGGGGCGGCCCCGTGGAACCTCGCCGCCGACGCCGTCCCGTCGCCGGCCGCGATCCCGGCCACGTGAGTCCCGTGCCCTCCGGCACCCGGCGTGTCGGTGTCCTGCATCTCCACGACGGTCTTGGTGGCGGGCGCCCGGCACTCCGAGAACCCGAACCCCGAGATCCCGATGGCGATCAGCGTTCCCGGCACGGCGCAGTAGATCCGCACGTTGCCGCCCATCCGATCCACGAGGTCGGGGTGCGTGCCGTCGACGCCGCTGTCCACCACCGCCACGCCGACGCCCGAGCCGTCGATGCGCGTGCCGTCCGGCAGGGTCACCGCCCCGTCGAGCACCTGCTGGCCGCGGGTGGCGATGTGAGACGTGTTCGTCAGCAGGTCGAGGCGGCGGTTGGCCTCGATTCGCTCCACGACCGGGGACCCAGCGACGTCGACGAACCCCTGGCTCGTCCCGTACGCGACGAAGACGCCGATCTCCGGATAGGCGGTCCCCATGGCGAGCCCCGCATCGCGGGCGGCCTCGAGGCCCTCGGCCAGCGGGGCGCCGGCCCGCACATGCACCAGGGCGCTCTGCCGGCCGTCCGTCCGGAGCACCACCGGATCAACGGGTGCGGGGGACGCGGCCGAACTGCCGAGCGACGGCAGCAGCGAGCCGAACAGGGCGGCCAGGGCGATCAGCGCGGGCTTCCGCACGGTTCCTCCTCCGGGCGACGGGCTCGGGCGTTCCGGGCGCTTCCGGCAAGGAGGTTCGACATCGGTCGACCGCCTTCCTGCTCCCAGGCCCGGACGGCGCCGGGCCCCTACGCGGAGACCCGTTCCCCCGGTCCGACCCCGGGCGCCGGCGTCCCGCGGGCGGCCAGCGCGGCCAGCGGCGCCACCAGCAGGGCCAGGCCGGCCACGGCCAGGGCCTGGAAGCTCGTCGCCGCCAGCAGCAGCGCGCCGCCGAAGACCCCCGCCGCCGCGGCGAGGCCGGCCGTCAGGTCGGTGGC
>DASZZY010000211.1:0-17435 GCA_036260395.1 Actinomycetota bacterium
GCGCCGGACGTTGGCGTGCCCGCCGGCCCGGAGGCCGGGGCAGGCGGCGGCGGGCTCGGCGGAGCGGGCGGCGGGGTGCTGGGCGACGCGGGGGCGGGCGGCAGCACCGGTGCGGTGACGTTCGGCGAGGGTTCGGGGGCCGCCTCGGGGGGCGGCTCCTGGGTGCCGGCAGCGGCGGGTTCGGCGACGGGGCCGGCCACGGGCCCGGCGTGGTGGCGCGCCGGCTGGTCCGACGCCCGGGGCTCCCGCGGAGGACCCGGCGGAGCGGGGGGCGGGCCCGGCGCGGCGGGGCGCGGGCCGGTGTCCTGCGGCTCGGACGCCGACGCCGGCGCCGGAGCGGCCGGCCGCTCCGGCTCGCTCGGCTCGGCCTCGGCCCCACGCCGCGCCTCCTCCTTGAGGAAGCGCGCATGGTCCTGGATCAGCCCGGCCATCTGCTGGAGGAACCGACGCTCGCGGGCCAGGAACGCGCTCCCGGGCACGGCCGCCGCCTGCGGCGCCGCTCCAGCCTGGCCGCTCGCCGCGGCGCTCATCTCCTCGGCCCGGCGCTCGGCCTCCTCGACGAGCCGGGCGGCGTGCTCGCGAGCCTGGCGGACGATCTCCGCGGCCCGCCGCTCCGCATCGGCGGTCCCCCCGGCGGCGCCCGGGCCGGCGTCACGGACCGACTCGGCGAGCCGCTTGTTCTCCTCGTGGAGGGCCGCCAGCGTCTCGGTCACCTGGTCGAGGAACTGGTCCACGTCCCGTTCGTTGTAGCCGCGGAACGCGAGGCGGAACACCTTCTCCTGGACGTCGACGGGCTGGAGGCGGGCCTGCTGCTGGACCGCCTCCGGCTCGGCGAACGCCCCGGCCTCGCGCTCGCGTTTCCTCCTGCGTCTCACGTCTGCCTCCTTCCGCCTACAGGCCGAACCCGCACCCGATGGCGGCCTGGATCACCCCGAGCGCGATGAACACGATGATCGGGGAGAAGTCGAAGCCCATGGCGCCCATCCTAACGGTCGGGAGCAACCCGCGGACCAGCCGCAGCACGGGCTCCGTCAGGTCGTGGATCAGCTCGAACAGCCGTCGCCCCAGCTCTCCGCGGGGAGGGGGGAACCACGACAGCAGGATCCTGGCGAACAGCACGAACCAGTAGAGCGTCAGCAGGATGCAGATGACCTGAAGGATCACGAACGCTCCCTTCGGTCCCCTCCCGGACCGGCGGCTCCGGGCGGAGCCCCGGAGCGGTCGCCGTCAGAACTGATTGTAGAAGCCGCCCTCCCGGAGCCGTTCCCGCTCCTCGGCGGAGACGTCCACGTCGGCGGGGGTCAGGAGGTACACCCGGTTGGCGACCAGCTCGATCTTGCCGTCGTGGGCGAAGACCAACCCCGAGGCGAAGTCGACCAGCCGTCGGGCGATGTGATCCTCGGTCCCCTGGAGGTTCATGATCACCGGGATCCCGTCCTTGAACCGCTCGCCCAGCTCCCGGGCCTCGTTGAACCGCTTGGGCTCGGCGCGGTGGATCGTGCCCGAGGTCGAGCGGCTCTGGGGGATGGTCCGGACGATGGCCTCGGGCTCGTGGCCGCCGACCGGGCCCTCGCCCCCCGGCCGCTCCATGGGCCGCGCCGGGCTCCGCTCGTTGCCGCCCATCCGTCGCGTGGCGATGGCGGGCTCCGGCTCGGGCGCGACGCGCTCCGCGCCGGGGTACTCGTCCTCCTCCACCAGGCCGAGGTACTTCATCGTCTTGCGCCACACACCTGCCACCGCACTCCTCCTTACCGCCGGGGGCCGAACAGCGCCGTCCCCACGCGCACCATCGTAGCGCCTTCCTCCACGGCGTCCTCGTAATCAGCCGACATTCCCATCGACAGCTCCCGCACCCCGCCGAACCGCCGGCGCAGGCCGTCGCGGAGCTCGCGGAGCCGCGCGAACCACCGGCGGGCCGGGCCCTCCAGCGGCGCCACGGTCATCAGGCCCTCGATCCGTAGCCCCGGCTCGGCCGCCAGGTCCTCGACGAACCCGTCCACCTCCTCGGGCCGCGCGCCGACCCGATGGCCCGTGAAGTCGACCTCTACCAGGCAGCGGACCGCGGACCCGCGCTCGGCGGCCAGCCTCGCCAGTCGCCGGGCCGCCGCCCCCGGCTCGAGCGTCTGGACCACGTCGGCGCCGTCCAGCACGGCCGTCACCTTGTTGCGCTGGAGCCGCCCCACGTAGTGCCACGTGGCCCCGGGGGCCGCGGCGCGCTTGGCGGCGAGCTCCTGGGCGTAGTTCTCGCCGAAGTCGCCGAGGCCGGCGGCCGACGCCCGCCGCACGAGCTCGGGGGGCACGAGCTTGGTGATGCCGATGAGCCGCACCTCCTCCGTCCGGCGCCCGGCGCGCTCGCACGCCCGGGCGATCCGCTGGCGGACCTCGTCGAGGCCCCGCTCGGGTCCGGCGGATTCTACCACTCCAGTTGACACTCCTGGACAGGAGCGATCAAGCGTTTCCGCACGGTTCCTTCCGTCACAGGAGCATCGCCACCCCGGCCTGGCGGCCGGACCTCCCGTCGCGGCGGTACGAGAAGAACCGGTCCGGGTGGCACGCCGTGCAGTCGTCGGCCCGCTCGACCTCGGCGATCCCGGCATCCCGGAGGACGGCCTCGGCGGTCCGCGGCAGGTCGAGGAACGCCCGGCCCGCCCGCCGCTCGACCCGGGCCCGGTTCCCGGTGGCGGCGTCCACCGCAGCCGCCACGTCCTCGCCGACCTCGTAGTGGCAGGGGCCGATCGCGGGGCCGATGGCCGCGGCGCCACCGTCCGGCAGCAGGGCGGCCGCCCGCTGGAGGATCCCGGCCGCGATGCCCCTCCACCCGGCGTGGACGACGGCCACGGTGCCGCCGTCGGCCAGCACGACCGGCACGCAGTCGGCGACGAGCACGGCCACCGGCGTCCCCGGGCGCGCGGTCACCAGCGCGTCCGCCGGCCCCAGGATCCCCGCGGGCGCATCGAACCCCGCCCCGGCCCGGCGGGGCCCGATGCGGACCACCCCCCGGCCGTGGACCTGGCGGGCCAGCGCGAAGGGCGGGACGCCGAGCGCCCGCGCCGCCCGGCGGCGGTTCTCCACGACCCGCTCGGGGCGATCGCCCGTCCGGAACCCGAGGTTCAGCGTCCGGTACGGGCCGCTGCTGACCCCGCCGCGGCGCTCCGTGAAGGCGGCCAGCACGCCGCGTCGTTCCATCCCCGGGGCCACCAGCGCGGTGACCCCCTCGCGTCGGCGTCGTCGTTCCACGATCGGTGGATGCGTGGGGGCGGGAAGGTCCTTCACCGTCAAGGCGGGGGAAGGGCGCCTGGGCGGTCCCCCCCGCCCCCACGTCTCTGGAGGCCGGCCGGTGGCCTGCCTCGTGGCCTACCTCTTGAGGAAGTCGGGGATGTCGATCTCCTCGTCGCTCTCCTCGAAGGCCGCCGCCGGCGTGGGCGCCGGCTGGAACAGGTCCTCCTCGCGGTCGGGCTCCCGGAGCAGCGACGGGACCGGCATCTCCTCTCCCTCCTCCTCCGCCGGCAGCGGCGCCTCCCGGAACGTCCGGACCGGGGGGCGACCGCCGGCGGCGAGCTTGTCGAACCCGGCGGCGATCACCGTGACGCGGACCTCGTCGCCGAGCGCGTCGTCGATCACGGCGCCGAAGATGATGTTCGCCTCGGGGTGCGCCGCCCGGGTGATCGTCTCGGCGGCGCGGTTGGCCTCGTGCAGCGTGAGCTCCGAGCCGCCGGCGATCGACAGCAGCAGCCCCTTGGCGCCCTCGATCGACGCCTCGAGGAGCGGCGAGGAGATCGCGTTCTTGGCCGCCTCCTCCGCGCGGTCCTCCCCGGCGGCGTTGCCCATGCCCATGAGCGCCGAGCCCGCGCCGGTCAGGACGGTGCGGACGTCGGCGAAGTCGAGGTTGATGAGGCCCGGCGTCATGATGAGGTTGGTGATCCCCTCGACCCCCTGGTACAGGACCTGGTCCGCCATCCGGAACGCGTCGAGCATCGAGGTCGCCGCGTCGGCGATCTGGAGCAGGCGGTCGTTCGGGACGATGATCAGCGTGTCGACGGCCTGCTTGAGCTCGTTGATGCCCATCTCGGCCTGCGCGGCCCGGTGGCGACCCTCGAACCCGAACGGCCGGGTGACGACGCCGATCGTCAGCGCGCCGAGGTCGCGGGCGATGGCGGCCACCACGGGCGCCCCCCCGGTCCCCGTCCCGCCGCCCTCGCCGGCGGTGATGAACACCATGTCGGCGCCCTTGAGGATCTCCTCGATCTCCGCGCGGTGCTCCTCGGCGGCGCGCCGGCCGATCTCGGGGTCCGACCCCGAGCCGAGACCACGGGTGGTCTCGCGGCCGATGTCGAGCTTGACATCGGCCTCCGACATCAGGAGGGCCTGGGCGTCGGTGTTGATCGCGATGAACTCGACGCCCTTGAGCCCCGCCTCGATCATGCGGTTGACGGCGTTGACGCCGCCGCCTCCGATCCCGACGACCTTGATGACCGCCAGGTAGTTCTGCGGCGCTTGCATCATGGCTCGCCTCCGTGTCTCCGGTCACTTCGGCGTCTGGGGGGTCCGCTACCTGCGGAAACGCCCTGACATTCAACCTCCAGTTGAGGCTGAATGTTATGTAAACCTAACCTACAAGGGCAGGAAGGTACACGACCGGTCCGGCGCTGTCAACCCGGGGTCGCCGCCCGGAGCACCGGCGCGTCGGGCACCCGGACGTCGATGTAGCCGATCGCCACGTCCCGCTCGGCGGCCCAGGCGAGCATCGAGCGGACCGCCGCGTTCTTGGCCCGCAGCGACGACGGGGGGCCGTAGAGGACCCGCGCTCCCCCGCGGAGGCGGAGGACGACGTCGGCGCCGTCCCGGCGAACGGCGGACACTTCCGCCCGGAGGTCCGGCGGGAGCGAGCCCGCCACGAGGAGGACCGCTCCCATCCCCGCGACCGCGGCGCCGGGCGGGAGCGCCCGCGGCGCGGTCCCCACACCCGGGAGCCCCGGCGGCCGTCGCCCGGGCCGCTCGAGCACCGTGCCATCCCGCGACACGACCGCACCACCGCCCGGATCACCGACCCATCCCGCCGCCACCCGCTCGCGGATCGTGAGCACCAGCGTGGACGGGAGGCGGCGCTCCACGTCGGCCTGCGCCACCCACGGGCTGGCCTCCAGCCGGGCCCGGATCTCGTCGGCCGACACGTCGAGGACCAGGTTGTCGCCGTGCCGCACGCCCGAGAGGCGGACCAGCCGGGCGCGCGGCAACGGGGCGTGACCGGCGACGAGGATCTCGCGGACCGCGAACACCGGCGACCGTACGGTCGCCCACGCCCCGGCGAGGAGGATGACGACGATCACCGCCACGAACGCCTTCCGCGACCGCAGCCCGGTCCGCGGCCCGGAGCTCACGACGCGCCCCCCACCAGGTGGACCTCGGGCTCGAGCTCGACGCCGTGCCGTTCGCGGACGCGCTCCTGGATCAGCGCGATCAGCCGCCGGACGTCACGGGCGGTGGACCCTGGGCCGGCCACGATGAAGTTGGCGTGCTTGCGCGAGACGCGGGCCCCGCCGACGGCCAGCTCCTTCCCCCCCGCGTCCTCGACCAGCCGCGCGGCATGGCCGCCGGGAGGGTTCTTGAAGACGCTGCCGCAGTTCGGCTCGGCCAGCGGCTGGGTGGCCCGCCGCCACGCCCGCGCCTCGTCCATGTGCCGTCGGATCTCGGCGGGATCGCCGGGGCGGAGCTCGACGCTGGCGCCGATCACCACGCTCCCCGGTGGGAGGGCGGAGTCGCGGTACCGGAACCCCGCCTCCTCACCTGCGACGGCTGTTCGGCGCCCCTCCCCCAGGAGATAGAGGTCCACGCTCCGGACGACCTCGTCGAGCGAGCGCCCGTGGGCGCCGGCGTTCATGCGCACCGAGCCGCCCAGCGAGGCGGGGATCGCCACGCCGAACTCCAGCCCCGCCAGGTGGTGAGCCAGGGCCACGCCGGCCAGGGCCGGGAGCGGCATCGCGCCGCCCGCGGTGAGGACCTCACCGTCGCGGGCCGCCCACCGGAAGGCCTTCCCCAGCCGCAGGACGATCCCCGGGAACCCCTCGTCGTCGACGAGGAGGTTCGAGCCCTTGCCGATCACCAGCAGCGGCAGGCCGCTGGCCGCCACGGCGCGGCCGACGGCCGCCAGTTCGTCCTCCGACTCGGCCTCGAGGTACAGGGCCGCCGGGCCGCCCAGGCGGAACGACGTCAGCGGCGCCAGCGGGAACGCCCGGCGGACCCGGTCGCCGGCGACCTCCCGGAGCAGCCGCTCCGCCTCCCGTAGCGCCTCGCCCCCCGCCGCCGGGGCGACCTCACCGGCCACGGCCGCCCCCATCGCCGAGCAGCGCCAGCGTCTCGTCGCCCACCATCGTGACGTCGCCCGCCCCGAGCGTCAGGACCAGGTCGCCGTCGCGGATCTCCCGGGCCAGGAACGCGGCCAGGCCGGCGCGGTGCGGGAGGTAGACCGCGCGCTTGGTCGGGGCCCGCTCGAGGAGGGCGTCGACGAGGAGCTTGCCGGTCACGCCGGGGACTGGCACCTCGCCCGCGGCGTACACGTCGGTGACGACGACGACATCCGCGCCCGCCAGGCTCTCGCCGAGCGCCCGCCACAGCGCCGCGGTGCGCGAGTAGCGGTGCGGCTGGAACACCGCCACCACCCGGCGCGCACCCCGGCTCCGGGCCGCGGCGAGCGTGGCGGCCAGCTCGGTCGGGTGGTGGGCGTAGTCGTCGACGAACTCGGCCCCCCGCGAGGCGCCCCGCACCTCGAACCGGCGCCGGACGCCGGTGAACCCGGCGAGCGCGGCGGCGGCATCCGCCGGAGCGACCCCCACCAGCGACGCCGCTGCGACGGCCGCCGCGGCGTTCAGCAGCTGATGACGGCCCGGAACCCGCGCCGCGACCTCGACGGCGGCCGAGTCGATTCGGACCCGGCACCGCCCCCCGTCGCCTTCGAGCCGGACCTCGTCCACCAGGACGTCGTTCGCGCTCCCCTCCCCGTAGGTGAGCGCCGGCGTCCCCGAGGCCTCGACCACCCGCACCGCCCCGGGGTCATCGCCGCATGCCACCAGCCGGCCGGCCCGCTCGCAGAACGCCGCGAAGGCCGCCTCGACCTCCGCCCGGTCGGCGTAGAAGTCGAGGTGGTCCTCCTCGACGTTGGTAACGATGGCCAGCTCGGGGCGGAGCAGCAGGAACGAGCCGTCGGACTCGTCGGCCTCCGCCACGAACAGGTCGCCGCGGCCGGATCGGGCGTTGCTGCCGCTCTCGTTCAGGTCGCCGCCCACCAGGTACGTCGGGTCCCGGCCGGCGCGCTCCAGCACGACCGCCAGCATGGACGTCGTGGTGGTCTTCCCGTGGGTCCCGGCCACCGCCACGCCGCGGCGCTCGGCCATGAGCGCCGCGAGCACCTGGGCCCGGGCGTAGACGGGGATCCGGCGCCGCCGGGCCTCGACCAGCTCGGGGTTCCCATCCGCGATCGCCGACGAGCGCACCACCGCATCGACCTCGCCGACGTTGGCCTCGGCGTGGCCGACCGTGATCGACGCGCCGGCCTGCCGGAGGTGGGCCAGCGCCGGCGAGTCCTTGAGATCCGACCCGGAGACCCTCACGCCACGGGCCCGCAGCAGGCGGGCCAGCCCGCTCATCCCGGCGCCGCCCACGCCGACCAGGTGCGCGGAGCGGACGCTCGACAGGTCGGGCACCGGCAGCGTCGGGATGCTCCCCGGAGGCGGGACGTACCGCCCGACCGGTGCGCCCCGGCGATCAGCCAAGCCGGCCACCGGCGACCTCCGCCGCCAGCCGCGCCAGGTCCTCGGCCGCCTCGGGGCGCCCGAACGCCTCCGCGGCCCCGGCCATGGCGGTCCGGCGCGGGTCGTCGTCCAGCAAGCGGCCCACGTGCTCCGCGAGCGACCGGGCCGTGACGTCCCCGTCGGCCACGACGACGGCGGCGCCGGCCCGCTCGACGGCGCGGGCGTTGGCCTCCTGGTGCCGTCCGGTGGCGTACGGGTACGGGACGAGGATCGCCGGGAGCCCAGCCACCGTGAGCTCCGCCACGGTCGTGGCCCCGGCCCGCGAGACGACCACGTCCGCCGCGGCGTAGGCCAGCTCCATGCGGTCGAGGAACGCCACGGCGCGGATCGGGGCGCCGCGCGGCAAGGCCGCCGAGATCTCCGGGTGGTGCGCGGTGCCGGTGAGGAGCAGGACCTGGGCGTCGCGCCGCTCGGCCAGCAGCCGGACGGCCTCCACGGCGGCCCGGTTCAGGCGGAGCGCGCCCTGGCTCCCCCCGAAGACGACCACGGTCCGGCGGTCATCGCGCAGCCCCAGCGCCTCCATCGCCTCCCGCCGCAGCGCCGGGCGGTCGCGCCGGATCCGGGCCACCTCGGGCCGCACGGGGTTGCCGGTCAGGACGGAGCGGGGCAGCCGCCGGGCGGCCTCCGCGAACGACACGGCCGCGGCGCGGGCCCACCGCGCGGCGACGCGGTTCGCCAGCCCGGGGGCGGCGTTCTGCTCGTGGACCACGAGGGGGACCCGCTCGGAGCGCGCGGCCAGGGCCACCGGCACGCTGACGTACCCGCCCATCCCGAGGACCACGTCGGCACCTCGGACCACCCCCCGCGAGCGGCGGGCAGCGCCCAGGGCGGCGAGCGGCGCGCGGAGCATCCCGGCCGAGAGCTTGCGGACGAACGGCAGCGACTGGACCGTGACCAGCGGGAAGCCGGCCTCGGGGACCAGGCGGGCCTCGAGCCCCTGCTCCCGGCCGACGAAGGTCACCTCGGCGCCCCACCCGGCCCGGAGGCGCTCCGCCGCGGCCAGGGCCGGGAACACGTGCCCGGCGGTCCCGCCGGCGCCCACGACCACGCGCACGTCAGGCGGCCGCTCGGCGAGCGGCGTCGCGTCCGATCGAGACCAGGATCCCCACGGCGGCCAGCGACACCACCAGCGACGACCCGCCGAACGACACGAAGGGGAGCGGCACGCCGGTGATCGGCAGCAGCCCCGAGACCGCCCCAAGGTTCACCACGGCCTGGACGGCGAACCAGCCGGTGATCCCGACGGCCAGCAGGCGCCCGAACGCGTCCGGCGCACGCACCGCGATGCGGATGCCGGCGAAGATCAGGACCCCGAACAGCGCCAGCACCGCCAGGGCCCCGACCAGGCCGAGCTCCTCGCCGATGATCGAGTAGATGAAGTCGGTGTGGGCGTTCGGGACGTACGACCACTTCTGGCGGCTGGCCCCCAGGCCCACGCCCAGCGGCCCGCCCGACGCCAGCGCGATCAGCGACTGGATCGTCTGGTAGCCGCTGCCCTGCGGGTCGGCCCACGGATCGACGAACGACAGGAACCGCGCCCACCGGTAGCCCTCGACGTACATCAGCCCGAAGCCCAGGACCCCCGTGCCGGCCGCGCCGGCGGCCAGGTGCTTCAGGCGCGCCCCCGCGGCGAACGCCAGCACGAACCCGGTGGCGACGACGATCACCGCGGTCCCCATGTCGGGCTGCAGGAGGATCAGCCCGCAGACCACGGCGACCACGGGCACGAGCGGAACCGCGAGCCGCCGGACGTCGTGCAGGCGGCGCCACCGCCGGGCCAGCAGCGCCGCGGCGAACGTCACCACGCCGAGCTTGGCCAGCTCGGAGGGCTGCACGGTGACCGGCCCGAGCTCGATCCACCGCGCCGAGCCACCGGCCGCGGTGCCGACCGCCGGATGGAGCACCAGGAGCAGGAGCAGCACGCTGAGCCCCAGGAGCGGGACGCACAGCCGCTGCCACGCCCGGTACCGCATCCGGCTGCCGACCCACAGCGCGACCGAGCCGACGGCCGCGTAGGCCAGCTGCCGCTTGAAGAACAGGAAGCTCGAGCCGTAGCGCTCGTAGGCGGACACCGACGAGGCCGATAGCACCATCACGAGCCCGAACACCGTGAGGGCGGCCGTGGCGAACAGGAGCGCTGTGACCGACCGCTCGCCGTCCTGCCTCGGGGCCGGGGCCGGCGGCCGGGTGGGGGCGTCGTCCTCGGTGACCAGCCGCAGGTGCCCCGGCCGCGGGCGGCGGGGCGCGGACCGGGTGGCGCTAGGCATGGGTGTCGACCTCCTGGAGGCGCCGGGCCGCCGAGGCGAACCGCTCCCCCCGCTCCCGGTAGTCGCGGAACATGTCCTGGCTGGCGCACGCCGGCGCCAGGAGCACGGTCTCCCCCGGGGACGCCATGCGGTGTGCCTCGACGACGGCCTCCTCGATCGAGCCGACCCGCCGCACGGGCACGCGCCCGGCGAACAGCCGCTCCAGCTCCGGGGCCGCCTCCCCCAGCGCCACCACGCCGGCCAACCGAGGGATGGCCGCGGCCAGCGGCGACAGGTCGAGCCCCTTGCTCCGTCCGCCCGCCACGAGCACCGCCCGGTCGAGCGAGCTGAGCGCCGCGAGCGCCGCGTGGGGGTTGGTGGCCTTGGAGTCGTCGACGAAGCGGACGCCGCCGACCTCGGCCACCACGGCGCCGCGGTGGGCCAGCGGCGGGAACGCCACGATCGCCGACGCCGCCGCGTCGGCGTCGACGCCGAACGCCACCGCCGCGGCCAGGGCCGCCGCCGCGTCGGCCCGGTGGGCGTCGGTCGACGACGCAGGGCCGCCGAAGGTCCGGCCGGGGCCGAGCGCCAGCGCGCCGTCGCGGAACCCCGCCTCCCCCGGACGAGGGTCCGCGAGCGTGAACCACCGGACCGGGCAGTGGGCGCGCCGGGACAGGGCCGCGGCGTGCGGGTCGTCGCGGTTGCCGACGTGGACGTCCTCCGCCCCCTGGAGCTCGAAGATCCTGGCCTTGGCGTCCCGGTAGCGGTCGAGCGTCCCATGCCAGTCGAGGTGGTCGGGGGCCAGGTTCAGCAGCACCGACACCCGCGGGTGGAACGTCCGGTGGAACCGCAGCTGGAACGACGAGGCCTCGACGACCAGCGCCTGGTGCCCCTCGGTGGCGGCCACCGAGAAGGGGTGGCCGATGTTGCCGCAGGCCACGGCGTCCAGGCCGCCGGCCCGCATCGCCGCCGCGATCATCTCCGTCGTGGTCGTCTTCCCGTTCGTCCCCGTCACGCCGACGTACGGGGCCTCCGCCAGCCGGGCGCCGAGCTCCAGCTCGCTCCACACCGGGATCCGCCGCTGGCGGGCCCACCGCAGGACCGGCGCGCGCTCGGGGACGCCCGGGCTGACGACGACGAGGTCGGCCGCGTCCAGGTGTTCGGGGCGGTGGCCCCCGGCCAGGACCTCGGCCCGCGCGGCCTCCGCCTCGCGCGCCGCCTGCTCGACCTCGGCCCGCGGCCGTTCCTCCGTCACCCGCACCCGCGCCCCGCGCACGGCGGCCACCCGGACGGCCGCCAGCCCGCTGGTCCCCAGCCCGATCACCACCACGTCGGCGTCGCGCAGCTCGCTCACAGCACCCCGCCCCTGGCCAGGAAGTCCGCGTAGAAGAGGCCCAGCCCGAACACCACCGCCATGCCGGCCACGATCCAGAACCGCACGATCACCGTGAACTCGTGCCAACCGAGGACCTCGAAGTGGTGGTGGATCGGGGCCATCCGGAACAGCCGCCGGCGGAACAGCCGGAACGAGATCACCTGGAGGACCACGGAGGCCGTCTCGAGGACGTAGAGGCCGCCGAGGATCACCAGGAGCAGCTGGGTGTTCGTGGCGATGGCCAGCGCGGCCATCAACCCGCCGAGCGCCAGCGAGCCGGTGTCGCCCATGAAGATCCGCGCCGGCGCGGCGTTCCACCACAGGAAGCCGGCGATGGCCCCCATCGCCGCGGCCGCCAGGATCGCCAGGTCCAGCGAGGTCTCGAGGCTGACGTCGTAGCAGCCTGGCCCGGGGAGCTCCGAGCAGGTGTGGCGGAACTGCCAGAACGCGATGATCACGTACGCCGCCATGACCAGGGCCGCCGACCCGGAGGCCAGGCCATCCAGCCCGTCGGTCAGGTTCACGCCGTTCGAGGAGGCGGCCAGCATCACGAAGACCCACAGGAAGTAGGCGATCCCAAGGTCGATCCCGGTCTCCCGGATGAACGACAGCTCGGTGGAGGCCTGGGTCAGGCGGATGATGCCGGCGGCGAACAGCAGGCCGACGATCGCCTGGCCGGCGATCTTGGCCGCCTTGCCCAGGCCCAGCGACCGCCGGCGTCGGACCTTCACCAGGTCGTCGAGGAACCCGAGGACGGCCAGGCCCAGCGTGGCCGCCAGCACGAGCAGGCCGGTGACGGTGATGCGGCCGAACAGCAGCCCGATCGCCAGGTACCCGAACGCCATCGCGCCGATGATCACCAGCCCCCCCATCGTGGGGGTTCCCATCTTCCCCTGGTGCGCCGGCGAGTGGGGACCGGCCTCCCGGACCCGCTGGCCCCACCCGAGCACCCGGAACAGGCGGATGGCCACCGGCGTGAACAGCAACGTGCCGAGCATGCCCAGCGCGGCGGCCACCAGGACGCTCGTCACGGCGCAGTCTCCGCGGTGGCCAGCGCCTCGGCCAGCCGCTCCAGCCCGGCGACGCGCGAGCCCTTCACGAGCACGACGTCGCCCGGCCCGGCCATCGACCGGGCCGCGGCCAGCGCCTCGGGGACCGACCCGGCCCGCACGACGCGCTCGGGCTCGACGCCCTCGCGGACCGCCCCGGCGGCGATCCTCGCGGCCCCGTGGCCCACGGTCACCAGGGCGTCGATCCCCAGCCGGGCCACCAGCTCGCCGACGCGCTCGTGCTCCGCGTCGGAGATGTCGCCGAGCTCCGCCATCTCGCCGAGCACCGCCACGCAGCGGGCGTCCCGCGCGATCCACCGGGCGGCCTTCAGCGCGGCGGCCATCGATGTGGGGTTCGCGTTGTAGGCGTCGTTGACCACCCGGAGCCCGTCCGGGCCCTCCAGGACCTCCATCCGCCACGACGACACCCGGGCGTCCTTCAGTGCCGCGGCGCACTCCGCCGCGCTGAGCCCCACGGCCACCCCGCACGCCGCGGCGGCCAGCGCGTTGGCGGCCATGTGCTCACCGACCAACGACAGCTCGACGCGTTCGGCCTCGCCGCCGGACCGCAGCGTGAACGTCGGGCGGCCGGCGGCGTCGAGCCGCAGGTCGTCGCCGCGCACGTCGGCGTCGGGCGCCGTGCCGTACAGGAGCGGGCGGGCCGAGGTCCGGGCCGTGAACCCGCGGACCACCGGGTCGTCGGCGTTCAGGACCGCCACGCCGTCGGCGGGGAGCGACTCGACGAGCTCGGCCTTGGCATCGGCCACCGCCTCCGGCGAGCCGAACATCTCCATGTGGGTCACGCCCACGTTCGTGACGATGCCGACCGTGGGGCGGGCGATGTCGCACAGCAGCCGGATATGGCCCCGCCCGCGGCTTCCCATCTCGCACACCATCATCTCGACGTCCGCCGGCGCCCGGAGGATCGTGAGCGGCACGCCGACCTCGGTGTTGAACGAGCGAGGGCTGGCGGCCGTCCGGTACCGCACGCCCAGGACGGCGGCGGTGAGGTCCTTGACCGACGTCTTGCCCGTGGAGCCGGTGACCCCGACCACGCCGGCGGCCATGGCGGATCGCTCGTCCGCGGCGAGCGACGCCAGCGCGGCCCGCGTGTCCCCGACCACGACCGTCGGGCCGGGCGCCCGGCCGC
This sequence comes from Actinomycetota bacterium, assembly GCA_036260395.1. Lineage (GTDB taxonomy): Bacteria > Actinomycetota > UBA4738 > UBA4738 > CALAEC01 > DASZZY01. The sequence goes on from DASZZY010000211.1 coordinate 13,626, forward strand.
GAACCGAGACCAGCGCGGCCGCGGCGCCGCTCGAGAACGCCTGGTCGAGGTAGACGTGGCCGTCCACCCGCTCCCCCGGCAGGGCGACGAAGAGGTCGCCGGCGCCGACCTCGCGGCTGTCGGCCGCCGCGCCGGTCACGACCACGTCGTCCCCCTCGAGCGTCCCGTCGACCGTGCGGGCCAGCTCCGAGAGCCGCCGCTGCCTCACGGCGCGGCCTCCGCCTGGAGCGCCTCGAGCTCCTCCCGGGCCACCACCCGGTCGTCGAAGGGCACGGTTCGGTCCGCGAACTCCTGACCGGCCTCGTGCCCCTTACCGGCGATGACCACCACGTCGTCGGGACGGGCGGCCTCGACCGCTCGCCGGATCGCGGCCCGGCGATCCGGCTCGACCTCGTACCGTCCGCCGCCCCTGGCCGCGCCGGGCTCGATCTCCCGGATGATCGCCACGGGGTCCTCGGACCGGGGGTTGTCGCTGGTGATCACCGCCAGGTCGGCCAACCGGGTGGCGGCCTCTCCCATCAGCGGCCGCTTGGCCCGGTCGCGGTCGCCGCCGCAGCCGAGCACGACGATCACCCGGCCACGGGTCCCGGCCAGGGGCCGGGCGGCCAGCAGCACGTTCTCGACGCTGTCGGGCGTGTGCGCGTAGTCGACCAGCACCTGGAAGGGCTGCCCGGCCTCGACCGCCTCGAGCCGCCCGGGCACCCCCCCCAGCGCGGCGATGCCGGCGGCCGCGGCGGCGTCGTCGATCCCCACCTGGCGGGCCGCCGCCATGGCCGCCAGGCAGTTGTGGACGTTGAACGCGCCGCGGAGGGGCGAGCTGACGTCGACGCCACCGGCCCGGAACGCCACGCCGTCGGCGCGCACGTGGATGTCCGTGGCCCGCAGGTCGGCGCCGGGGCCGGTGCCGTAGGTCAGCGTCGGAAGGTCGCCGCGGATCAGCCGCCGCCCGTCGGGCGAGTCGTGGTTGACCGCGGCGCGCTCGGCCATCTCCGGCGTGAACAGCCGGGCCTTGGCCCGGAAGTAGTCCTCGAGCGTCCCGTGGTAGTCGAGGTGGTCCTGCGACAGGTTGGTGAACACCGCGCACCGGAACCGGGCGCCGCCCACCCGGTGCTGGTCCAGCCCGTGCGACGAGACCTCCATGGCCACGGCCACGACCCCCTCGGCCACCATCTCGGCCAGCAGCCGGTGGAGGTCGGGGGCCTCCGGCGTGGTGCGGTCGTGCGGCAGGGGCCGCCCGCCGATCCGGACGCCGGTGGTCCCGATGACCCCCGGCCGCAGCCCGGCCCGCTCGAAGATCCGCTCGAGCAGGTAGGTGGTGGTCGTCTTCCCGTTGGTTCCCGTGACCCCGACCATCAGCAGGCGGTCGGCGGGGCGGCCGTGGAACGCCGCGGCCGCGGGCCCCATGGCCCGCCGGACCGACGGCACGCGGACCTGGACCACGGACGGCGGGACGTCGACCCACCGCTCGACGACGACGGCCGCCGCCCCGGCCGCGGCGGCCTGGCCCGCGAACCCGTGGCCGTCCCGCCGCTCCCCGGGGACGCAGAAGAACAGCCACCCCGGGCCGACGTCGGAGGAGCGGTACGCGATCCCGGCCAGCGTGACGCCGGGATCGCCGCGCACCTCCGCTCCCGGCAGGGCGGCCAGCACCTCGGAGAGCGGACGCGTTGCGGATGCCATGCGGTATCCGGTCGAGGCGACCCGGCCCCGCTGGAGGACGCCGGGTCCCCGCAATTCTAGCCCTCCGTCTCCCGGGCCAGCGGCGGGATCACCGGCCCCCGCGTGACGGGGATGCGCAGGTGGGCGGCGGCGAACCGGGCCACGTCGCGGAACAGCGGCGCGGCGGCGATGCCCCCGTACACCGTGTCGGGCTCGTCGAGGATCGCGGCGATCACGATGGCGGGGTCCCGGGCCGGGAGGAACCCGATGAACGACGCCACGTACTGGTCGCTGTACCCCAGGGCTCCCTCCAGCGGCTTCCGGGCCGTGCCGGTCTTCCCGGCCACCCAGTAGCCCGGGAGGCGGGCGGCCTGGCCGGTCCCCTCGGCGACGGCCTGGGCCAGCATCCCGGTGACCTTCCGGGCCGTCCGCCGCGAGACGACCCGCTCCTCGTCCGGGGCCGGGGCCGGGCGGAACCGGCCGCGCCCGTCCACGGTCCCCCGGACCAGCGTGGGCTCGACGCGGACCCCGCCGCTGGCGATCGTCGCGTACACCGAAGTCATCTGGAGCGGCGTGACGGCGACGCCCTGCCCGATCGGGATGGTCCCCATGCTCGTCTGCCACCACCGCTCGGGCGTGAGCAGGATCCCGTCGGCCTCCCCCGGGAACCCGATGCCGGTCGGGCGCCCGAACCCGAACCGGCGCAGGTAGCGGTCGAGCGTCTCCTTCCCCAGCCGCTCGGCGACCATGATCGTGCCGACGTTGCTGGAGTCGGCGATGATGTCGGTCAGCGTCATCGGCACCGTCGGGTGCTGGTGGGCGTCGTGGAACACCCCGTCGCCGACCCGGTACGTGTCGGGGACCGTGAGCGTCTCCTCGAGCCCGATGGCCCGCTCCTCGAGCGCCGCCGCGGCCGTGATGACCTTGTTCACCGATCCAGGCTCGTAGACGTCGGTGACCGGACGGTTGCGGAGCAGGTGCTCGGGGGCCTCGGAGTACGCGTTCAGGTCGAACGCCGGCGCGGTGGCCATGGCCAGGACCTCCCCGGTGCCCGGCCGGAGCGCGATCACCATCCCCCCCCGCGCGCCGTTGGAGCGGACCGCCTCCTGCAGCGCCCGCTGGGCGTGGAACTGGAGGTCGCGGTCCAGCGTCAGCACGAGGTCCTCACCGGGGACCGGGCGCACCAGCCGCTCGCCGGCCTGCGGGATCGGCGTCCCCCCGGGATCCTGTTCGATCACCATCCGCCCGGGATCGCCGGCCAGCAGGTCCTCGTAGGCCATCTCCAGCCCCGTGAGGCCGACGCCGTCGACGCCGACGAACCCGAGTACCTGGGCGGCCAGGTCGCTGCCGGGGTAGTACCGCTTCGTCTCCTCGAGGAGGCCGATTCCCGGCAGCGCCAGGCGCTCGATGCGCCGGGCGATCGGGAGGTCCACCCGGCGCGCCAGGTACACGAACGAGCCGTCGGCGGCCAGCATCCGCTCCAGGCGCCTGGCCGGGACCTCGAGGTGCGGGGCCAGGGCCGCCGCGACGCGTGCCGGGTGCTTCACCAGGCGCGGGTCGGCGTAGACCGCCCTGGCGGGGAGCGAGAGCGCGAGCTCGTGCCGGTCCCGGTCGTAGATCGTCCCCCGCCCCGCCGGGAGCGAGATGCTGCGAAGGCGCTGGTCCCGGGCCAGGGCCTCGTACGCCTCGGCGTCCCGGACCTGGAGGACGACCAGCCTGGCCCCCACGCCGGCGAACGAGAGCGCGAACGCCACGAACAGCGCCGCGAGCCGTCCGGCCGGGGGCCTGGTCATCCGTCCGGGCCCCGGGCCACCACGAGGCCGCCCGCGCCGCTCCCTCCGGAGCGGGAGGGCGCCACGGTGAGCACCTCGAGGCCGTGGCGCGGGACCAGGCCGGCGCGTTCGGCCCAGGCCTCGATCCGGCCGGGGCTCGTGAGCTCGGCGTGGCGAAGCTGGAGGCGCCCGTAGCCCGAGCGAAGCCGATCCACCCGCTCGGTGAGCTCCTGGATGCGGAACGCCCCCTGGGCCACCAGCGCCTGGGTGGTCACCAGGGCGGTCACCATGACGCCCGCGACGAGCAGGAACACGAGGACGAACGGCAGGGCGCGGTGGCGGCGGGCGGGCGCGGCCGGGCGGCGCGGCCCGGGGGCGG
>DASZZY010000212.1:0-10498 GCA_036260395.1 Actinomycetota bacterium
GGTCCCCGCCCCCACGTCTCGTGAGGGGCCATGGTCCGCTACCTGATCCGGCGCACGCTGTTCCTGATCCTCGTGTTGATCATCGTGTCGTTCCTCACGTTCCTGATCTTCCTGAAGCTCCCGCCGGGGAACCCCGCGCACCGGGCGGCGGGCCGCCGCGCCACGCCGGACATCATCGCCATCGCCGAGCGGAACCTGGGGCTCGATCGGCCGTGGTACGTCCAGTACGGCCGGTTCGCCAAGGGGCTGGTCCCGTGGCCGGGCTTCTTCCTCAACGAGCAGGTCTACTACTCGTACAGCAACCTGATCCCGGTGAAGGAACAGATCTACCGCCGCCTGCCGGTGACGATCACGCTGACCCTCGGCGCCGCGGTCGTGTGGATCCTGATCGGCATCCCCATCGGGATCTTCTCCGCGACGAAGCCGCGCTCGCTCCGGGACCGGGCCGGCATGTTGTTCGCCCTGGTCGGCGTGTCGGCCCCCGTCTTCTGGCTGGGCCTGCTGTTCCTGTTCGTGTTCTGGTTCAAGCTCGGGCTGTTCCCCGGCACGGGCATCCCGATCGGGCAATCCGTGCTGGGAGCGGTCCTGGAGGGCCGCTTCGTCCTCCCGTGGGTCGCCCTGGCCATCACGTTCGCGGCCTTCTACGCCCGCATTGTTCGAAGCAACCTCATCGAGACGTTGAGCGAGGACTACATCCGGACGGCCAGGGCCAAGGGACTCTCCGAGCAGCGGGTCGTGTACAAGCACGGCCTCCGCGCGGCCCTCACGCCGGTCGTCACGATGTTCGGGCTCGACGTGGGGATCCTGATGGGCGGGGCCATCATCACGGAGACGGTGTTCGGGCTGCCGGGGCTGGGGCAGTACGCCATCGAGTCGCTGCGGGGCAACGACTTCCCGGCGGTGATGGGGGTGACGATCTTCGCCGCGTTCTTCATCGTCGTGGCCAACCTGATCGTGGACGTCGTCTACGCCGTGCTCGACCCTCGGGTGAGGTACGCGTAGTGGGCCAGCCCCTCCTCGAGATCCGAGACCTGAAGGTGTACTTCCCGACCGACGACGGGCTGGTCAAGGCGGTCGACGGCGTCTCGCTGCGGGTCGACGAGGGCCAGACGCTCGGCGTGGTCGGCGAGTCCGGGTCGGGGAAGAGCGTCACGTTCCTGACCGTCATGGGGTTGATCACGCGGCCCCAGGCGCAGATCGAGGGACGGGTCCTGTTCCGCGGGCGGGATCTGCTGCGGCTGCCCACGGAGGAGATGCGGCACATCCGGGGGAGCGAGATCAGCATGATCTTCCAGGACCCCATGAGCTCCCTCCACCCCTACTACCGCGTGGGAACGCAGATCGCCGAGGCCATCCGGGCCCACGAGACGACCGGCAGGCGGGAAGCGCGCGACCGTGCGGTGGAGATGCTCCGCCTGGTCGGCATCCCCCGGCCGCGGGAGCGCGCCGATCAGTTCCCCCACGAGTTCTCGGGGGGGATGCGCCAGCGGGCGATGATCGCCATGGCCCTGGCGCTCAATCCCGACCTCCTGATCGCGGACGAGCCGACCACCGCGCTCGACGTCACGGTCCAGGCGCAGATCCTCGACCTCATCGCCCGGCTCAAGGAGGAGTTTCGGGCCTCCGTGATCATCATCACCCACGACCTCGGTGTGGTGGCCGAGCACGCCGACGACGTCCTGGTGATGTACGCGGGCCGCCCGGCCGAGTACGGGACCCGCAACGACATCTACTACGGAGCGCACCACCCGTACACCTGGGGCCTGCTCCGATCCCTCACTCACCTCGACCAGCCCAAGGTCGAGCGGCTTCGGGCCATCCCCGGCCTCCCGCCCTCGCTGATCTTCGTTCCGCCCGGGTGCCAGTTCCACCCGCGGTGCCCGTACGTCATGGACGTGTGCAAGATCGAGATCCCGCCGCTGCTGTCGGCGGACGGCAAGCACGCCTCCGCCTGCCACATCCCGCTGGCGGAGAAGGAGCGGATCTTCCGGGACGAGGTCGCCGTCCGATCGTGAGCGCCACGGAGGTGGCCCCGGAGGTCGGCCCGCGACCCGGCGGGGAGCGCCAGCCGCTCGTGAGGCTGGTCGGGGTCAAGAAGTACTTCCCGATCACCCGGGGGGTCGTGTTTCAGCGGCGGATCGGCGACGTGCGGGCCGTGGACGGCATCGACCTCGACGTGCACCGGGGCGAGACCATCGGGCTGGTGGGGGAGACCGGATGCGGCAAGTCCACCACGGCGCGGCTGGTGACCAGGCTCCTGGACCCGAGCGAGGGGCAGATCATCTACGACGGCCAGGACATCACCCGGTGGAGTCGGCGGCAGATGCGGCCGCTCCGGCGCGAGATCCAGATGATCTTCCAGGACCCGTACGCGTCGCTGAACCCCCGGAAGACGGTGGGATCGATCATCGGCGAGCCGTTCCGGGTCCACGGCACCGTGCCGCGCGCCCGGGTCAAGGACGAGGTCCGGCAGCTGATGGAGCTGGTGGGCCTCAACCCCGAGCACTACAACCGGTTCCCCCACGAGTTCTCCGGAGGCCAGCGCCAGCGGGTCGGCGTGGCGAGGGCGCTGGCGCTGCGGCCCCGCCTGATCGTGTGCGACGAGCCGGTGTCGGCCCTCGACGTCTCCATCCAGGCGCAGATCCTGAACCTCCTCGAGGACCTCCAGGACGAGTTCGGGCTCACCTACATCTTCATCGCGCATGACCTGTCGGTCGTGAAGCACATGAGCGACCGCGTCGCCGTCATGTACCTGGGGAAGATCGTGGAGCTGGCGCCCGGGGACACGCTCTACCGCAACCCCAAGCACCCGTACACCGGCGCGCTGCTGTCGGCCGTGCCGGTCCCCGACCCCAGGCTGGCGGAGGGGAAGCGCCGCATCATGCTCGAGGGCGACGTGCCGTCGCCGATCGACCCTCCGTCGGGATGCCGGTTCCACCCCCGGTGTCCGCGCGCCCAGTTCCCGACGTGCCGCGAGGTGGTTCCGGCGCTCGAGCGCCACCATCGCGGGCAGGTGGCGGCGTGCCACTTCCCGCTCGAGGACGGGGCCGTGATACAGTCGTCGGCCTGATGCTCACGATCACGCTGATCGTCATCCACACCATCGCGGCGCTGCTGCTGATCCTGTTCGTGCTCCTGCACGCCGGGAAGGGCGGCGGCCTCTCCGACATGCTCGGCGGTGGAGCCGGATCGCTCTCCGGCGGGACGGCGGTGGAGAAGAACCTCGACCGGCTGACGGTCATCACGGCGGTGGTCTTCGGCGCCACCACGTTCTACCTGGCCTGGAAGTGGGTGTAGGGGCCCAGGGCCCCCCATCCCGAGCCCGCGCCCTCCCCGTCGCCATCGCGGCGCTATCCTTGCTGGTGGGCTGCACGACGCCGCCCGGCGATCCCCGCGCGGGCCCCACGGTGGGCCCGGCCCCCACGCCGACCGGGACGCCGGCCCCGTCGGTCCTCCGCGTGGCGGCCTCCGACCCCGGCAGCCTCGATCCCCGCGACCTCGACTCCCACGACGACCTGCTCCTCGCGTCGCAGCTCTTCGACGGCCTCGTGGCGTACCGGCCGGGGGACGCCGCCGTAGTGCCCGCCGCGGCCCGCTCCTGGGAGGTCGAGGACGGCGGACGGCGGTTCGTCTTCCACCTCCGCCCCGGCGCCAGCTTCCACGACGGCACGCCCGTCCGGTCTCGCGACTTCGTCGCGGCCTGGAGCCGGCTGGCCGACCCGCTGGCCGCGGCGCCGTTCGGGTTCCTCCTCGAGCGCGTCCAGGGCTACCAGCGGTTCCAGCGCCGGGCCACCGAGCCGACGCTGGCCGGCCTTCGGGCGCCGAACGACCGGACGCTGGAGGTGCGCCTGTCGCAGCCCTGGCCGGACTTCGTCTCGGTGCTCGGCCACCCGGCCCTGTCGCCGGTGCCGGCCGGGACTCGGGGACCGGACGCCGACCTCCGTCCGATCGGGAACGGGCCGTATCGGCTGGTGGGGGAGCTGCTACCGGGAGAGCCGATCGTCATGGAGCGGTTCGAGGGATACGCCGGGACGTCCTCCGAGCTGGACCGGTTGGAGTTCCGGGTCTTCGAGGACCCCGACGAGGCCTGGCCCGAGTTCCTGGCCGGCGAGCTCGACGTGGCCCCCATCCCGGCAGCGGTCCTGCCGGAGGCGCGGAGCCGGTTCGGCGACGCGGGGGTGGTCACGCTGGCGCGGCTGCTCTACTGCGGCTTCAACCAGCTCGACCCCCGCCTGCGGTGGCGGCGGCTCGGCCTGGCCGCCTCGCTGGCGGCGGATCGCGGGGCGATCGCCGCCGAGGTGTACGGTGGGCTCGCCGAGCCGGCCACCGGCATCGTGCCGCCGACGCTGCCCGGGTATCGGGAAGACGCCTGCCAGGGCGCCTGCACCCGGGATGAGGAGCGCGCCGCCCGCCTGGTCGAGGCCCTGCCTCGCCGGTCGCGGAGCTTCGCGCTCGACTACGCGAGGTCGGACGTCGGCGAGGCCCTGGCGGAGGCGCTGCGGACGCAGCTGGAGGGCGTGGGCCTCCAGGTGAGGCCCCGCCCGCACCCCGAGCGCGAGTACCGGGCGCTCCTCCAGCGCGAGCGCGAGGAGTTCTTCTGCCTGACCTGGATCGCCGACTATCCGCGCCAGCAGGCGCTGCTCGAGCCGCTGTTCCTCTCGACCTCGCCCGACAACCACACGGGCGTGTCGGACGCCGCCCTCGACCGGATGCTGATCCGGGCCCGCGAGGAGCCGTCGGCCGCCGCCCGCCAGGAGCTGTACGCCGAGGCCGAGGAGGCCGCCCTCCGGCGGATGCCGCTGGTGCCGCTGGTGTGGTTCCGCTCCCACCTCGCGGCCCGGCCCGACGTCGAGGGGTTCGCGGTGGACCCGCTCGGCCTGTTCGACGCGGCGCGGCTCCGCCTCGCCGGGTAGAGGGCCCCGCCGTGACCGAGGGCACCCGGTTCGCGTGATCGAGGGGCGTCGGAGTGGCGGACGTGGAAGACGCGCTCGGTCGCGGACGAGCCTTTCGGTCAGACGGCCTGGCGGTACCGTCGGACGGCCAGGGGCGCGAAGACGAGGATGATCCCCGCCATCCAGGTCAGCGCCTGCAGCACCAACCACCCCGTCGACTCGCCCGGCGGCGGACCGAGCACCAGAGCCCGCACGGCGGAGATCGTGGCCGACACCGGCTGGTGCTCCGCGAAGGCCTGAAGCCAGCTCGGCATCGTCTCCGGTGGGACGAACGCGTTCGATGCGAACACCAGAGGCGCCACGATGGGGAAGCCGGCAGCCTGGGCCGTCTCGGGATCGCTCACCAGCAGTCCCAGGGTCGCGAACACCCACGAGAGCGCGTACCCGAACAGCAACACGAGGAGCATCCCGGCCAGGAACCCCGGGACGTCGGTGTGCACCCGGAACCCAACCGCGAATCCGACCGCCACCATCAGGGCCACGACGAACACGTTCCGCATGAGGTCGGCGAGCGTGCGCCCGGCCAGGACGGCCGACCGGGCCATCGGCAGCGCATGGAACCGTTCGAGGAGCCCGGTCTTGAGATCGGCGGCCAGGCCCACGGCGGCGCCCATGGCCCCGAACACCACGGTCTGCACGAAGATCCCCGGCATGAGGAAGTCGACGTAGGGAACCCCCGCCCCGAGATCGATGGCCCCGCCGAACACGTAGCGCCACAGCAAGACGAAGATCACCGGCTGGATCGTGGAGAACACGATCAGCTGGGGCACTCGGCGCAGGGCGATCAGGTTGCGCCCGGTGACCGCCAGGGCGTCCGAGGCGGCCGCGGTGACGCGGGCCAGGCCGCGCCGTGGCTCGGTCAGGGGTGCGACGGTCACGCTCATCGGATGCCTCCCGTGGAGACGGTCTCCCGTTCGGCCGTGGGCTCGGCGTGGCGGCCCGTGAGCGCCAGGAACACGTCGTCGAGGCTCGGCTCGCGCACCGCCAGCGTGCTGGGGGAGAGGTCCCGGCCGTCCAGCGATCGCAGCACCTCGATGAGGACCCGGGGTCCTTCCCTGGCGGCCACCCGGACCACCGCACCTTCCCGTTCCGGGTCCCCGACGACGAGCGGGGCCACCAGATCTTGGACCTCGACGGCCTGCCGCTCGTCCTCGAGGCCGATCTCGATCACCGTGCTGCCCAGCTCTCGCTTGAGATCCCGCGGCGTTCCCCGGGCGATGATCCGCCCGCGATCCACCACGGCGACGTCATCCGCCAGCCGATCGGCTTCCTCCAGGTACTGCGTCGTCAGGACGACCGTGGTGCCCTCCCCCACGAGCTCCCGGATCATCTCCCACAGCCCGTTGCGGCTGTGGAGATCGAGGCCCGTGGTGGGCTCGTCCAGGAACAGCACGGGAGGCCGCTGGACCAGCGCGGCGGCCACGTCGAGGCGGCGGCGCATCCCGCCGGAGTACGTCCGCACGGGCCGGTCGCCCGCCTCGGCGAGATCGAACCGACCGAGCAGCTCCTCGGCGCGGGGCCTGATCCGCGCTCGCGGCATCTGGGCCAGCCGGCCGATCAACCGAAGGTTCTCCCGGCCGGTTAGGTTCGGGTCGACCGCGGCGTTCTGGCCGGCGAGCCCGATCCGGGCCCGGACGGCCTCCGGCTCCCGGACCACGTCCCGACCCAGCACCTGGGCCCGCCCACCGTCGGGGCGGAGGATCGTGGTCAGGATGCGGATTGCGGTGGTCTTGCCGGCGCCGTTGGGCCCCAGGAGCCCGAAGACCGAGCCCGGGGGGACGTCGAAGTCGATCCCTTCCAGAGCGGCGACGGTCCCGAAGCTTTTGGTGAGCCCTTCGACGGTGATGGCGGTGTCGCTCATGCGTTCCTCCAGGTCCTTCAAGTAGGGTGACGCTACCGGCAACCATTGAGCATTGTCAAGGGACTCGTTGACCATCATCTATCATTGACCAGATTCCACGATTAGCGTAGCCTGATGTCATGAGGACGAAGGCGGCTCGCGAGGCCTGGCGCACGATCTTCGACCTGCTGATCCGCGGCGAGGCCCACAACCGGTTCACCGAGGCCGCGGCGGCCCTGGGTGTCTCTCCCGGTGTGCTGAAGGGCCTGTTCCACATCGAGCCGGGCCAGGGCATCCCCATGCGGGATCTGGCGGATCACTGGCGGTGCGACGCTTCGTACGTGACGAGCGTCACCGACATGCTCGAGGAGCGTGGGATGGCCCGCCGATGGCCACATCCAACCGATCGCCGGGTGAAGATGATCGTGCTGACGGAGGCGGGCGTCGCCGCCCGGGAGCGGGCCTTCGATCTGCTCTACGACCCGCCGGCCGCCTTCGGCGCGCTGACCGGTGCGGAGCAGCGCCAGCTCCGGGACCTTCTGGCCAAGGTGGCTGCCGCCGACGACCGCGTGAGCTCCAGCCGCGCGGCCTCCTCGGCGTGAGGCCCGGAGAGCGCGACGAGCGGTTCGAGGATCCGGCCGGAGTGCCGGATGCGGGCGGGCGACAGGGCGGCCCGTATACTGGAAGCAACGTCGGAGTGGCGGAACTTGGTAGACGCGCTAGGTTGAGGGCCTAGTGGGCGATAAGCCCGTGGGGGTTCAAATCCCCCCTCCGACACGACGCTCGGTGAGCTGCCACGACCCTTTCCCAGCCTCATGGTGCGGAGGACCAGTCACGCAAGCGCGACCAGCGGGCGCAGGACCAGGCCAGGCGAACCGCTATGCGCCTGGCGGCCGGTACTGGACGTCTCCAGCCTTGCGCAGGGCGTCCATCGTTTCCTCGACGGTCATGAGGACCGTCGTCTCGAGCGAGCTGAGCGCACCCCCGCTACCGATCGCCAAGGCGACGGCGGACATGGACACGTTGTCGGGGGCCTCCCACAAGGTGAAGCCGTCGTACGGGCCGAACGCGTACCAGAACCCGTGGAGCTTGCCCCCTACCGACTCGATGTACGACTGAGCGGCGTTTCGCCGGTCCTCTGGGTTGCCGATCAGCCTGGCCCACGTCTCCGGCGTGTAGCTGAACCTCGATAGATAGAGCGGCATCGTCCCTCCTCCGGTTCGCCGTCCCGCGCGAGTCGCCGTGGGACGGGCGAAGTATCGCGTACCAAGCAAGACGGGACAAGACGTCGGATCGCCTACCAGCGTGACGACGTCCCGGAGGCGCCCTCGTCTCGCTTCCTGGCTCTAGCAGCGGTCCCGAATTCCTCGCCGGGCGAGGCAGGAGTCCGGGCGGCGGATGTCGAAAACAGACATACAACCCGTAAGGTCTAGCGCTGCCCGCGCGCGCGTCATCGCCCCTCGGGCGGCAGGAGGAGAGAAGTATGCACAGGACGACGACCCGGATCTCGCGCCGTGTCGCCCTGGTGGGCGCGGCCATCGCGGTGATACTCCCGCTGGTCGTGGCCACCACGGCCGCGGCCCACCCGTCGCTGGACGAAGCCCTGCATCCCCAGAAGGACGGGCACGTGCTCGGGATCAAGATCAACTCGCCGGCCAACCTGGCCGGCTTCTTCGAGGCCGTCCAGTGGGCCGGCACCGCGCCGGTGGACGGCCAGACGGCCGACCTCGTCTACGCGGGCACCGGCTGCACGCCCGCCAGCTATGCGCCGGTCCTGGACCAGATCCAGGACAACATCGCGCTGGTCGACAGCCGGGTGAGCGCGACGAACCCGGCCGACCAGTGCCCGACCTACACCTTCCTCCAGAAGGTCCGGTCCGCGCAGCACGCCGGGGCCATCGGGTTCATCCAGATCCCAGGCGAGGGCGAGGAGCCCAGGACCAACGCCACGGCGGTCTCCGCCGACATCCCCGCGGTGGAGGTCCACCGCACCGACGCCTTCCTGGCCATCCGTGACGCCGTGATCGGCGGGACCGCGGTCAACGCGACGTTCTCGCCGCCCGCGCCGGTCTCGGGCCCCCTGTCCGACGTCCCCTGCGTGGACGGCATGGCCGGTCCGTTCCCGTGCGACGGCGTCGACCTGCTGTCGTTCGTGCCGCAGGAGGAGTTCAACGGCGCCGGCGTCAGCGACATCTGGGGCTGGACAGACCCGGAGACCGGCGACGAGTACGTCTTCTTCGGGAAGACCAACGGCACGGCGTTCTTCCGGGTCACCGACCCCACCAACCCGGTGTACCTGGGCGAGCTGGACAACCCCGGGCTCACCCAGGGGATCTGGCACGACATGAAGGTGTATGAGAACCACGTGTTCATCGTCAGCGAGTCCGAGCCGCACGGGATGCAGGTCTTCGATCTGACCCGCCTCCGGGGCGTCACCCAGCCCCAGGAGTGGACGAGGGACGGGTGGTACCGGCTGAACTCGGCGGCCCACAACGTGGCCATCAATGAGGAGACGGGGTTCGCGTACATCGTCGGCGGCAACGCGGGGATCCTCGCGCCCGACCAGTGCCTGTCGGGCCTGCACATCGTCGACATCTCCACGCCGACCAATCCCACCTTCGCCGGCTGCTACCAGCGCGACGGTGGGCCGGGCACGGCCGCCCGCTCGGTCGGCGCCGAAGCGGTCTCGCCGGCCGCGTACGTGCACGACGCGGAGTGCGTGATCTACGAGGGGCCGGACGACCGGTACACCGGCCGGGAGATCTGCTTCAACGCCTCCGAGGACCAGGTCACGATCGTCGACGTCACGAACAAGCTGCTCCCCGAGACGCTGGGCACGCTGGCGTACCCCGACGTCGCCTACGCCCACCAGGGCTGGCTCTCGGCGGACCAGCGCTTCCTGTTCGTGAACGACGAGCTGGACGAAGAGGCCGGCAACGCGGCCAGGGAGAAGCCGACCGACCCCCTCACGAACACGCGCACGATCGTGCTCGACGTCTCGGACCTCGAGAACCCGAAGGTCCACTTCCAGCACTTCCACGAGACGGTCTCGATCGACCACAACAACTACGTCCACGAGGGGCTGCTCTACCAGTCGAACTACACGAGCGGCCTGCGGGTCCTGGACACCGCGTTCGTGGACGACCCGGAGAACCCCCGGCTCGAGCAGGTCGCGTTCTTCGACACCTTCCCGCTGCACAGCAACCCGACGTTCGAGGGGACGTGGTCGAACTACCCGTTCTTCGAGTCCGGGACGATCGCCGTGACCGGCATCGACGAGGGGCTGTTCCTCCTCAGGCTCCAGGAGGGCATCACGTCGCAGCCGGCGGTGGAGATCGCCTGCGAGAACTGTCCGATCAGGACGGGACCCGGCCAGCAGCGGGTCGCCCGGATGACCGTCACGAACGTGGGTCAGGTCGACGACGTCTACGAGGTGAGCGTCGAAGGCCTGCCCGACGGCTGGGAGGCGAGGATCCGTCCGGCGGAGCTCGCCGTCGCGGCCGGCGAGGACGGCCTGACCACGGTGAGGATCGGGGTCCCGCAGGGGACCGCGGCGGGGACCTACGACCTCGTCGTGACGGCGACCTCCACCGTGGACCCGGCCGTGTCCGCATCGGAGGTGGTCCAGGTGATCGTCCAGGAGGGCGCCTCCTCAGGACCCGGTCGCCGATAGCGCGAACAGCACAGGGATGTTCGGGAGGCCCCC
>DASZZY010000213.1:0-3894 GCA_036260395.1 Actinomycetota bacterium
CGCTCCAGCCCCCGCTGTCACGGGCGGAACCCGTCCGCGCCTACTGGGCGCCGGCTCCCGGCCCGGCCGGTGGCGCCGTTCGGGCGGCGGCTCGGGGAGGATGTTCGAGAGGGGACCGCCACCGGGCTCCCACCGTTCCCGGCTCGCTCGAGGCGGCGCGCCCCTCCTACTCGTTCCCGTCGTCGCCTGTGGGGTCCATTGTACCGGCGAGCGGCGCGTGGGCGGGCGGAGAGGCGGCGTGCTATCGTCCGCTGTCCAAATGGCCACGGCGAAGTCACCGTTCACCAAGCGAGACCTCACCGAGGTCCGCAAGCGGCTGGAGGAGGAGCGCCAGCAGCTCCGGCGGCAGATGGCGGACATCGAGCAGTCGTCCTTCGGCGACCCCCAGTCCGAGCTGTCCGGCGAGGTGTCGTTCGACGAGGAGTACGCCGACTCGGGGACGTTCACGTTCGAGCGGGAACGGGACCTCTCGCTCTCGAACAACATCCGGGACCTGATCGACAAGATCGACAAGGCCCTGGAGCGGATGGACGAGGGCACCTACGGCCTGTGCGAGCGCTGCGGCCGGCCGATCGAGAAGGCCCGCATCAAGGCGCTGCCGTACGCCAGCCTGTGCATCAAGGACAAGCAGGCGGAGGAGCGCGCGGGCTGACCGCCCCGTCTGGGGGGGAGCGCGTGCCTGACCGCTCCTCGCCGACCGTCGAACCGCGGCCCCGGCCCCTCCGCCGGCGGGTCATCGCGCTCTATGCGGTGGCCGGCGCGGTCTACGCGGTGGACCGGATCACCAAGGTCCTGGCCGAGGCGTACCTGCGCGACCGCGCGCCGGTGGAGGTGATCCCCGGCGTCTTCCAGCTGCGGTTCACCACGAACCCGGGTGGCGCGTTCGGGCTCTTCGGCGGGCTCACGTGGCTCTTCGTGGTGGTGAGCGTGGTCGTCATCGCGGTCGTGGTCCTCGCGTCGCGGAACGTACCGACGATGGCCACGGCGGTCGGCCTGGGGCTGATCCTGGCCGGCGCCGCCGGGAACCTCACCGACCGGCTGATCCGCGGGCCCGGGCTCTCGGGCGAGGTCGTCGACTTCCTCGACCTCCACGTGTGGCCGGTGTTCAACGTCGCGGACTCGGCCATCGTGACCGGCGCCGCGATCCTGTTGCTCACGGGGCTCCGCCGCGAGCGCCCCGTCCCCAGGTAGGTGGAGGTCGAGGGCCGTCCCGGACGGCTGGACGCGGTCGTCGCCGAGGCCCTCGGGGTGCCCCGGGCCGACGTCCAGCGAGCGATCGCCCGGGGCCACGTCCTGGTCGACGGCCGGACACGACCGAAGTCGTTCCGGCTCCGGGGCGGAGAGCGGATCGAGGCCCGCCTGGAGGCCGCGGCGCCGCTCGAGCCCGCGCCCGGGGGCATCGCGGTCCGCCACGAGGACGAGCACCTGCTCGTCGTGGCCAAGCCGGCCGGGCTGCTCACCCACCCCACTTCGGCGCGGCGGACCGGGACGGTGGTGAACCGCCTCCTGGCCATGGGCGTCCCGCTGTCGACGGCCGGCGGGGACGATCGGCCGGGCATCGTCCACCGCCTGGACGTCGGCACCTCGGGCCTGCTCATCGTGGCCAAGGACGACGACGTCCACCGAGCGCTGGCGGGGATGCTGGCGGCCCGGGAGGTCGAGCGCCGCTACCTGGCGCTGGTCCGGGGCGCGCCGCCTCACGATGCGTTCACCGTCGAGGCCCCGCTGGGGCGGCGCGGTGCCAGGATCTCGGTCCGGCGGCCGGCCGGCGTGGAGGCGGCCACCTCCTTCGAGACCCGCGAGCGGCTCCCGGCGGCCACGCTGCTCGAGGCCCGTCCCCGGACGGGTCGGACCCACCAGATCCGGGTACACCTCTCCTCCGTGGACCACCCGATCCTCGGCGACGCCGCGTATGGCGGGGGCGGGGACGACGCCCGCCGGCTCGGGCTCCGGCGGCCGTTCCTGCACGCCTGGCGGCTGCGCTTCCGCCACCCGGTCTCCGGCGCGGTCCTCGACCTCGAGGAGCCGCTCCCGGAGGAACTGGACCAGGCCCTGCAGCGCGCGCGAATCGCTCCCGAGGCCCGGAAGGACAGAAAATCTGGCATGGAAGCGGGTGAACCGGGAGATAAGGGGCGGTAAGATTCGCGCCACCGGCAGGAGGTGGGCCGCCGGCGGCGTATTTGTTTAGGAAGCGTGCCCACTGTGGGCACCGGGAGCACGTGAAGCACGGCCCGGCACGTGAACCCCACCGGAAGAGGACGACGAGGGGAGGTTGCTCATGAGCAAACCAACCGGGAAGCGCCCGATCCAGGTGGTGGCGCTGGCCACCGTGCTCCTGGTCGGGCTATGGCAGGGCGTGGCCCTGGCGGGGCCCGAGGCGCCGCCGGCGCCGAGCGCGCCCGACACCACCACGCAGCCGGCACCAGCGCCCGCGCCCGCACCGGCGCCCGCGCCGGCTCCCGCGCCGGCACCAGCGCCCGCGCCGGCACCAGCGGCGCCGAGCGCGCCACAGACGGCCCAGCTCCAAGAGGACTCGCCGGGCCACACCACGCCGGCACCCTCCGGCGACAGCCACGCCGAGTCGGGCGTGGCCCAGGTGAACCTCGCCGGAGAGGACCTGTTGACGATCAACCGGACGAACTCGTCGATCGACGGCGGCGGCGAGGGCCACGGGGACGTCACGGTGCTGGCGCTCGGAGGGGAGCCGATCATCGAAGCGAACTCCGACTCTGACGGCGAGGAGACGGGCGAGACCGGCCTGGCCGTCTGCGAGCCGGGGGCGATCTGCCTCGGTCTCCTCTACGCGAACACGCAGAGTTCGCGCACCAACGGGTCCACCACTTCCAGCGCGGACGCGTCGCTGGTGTTCCTGTGCCTGGGGGGCGAGAACACGACGGCTCCTGGCCCGGTGTGCGACGGGCCGATCGGCGCGGAAGTCGGAGGAAGCCACAGCCAGATCAGCCAGACGCGCACCCCCGTCCCCGGAGGCTTCCAGACCGCGGAGTCGGCGAGCGCCCAGACCGAGCTCGTCGACGTCTGCCTGGGGCCCGATGGCGAGGACGCGGAGGGGATCTGCTCGGGTCTCGGCGTTTCGGTGCTCGGGGCCGAGTCCGAGAGCAGCGCCACCGAACCGGACGAGCCTGGGACCACGTCGCAGGACTCGTGGCTGCTGGGAATCGAGGTCGAGGGGGAGCGCACGCAGATCCCCGGTGAGCCGACGGGGATCGCCATCCCGGAGGAGTGCCCGCCGACCGACCCGGGCTCGCTGATCTGCCTCTTCCTCGAGCAGGGGATGGAGGAGACCGGGGCTGGTGAGGCGCTCAGCCGCGCCGAGGCCCTGCACCTGGAGGTGCTGAAGTCCGTGGGCCAGGTTCCGGGCGACACGCTGATCCTGGCGCACCTCGGCACGGCGGAGACGCTGGTCCGGAGCGAGATCGTCCTCGGCCCGGACGAGGAGTGCCCGCCGGGGTTCATCGGGACCCCGCCGGATTGCCGCAGGCCCACGAACGGCCAGCCGGACGGTGATATCGGCCCGCGGGGCGGCGGACCGGAGCTGGCCTTCACCGGCTCCAACCCGCTCGGCCTGGTGGCCCTGGCGCTGATCCTCGGCGTCACCGGCCTCGGCGTCCTGGCCTGGGACCGCCGGCGCTCGGTCACCCGATAGCGAACGGCACGGACGCGTGAGAGGGCGGACCTCGGTCCGCCCTCTCTGCGTTCCTGGGATGATTCGGGGACGACCGATGGCTGAGGCGGATCGAGCCAGACGGCTGCGGCTGCTCCTGGGATGGGTCCTCCTGTCCCTGGCCGCTGCGGGAGCCGCGTACGGATTGATTACGCTGTTCGCCGGCGGGAACGACGACGCCGGGGACGACGGAGGCCCCACCTACCGCTTCG
>DASZZY010000214.1:0-8674 GCA_036260395.1 Actinomycetota bacterium
GTGTCGCTCCAGCCGGTTGATGGTCCGGATGAACGTCGACTTGCCGGAGCCCGAAGGACCGACGATCACCACCACCTCGCCGCGCCGGATGCTGGTGCTGATCCCCTTCAGCGCCTGGAACTTGCCGAACCACTTCTTGACGTCCTTGGCCACGATCATGGCCTCGCCGTCGGTCGCCATCGTCGCTCCTCGCTCGTCGTCCGCGGTCATCGCTCCCCCACCCCCAACCGCCGCTCGACCCGCTGGCTCCACCTGGCCATCGCGTACGCGATCCCCCAGAAGATCAGCGCCGCGGAGAGCAGCGCCTCCTGCTCCGCGCCGATGAACTGCACCGCCGTCGCCCGCCGGGCCGTGGCCAGGAGCTCCGAGAACCCCGTGAGCGCGGCGAGAAGCGTCGTGTCCTTGAACAGGCTGATGAAGTGGCCGATCATCGCCGGGATCGTGTGCCGCAGCGCCTGCGGCAGGATCACCAGCCCCATCATCCGCCACGTCGGGAGTCCCAGAGCCCTCCCCGCCTCGTACTGACCGTCGGGGATCCCCTGGAGCCCGCCCCGGACGATCTCGCCGACGTAGGCCGAGCTGAACACCACGAACATCGTCATCGCCAGCATGATCCGGGGCACCGTGATTCCCGGCGGTAGCAGCAGCGGCAGCACGAGGATGCTGAAGATCAGCAGCGTCACCAGCGGGACGCCTCGGATCAGCTCGATGAACCCCACGCAGAACACCCGTACCGCCCGCAGTGTGCTTCGCCTCCCGAGCGCCAGGAGGACCCCGACCGGGAACGACACGAAAATTGCCACCACCGCCACGATGAGGTTCAGCATGAACCCCGCCCACCGGCTGGGCGGAACCCCGCCGAAAGCCCGGATAATGAGGACGACCGCGGGGAAGGCCAGCGTCCAACCGACGACCAGCGGCACGCGCAGCCGACGGCCGAGCAGTCGGCCGGCGGCCACGCCGGCGGCGAAGACGGCGACGGCCACACCGATCAGCACCCAGATCCCGACGCCGTCCAGCAGGTACATCAGCAGGAGGGCCCCCACGGCGGCCAGCGCGACGCGGACGAGGATCCCGCGGAGGGTCCGGACCCGCGGGGCGACGACGCCGACCGACAGGCCGGCCAGGGCCACCACGAGGTAGAGCGACGTCCACACCCGCCAGATCTGATCGAGCGGGAAGCCGCCCACCATGTACACGCGGAGGTTCGCCTTGACCACCGCCCATTCGGCGCGGAAGAAGAACCACCGCGTGATCTGGAACAGGAGCCACCCGCCGGCCACGGCGGCAACCACCGTCAGGGCGCCGTTGAACCACGAGGAGAACAGGTTCTGGCGGACCCACTCCCCGGGCCCCAGCGGCTCCTTGGCAGGGGCGACCTCGGCCACGGGTCGGTCCTCGACGAGGATCGCGGACCGCTCCAGGTCCTCCGGGAGGGTCCCGGTGAGCCGCTCCTCCCTTGGCCGGACCATCAGCCGACTCCGACGGCGCCCCGCCGACTCACCGGCGCTGCCCCTTCGTCGTGACCGCGCGATTCAGCAGGTTCATCACGAACGAGATCGTGAGCGTCATGATGAGGAACGTCGCCATGGCCACCAGGAGCATCTCGGTCTCGTGGCCGCGCTGGTTGATGATCGTGGTGGAGACCGACATGAGATCCGGATAACCGATCGCGATGGCCAGGCTGGTGTTCTTGGTGAGGTTCAGGTACTGGCTATTGACGGGCGGGATCGCGATGCGCAGCGCCTGGGGCAGGATGACGAACCGCAGCTGCTGCACGCGGGTCAGGCCTAGCGCCTCGGCGGCCTCCTTCTGGCCCTTCTCCACGGCCTGGATGCTCCCCCGGACGATCTCGGCGATGAACGCGCTCGTGTAGATGGCCAGGGCCACGAGCAGCGCCCCGAACTCGGGCGTGAGCTGGAACCCGCCGAAGAATCCGAACCGACCCGGTTCCGGCACATCCATCATGACGGGGTCCCCGGAGATCACGAATCCCACCGCCCCCACGACCAGGAACGCCGCCAGGAACCACAGCACTCGGTAGTGGGGCTTCCCGGTCGCCTCGTTGACTCGAGTCCGCCACCGGGCCAGGACGATGCCGAGGAGGACGCCGCCGAGCAGGAACAGCCCCCACACGCCGGCGCCCTCCTGGATCCGGGGCCACGGGATGGCCACCGCCCTGTTGGAGATGAACGCCACGCCGCCGATCGAGATCGCCTCGGTGATGGTGGGCAGGGCCAGGAACACCGCGGCCCACCAAAAGATGATCTGGATGAGGATGGGGGTGTTCCGGAAGAAGTCCACGTAGGCCTGGGCGATCCTCCGAACCAGCCAGTTGGACGACAGGCGGGCCACCCCCATGATCAGCCCGACGACGCTCGCCAGCATGACGCCGAAAACCGCCACCCGGAGGGTGTTCATCACCCCCACGATGTACGCGAAGCGCGTGGTGTCGTTCGGGCTGTAGGTGATCCCCTCGCTGATCCCGAACCCGGCGCGGGTCCCGAAGAAGTCGAGGGACAGGTCGCGGGCCCGCTGGGCGAGCCCGTACTCCAGATTGAGGAACATCTCCCGGCCGACCAGGAGCAGGGCGACCACGAACACGACCTGGCCGGCGATCCGCAGCGCCCGGACATTCCGCCACAGGGGGGGACGGACGGACCGCGCCACCGCGCTCATCGTGAGAAGGATACGGCGCGGGGCCCGGTCACGAGAACCGGGCCCCGCGTTCGCTCATCGTCGGTCGTCGGCTTACCGGAACGGCATCCCGTACTGGATGCCGCCGTCGATCCAGAGCGCGTTCAGCCCCCGCTCCAGGCCGAGGTCGGTGTCCGGCCCGATGTGCCGGTCGAAGATCTCCCCGTAGTTCCCCACCGCCGCCAGCACGTGCTGCATGAAGTCGTTCTCGACCGCTAGCCCGTGGTCGACGCTGATCGTCTCGGTCTCGGCCTCGAAAGGCACGCCGAGCAGCGCGGCGATCTGCGGGTTATCCGGGTTGTTGACCTGCTGCTCCACGTTCTCGCTGGTGACACCCAGCTCCTCAGCCAGGATGATCCCGTTCGTGACCCAGTTCACGACATCGAACCACTCCTGGTCACCGTCGAGGACCGCCGGGGCCAGCGGCTCCTTGGACATCACGTCCTCGAAGATCGTCAGCGGCCCGGTCTCCTGCTCGAACTGGGCCCGGAGCCCGGCCAGCTGAGACAGGTCCGACGTCCATCCGTCGCACCGGCCGGCGGTGAACGCCTGGAGGATCTGGTCGTTGTCCTCGAGGACCACCGGGGTGAAGTCGAGCCCCTGCGCCTGGAAGTAGTCCGCGAGGTTGAGCTCCGTCGTCGTCCCGGCCGTGACGCAGATCCGGGCCCCGTCCATCTCATCGATCGACGCGAACTCACCCTCCCGGACCATCATGCCCTGGGCATCGTAGAAGTTGACGTGGGCGAAGTTGATCCGCTCCGCGCCGTCGCGGCTCGACGTCCACGTCGTGTTTCGCACGAGGACGTCGTAGGTCCCGGCCTGAAGCTCGGCCAGCCGCTGCTCCGCATCAACCGGGATGAGCTCGTAGTGTGTCCCCAGCTGCGGGCTGGGCTCCCCGAACACCGCCGCGGCGAACGCGATGCAGAAGTCGATGTCGAAGCCCTCGATCTGGCCCTCCGCCGTCTCGAAGCCGAAGCCGGGAACGGTCTCGTTCACGCCACAGCGGAGGATCCCCCGGTCCTGGATCTCCTGGACCACGCTGGCCTGCTGCTGTTCGGCACCGCCGCCTCCGCCGCCGCCACCGCCCTGGCCCTGCGGCTGCTCGCGCGTGCACGCCGCTGCCACCAGGCCGAGGACGGCGGCGAGTACCACGACGCTCGACATGCGTCGTCGCATCCTGCCTCCCTTCGGAACGACCGTGGGCCCGACCCCTCGCGGGCCCCCCACCTGGGCGAGCATAGCCGCCGGCACAGAGGGACACCACCGGCGGGGGCCTGCGCGCAACTAGTGGCGGAAGTGGCGGCGGCCGGTGAGGATCATCGCCATGCCGTGCTCGTCGGCCGCCTCGACGACCTCGGCGTCCCGGACGGAGCCGCCGGGCTGGATGACGGCTGCCACCCCGGCCTCCGCGGCCCGGTCGATCCCGTCGCGGAACGGGAAGAAGGCGTCGGAGGCCATGGCCGAGCCTCGGCCGCGGTCCCCCGCCTTCCGGGCGGCGATGTCCACGGCGTCCACCCGGCTCATCTGCCCGGCCCCCACGCCGACCGTCGCCAGGCGGCTCGCCAGGACGATGGCGTTCGACTTGACGCGGGCGGCCACCGTCCAGGCGAACAGCAGGTCCGCCCACTGGTCCTCGGTCGGCTCCCGGCGCGTGACCACCTTCATCTCCAGGCGGTCCTCGTCGACGGTATCGACCTCCTGAACGAGCGCGCCGCCGTCGATCGGACGAACCTCCAGCGCCGCCGGCGATGGCAGCGGCGCGCGCAGGACCCGCAGGTTCTTGCGCCCGGCGAACCCGGTCAACGCCTCATCGGTGAAGGACGGCGCCACGACGACCTCGGTGAACACCTCCGCCATGGCCTCGGCGGCGGCGGCGTCGACCTCCCCCCCGAAGGCCACCACGCCCCCGAACGCCGACACGGGGTCGGACGCCAGCGCCGCGCGGTAAGCGTCGGACTGGGTCGCGGCGACGGCGGCGCCGCAGGGGTTGTGGTGCTTGACGATGACGGCCGCGCCCGGCCCGAACAGGGCCGCGAGCCCCCGCGCCGCCTCGGCGTCCAGCCAGTTGTTGTAGGACATCTCTTTGCCCTGGAGGACCTCCGCGCCCCCGAACGGGCCGGCGGAGAGCACCTCGCGGTACAGGGCCGCGGCCTGGTGGGGGTTCTCGCCGTACCGCAGCGCGGCGACGCGCTCGAACCCCAGCGTCAGCTCGGGAGGCGGGCCCCCTTCCGCCGCCCATCCCCCGAACCACCGCGCCACCGCGGCGTCGTAGGCCGCCACGTGGGAGAACGCCTCCTCGGCCAGCCGGGCCCGCAGATCGCCCTCGACGCCGCCCGCCTCCACCTGAGCGAGGACCTCCGGGTACCGGGCGGGACGGACCACGACGGCCACCGAGGCGAAGTTCTTGGCGGCCGCCCGCACCAGCGTTGGCCCGCCGATGTCGATCTGCTCGACCGCCTCCTCCAGGGTGGCGCCGGCGGCCACGGCGGCCTCGAACGGGTACAGGTTCACGACGACCAGATCGAACGGGCGGAGCCCGTGGGCCTGGAGCTCCCGGAGGTGAGCGGGGTTCCCCTTGTCGGCCAGGATGCCCGCGTGGATCGCCGGATGGAGCGTCTTCACCCGCCCGTCGAGCATCTCGGGGAAGCCGGTCACGTCCGCGACGGCGGTGACGGGAACCCCCTCGTTGGCCAGGATCGCCGCGGTGGTCCCGGTGGAGACCACCTCGACGCCGGCGTCGACGAGGCCCCGGGCCAGCGGGACGACGCCGTGCTTGTCGGACACCGAGACCAGCGCCCGGCGAACCGCGAGCGCCTGGCTCACGGCCGCACCGGCTCCTCGCGGACGACCCGCCGGCCCCGGACGCGGAGCCGCCCCTCGGCGAGGTCCACGACCGTCGCCGGGTACAGGCGGTGCTCGACCTCCTGGATCCGCGCCCGGAGCGACGCCTCGTCGTCGTCCTCGCGGACCGGGACCGCCTCCTGGGCCAGGATCGGGCCGTGGTCGACCTCCTCGTCGACCAGATGGACGGTGACGCCGGTGACCTTCACCCCCCACGCGAGCGCGTCGCGGATCGCGCGGGCGCCCGGGAAGGCGGGCAGGAGCGAGGGGTGGACGTTCACCATCCGCCCCCACAGCGGGCGGACGGCGGCCGGGGTGAGGATCCGCATGTACCCCGCCAAGCACACGAGATCGACGTCGTGCCGGCCGAGGAGCGAGACGAGGGCGGCGTCGTGGGCGCCTCGGTCGGGGAACGGCGCGGGGTCCAGGTGCACCGCCGGGACGCCGGCCGCCCGGGCCCGCCCGAGCGCCTCGGCATCCGGACGGTCGGAGATGACCACCGTCACCAGCGGGCCGGTCGCCGGGTGGTCGAGGAACGCCTGCAGGTTGGAGCCGCGTCCGGAGGCCAGGACGGCGATGCGACGATCCACCGGCGCGCAAACTACGGGCGCGCCCGGACGGTGTCAACGCCGCCGGTCGCCGCCCCGCCGACGAGGAGGGAAAATCGGGGGGTGGCATCCCCCGAGGTCGCGGCCGCCAGGCGGAACTGCTCGGTCCACGGCGACCGCGTGGCGATCGAGCGCTGCCGCTCCTGCGGTCGCCCGGTCTGCCTGCGGTGCGCGGTCCCGTTCCGCGGCGTCGTGCTGTGCACGGCCTGCGCGGCGAGGGAGCTCGGCGAGCCCGCGCCGCCCGCGCCCCCGGCCAGGTGGCCGCGGCAGCGCCACACCGCGGCGGCCGTCGCGCTGTCCGTGGCCGCGCTGGCCACGATCCCTCCCTGGGACCGCTTCGGGGCGCTGACCGGGATGTTCTCGGCCTGGACCACCACGCAGGGCTGGACGTCGGTCGTGGCCTCGGCGTGCCTCGTGGTGGCCGCAGCCCTGGCGCTCGCCGGCCGCCTCCTCCCGCTCCGCGCCGCGGCCGGGCTCTACGCCGTCGTCGGCGCGGCGGGCGCCCTGGCCACGGTCCGGGCCGTCGTGGCGGCGCCCGACTACGTCCGGCACACGCCGGCTCCGTACGTCGCCGTGGCGGCCGCGGCGGTCGGCGTGGCGATCGGGATCGGCAAGCTGGCGGTCACCCGCCGGCCTCCGCCGCCCTGACCCGCCGGCGTCCTTGACGCCCCCCTTGGCCCGTGGGTTACTTAGCCGACGCGCCGGGCGAGCGGAAAGGAGGAGCCGCATGGAGCAGCCACCCGCGGCCCGCCGGGGATTCGACCTGAGCCGCCTGACGATGGGATCCAAGGCCCTGCTCGCCAGCGGGCTCGTCCTGTTTGTCGCGCTGTTCCTGCCCTGGCGGACCGTGAAGGGCTGCGAGGCGACCGAGGCCATCGTCGGAGATCTGCCGTGCTCCGAATCGGGGTTCGCGGGGCTCGGCGTGCTGGTCGCCATCCTCGTCATCGGGCTGCTGGTGTGGGAGGGGGTCCTGGCCGCCGGCGTCGCGCCGAACGTCGGGACCGCATCGCCGGCGCTGGTCTCGGCCGGGATCGGGGCGGCGGCGGCGCTGTTCGGCCTGATCAAGTTCCTCATGAGCCTGGGGGGCGGGCCCATCGACGCCTTCAGCGTGGCCTGGGGCGCGTTCGTCGGGCTCCTGGCGGCCGTGGCGCTGGGCTACGCGAGCTACCTCCGGTACCGGGAAAGCCGGGCTGGCGCGCCGCCCCGGGGGTCCCCCGGCCGGCGTTAGGGTTCGCCCTCGGCCGGACCGGTCCCCACGTCTCCCCCGGGCGGCCGGTGGAGAGCCCCTCCCGCCGCCCCGCCGAGGACCCCCCAGACCAGGGCCACGGCGAGCGCGGCACCCAGGCTGGGCCCCACGCTGGAGGAGGCGCCGCCGAGGAGGGCCAGGAGCGGTCCATGGACCTCTGTGTTGAACCGCGCCAGCAGCGCGACCCCGGAGAACAGCACCGCGAAGACGCCGCCGGCCGCCGCCCCCGCCAGGCCCGCGTCGCGGCGGACCACGACGTTCGCCCGGCGGGCCGCGAGCCACCCGCCCCCCACCGTTGCGACGAGCGGGACCAGCAGGAACAGGAGGTAGCCCGGGGGCGCGGCCTCGAAGCGGAGGGGAAGGACGCCGCAGGGATCCTGGAGGAGCTCCGGACCGAGCTCCGGCACACCGGTCACCCCGCGGGGGAACCGGGCGTAGGAGAGCAGCGTGCACGAGGAGCCGAGCAGCCCCAGCACGACGCTGCCCCCCATGGCCACGGACGCCACCGCCGCGGCGAGGTTCGGCACGAGGAGCGCCGTGAGGACCACGATCATGGCCCCCTGGGCGGCGGTCCCCGACGACACCAGCCGGAAGTACGCCGCCGTGTCGTCCGGCTGGACGGCGGCCAGCACGAGCAGTCCCACGAACGCCAGCGCCAGCGCCGACCAGGTCATGCGCCACCCGCCCGCCAACGCCGCCCTCAGCCGGCGCCTGCGCTCGCTCGCCGATAGGTCGCCGGCCGCGGCGGAGAGCCCCCCGGCCGCCCCACCGACCGCGGCGAGGAAGAACGGCCAGGCCAGCGCCGACCAGGGCGACGGCCGGAGGACGAGGTCCGCGCCGGCGAGGTCACCGGCCGCGGGCGGCGGCGCGGCGATCCGCACCGCGAACGACAACGCGAACGACGCCACCGCGTAGGGCACCGCGGGCTTGACCCCGTGCAGGGGCCGGACCCACCACGGTCCGCCGGCGCGGGCCGCCACCGCCCGGCCGACGAGGAAGAACGCCCACACGACCGCGGCCGTGGCCAGCAGCAGGGCCGCGCTGAACGAGACCGAGACGTCGAAGGCGCCGGCCAGCGGGAGGTCGCCCGCCGCGGGGAGCGCGGACAGGTCCATCCGGATCGCCACGTGGTGGAACGCGTAGGAGAACAGGGCGCCGAGCCGGGCGACGTCGGCGCCGGGGAGGTCCGCCGGCTGGGCCAGGTCCTGGAGCACGGCGAGGAGCTGGCCGACGAGCGCCGCCGCCGCCAGCGTCACCCCGGCACCGAGGGCGGCGGCGGTCC
>DASZZY010000215.1:0-12693 GCA_036260395.1 Actinomycetota bacterium
CCCGCGGTCCCTGCTCGGCCTCGCCGGGCGATCGTCAGGGTGCCTTGGTCCGGACCACCTTGCTCCGGTCCCATGGATCTGACCCGTGACCCCGCTCCAGGATGGTTACGTCGAGGCCGTCGACACGGAAGTGCGCGTACCCCAGGTTGTCGGTCTCATCCCGTTCGGCGATGAGACGCTGCTTATCGGCCTGCGTGCGGAGGACGTACTCACCGCTCATCGGCGTGCCGTCCGGGTTCGTCGGGAAGTCGACGAACTGCCCGGTGCGGTTGTACTCGTACACATCGCCCCATCCACCGGGGATCCGGAAGGCGCCTTCCAGCGATTCATCCGGGACCGCCCACTGCCACCACTTGGGATCGGTCAGGGGGGTCTTGGGCTGTTGGGTGAACTCGAACCACTCGGCCATCACTTCGCTCCGAGGCAAGAATCCCCGCTTGCTCCCGGGACTGAGCTGCTCGAGAACGCCGGGGGCGACCACCCTGTAGAGCTCGTAGTTGTACATATCGTCGTAGTGGAAATGCCCGTGGCCGATGTGGAACTCGGTCACGCCCGCGGACCCCGGCGCGCCGTCCCGGTACGAGCCATCGGAGTAGTGGATCCGCTGGTGCACCGGATGGACCGTCGGGTCGCCTCCCACAAACTCATGGGGCCTGTAGCGGAGCTCGAGGTTGCCTGGACCGGCGTTCTCGGGGCCCGCTGAGAAGCGGAGGCAGCGCCCGCTCGGCATGCCTTCGTCGAGGATCTCCTCGGGGAGGCACCCCGTGGTTCCTTCCGTCGGATCGACGGCGGGACCGTACACCCACAGGGGGGTCAGGAAGGTGACCTCAAACGGCGGGATCGAGCGCAGGTTGGGAAGCAAGGGCTTCGGCCTACCCCCGCTCAGCTGACCCCTCTTCTCCAGCTTCGCGCGCATCCGGAAGGACTTGTCCTCGACGTCGGACGGCCGCACTCGCAGGGTCCACGTGCCGACCATCGGGTCCTCGATGAAGAGCTCGGTAGTCATCGGCGAGTCGCTCTCCGCGATCAGAACACCCGTGGGGTCGAAGACCTGAAGCAGGAAGTGGACGCCCGGGGCGTCCGGTACGGTGTCCGCCGAGTAGCGAACCCCGTGGAGGAGGATGTCCAGGGCCACCCTGAGGCGCGCTCCGGGCTGCGCGAGCGTGAGCTTGTAGTCCCAGCACTTCGCCCCCGGGTCGCTGCAGTCGCTTACCGAGGCCTTCTCGACGTACTCGCCATCCCAGAACTTGAAGCCGCCCCGCCCGATCTTCCCGACGTCCACCGTGAGCCTCTCTCCGGTGGCTTCGGCTCCTCGAGAAGGCGCGGGGCCGGCAGAGCGGGCCGCAGCCAGGGCGCCGCCGGCGGCCACGGCCACGAGGGCCAGCGCGCCACCCAAGGCGATCACGCCCCTCAGGACCCGAGCGCCGGCGCTCCAACGTTTCCCTGTACGAGTCGACATCTCGACCCCTCCTTTCGTCGTTCCGCTCTCACCCGAAGGGCGTGGGGAACGGCGCCACAGCCGTGAACTCCGGAGGCACGATCGGTCCCGACTCGTCCAGGAAGGGCGAGGGCCGGTGGGCGGCGCCTCCATGGCGGCTCGCGCCGGCTACAAGGCCGCGGCGGTCGTCAGGACTCCGCCGATGGTGCGCCGGACCCCTCGACACGAAGCCACGAGCTGAGCAGGCAGGCGGGGGGCGATGCCAAGATCAGCCACTCGGTGACTCGAGCAGCTGCCCTGGAGCGTTCGCCTCGGCCGGAGCCGGTTGAGCGGAGACGAGCAACCTCCGCGGCCCGTAGGGCCTCCTGAATCGGTTCGAGACGCACCTGACCCACGTTCAGCTCGGCGTGCTTGGGCGATCCGGATGGGCCGTCGAGGCAGCGAAGTCCGCTTAAGGCCGATAGCCCGATCGCTTCGCATCAACCCAATGGCCGTATGAGAAATCCAAGAAAAGCTTCGGAAGGCCCGGGAAGACCTGGGTCGCATTCGGCGTACGAACGAACAGTTGGTTCTTTCCGTCCCCGGGAGGGGCGGTGGTCGTGAGCTCGCCGCGCTGTTCTCGACTCGCTCCCTCTGTCACGTGAAGGCGAACAGCGGGGGGAGAATGGCGACCACGGTCGCTGCCCAGAGGGCGAAGACAGGGAGGTAGGAGATCTGCCATCGCTCCAGGCGGTGGAAGGCGATCCGTCCCATCAGGAACCGCGTCGAAAGCCAGGCCGTCCCGGCCAGGTTCACCAGCAGGACGAGGTTGAGGCCGAGCGCTGCCACGCGGTTCGGGGTGAACCCGAGATCGCCGATCCGGGCCACCATCGCGCCCAGCACCATCACGTCGAGCACGAGGGCGCTCGCGACCGCGAGCAGTTGGACGCGGTCCATCAGCCCGGCCGGTCGGGCCGGCTCCCGGGCGGACATCGCGTAGAGGACGAGCCCCAGCACGACGACCAGGAGGGCGTCGAAGACGCCGAGCAGCTCGCGGTCGAACGCCCCGGCGACTCCGGACACGGCGTACGTGGCCGCCGCGACGGTCAGCATCACGGCGAACAGCGGCGTGAAGAGCATGGTGAGCACCGGCGCCATGTTCTCCACCACCTGCTGCTTGGACTCCACGAGCCACCCCGCCACGATCACGGCACCGGCCGCGCCCGACGGCAGCACCCACTCGATGACCCGGTCGGCCACGTCGGGCCCGATCGGCTCGAGGATGAGCGCCGTGAGCAGGAGCAGCACGCCGCCGCCGAGCGCGATGAGCACGTAGTAGATGACCCACTCGCCGGTGAAGCGGACGAAGTCCATGCGCCGTTCGTGCGACCCGATCGTCCCGCCCATGTACGGGTAGGCGACCGCGAACCACAGCACGACGGGCAGATGGAGGGCGACCAGGAGCTCGGTGGCCGAGCCCTCGCGGTACGGGTAGAGGTTGACCACGAGCGCAACGAGCACGAACGGCGCTGCCGTCAGCACCCATCGCCGCGGATCGAGCTGCCGTCGGCGGGCGAAGTACCCGGCGACGAACGGCAAGGGGAACAGACCGATGTTCCGCAGGAACCACACCGCTCCCTCTTCGGGGAACCCAGCAGCCAGGCGTGCGACCTGGATCGCGACGGCGGCAGCGGTGGCGAAGAGGAGCGCCTCCACCCACCCGCTCGACGGGCGCTCCGGCTCGTCCTCCCCCCTCAGGACGAGCTGCTTCCACAGTCGGCCCCTGTGCTCGCGCGCGAACTCCCGGGATAGGGTGTCGAGATCCCCCATCCGCTTCACGGCAACGAGGAACGCCTCATCGGCCGTGAGGCCGGCCGCGTCCAGTTCGGCGATCTGGTCGCGAAGGTGAGCCTCCAGCTCATCGACGTCGCGGCCGCCCACGGCCGGGCCCTTCGCGACGTAGGCCCGCCACTCGGCGATCTGTGACTCCACGCCATCCACGGGTCAGGCCTCAGCGAATGCCGTCGGCAGCCGACCGGAGCCTCGCCAGACGTCACCCAACGCACGGGTGACGGTCACCCACTGCCGTTGCTGTTCGGCGAGCGCTCGTCGGCCCTCGTCGGTGATCGCGTAGTACCTGCGGCGACGCCCTTCGGGCGGCGTCCGCCACTCCGTCGTCACGTATCCGAGCCGGCGGAGGCGATGGAGCAGCGGATAGAGCATCCCGTCGGTCCACTCGAGCTCACCTCCGGAAAGCTCGCGCACCCGCTTGAGGATCGCGTAGCCGTAGCTCTCGCCCTCGGCCAGGATCGCGAGCACGAGCGGGGTGGCCGAGGCCGCGACCAGGTCCTTGTCGATGTGCACGGTCGCCCTTCGACGGTTGGAACGCTATACATAGAAGCACAAGGTATGAGCGCCCGCAAGCGTGGCGGGGTGGGTCCGCCGATCTCAGGCCCTGGGGTCCCTACGGGAGGCGAACCGTCCGGCGGCGACGGGGCGCCCACGACGGCCGGGCCTCCGCCGTCGCCGGTGCAGTCTCGGCCTTGACAGGCATCTTCCGGGGCCTCTATCGTCCCCGCCACGATGACGATTCCCGTCCGCGCGTGGCGGTGGGCCTGGCGCCCCGAGTGGGGCGGGAACGTCGCATGCCATGACGTGACGTAGGACCACCACATACCCGCACCACTCGAGGACCTCGGACCCGGGGTCCTTTTTCTTTTCCCGGGAGCCGCCGTTGACCGCAACCGCATCCATCCACACCGACCTCATCACCCCGCTGGGTCCCTACCTGCGGCCGGGCCGGCGGGGCCCCGCGTTCCTGCTGGAGTCGGTGGACCGCGGCCGTCCGGGGCGTCACAGCCTGAGCGGCATGCAGTTCCACCCCGAGGCGGTGCTCACGCCGCTCGGGCCGTCCTTGATCGACAACTTCCTCAGGAGGTGAAGGGAAATGATCACGAAGGCGCTGGCCCGCCTGCTCGAGGGACACGACCTGACCCGCGACGAGGCCCGCCGGGTCACGGACCTGGTGATGCGCGGGGAGGCCACCCCGGCCCAGATCGGGGGACTGCTGGTGGCCCTGCGGATGAAGGGGGAGACCGCCGAGGAGATCGCCGGGTGCGCCGAGGCCATGCGGGCCCACGTGCTGCCGGTCTCCCCGAAGAGCCCCGACCTGGTCGACACCGCGGGGACGGGGGGCGACGGCGCCGGTACGCTGAACATCTCCACCGCGGCGGCGCTCGTGGCCGCGGCGGCCGGGGCGGCCGTCGCCAAGCACGGGAACCGCGCCGTGTCCAGCGCCTCGGGCTCGGCCGACGTCCTGGAGGCCCTGGGGTTCAACCTCGAGCTGTCACCGGTCGACATCGCCCGCTCGATCGACGAGCTCGGGTTCGGTTTCCTGTACGCGCCGGCTCACCACCCGGCCATGCGCCACGCGGGGCCGGTCCGCCGCGAGCTGGCCACCCGCACGGTGTTCAACATCCTCGGGCCGCTGACCAACCCGGCCGGGGCCCGGGCCCAGCTTGTCGGGGTGTACGCCCCGCACCTGGCCGAGACGGTGGCCAGGGTGCTGGCGCTCCTGGGGGCCACCCGGGCCCTGGTCGTCCATGGCGCCGGCGGGATCGACGAGCTCTCGCCGGCCGGGCCGAACCTGGCCTACGAGGTGGTGAGCGGAAGGGTGCGCCGGCGCACCATCGACCCCGAGAACTTGGGCCTGGGCCGCTGCGCTCCCGGGGACCTCGCCGGCGGCACGCCCGAGGAGAACGCCCGCACGGTGCGAGCGATCTTCGAAGGGTCCCCCGGGCCGAAGCGTGACGCCGTCGTGCTCAACGCGGCCGCGGCCCTCCGCGTCGCCGGGCACGCCGGCGATCTCCACGAGGGGCTGGCCCGGGCCGCGGCGGCGATCGACGAGGGCGCTGTGGCCGACCGGCTCGAGGCGCTGGTGGCGTTCAGCCGGGCCCGGGCCGCGGTGGCGTCGTGAAGCTGCGGCCCGCCCTGGCCCGTCGGGGGCTGTCCGCCATCGCCGAGATCAAGCGGCGGTCCCCCTCCGCCGGCGTCCTGCGGCCCCGGGCCGACGCCGCCGGGCTGGCCCGGGCCTTCGAGCGGGCGGGGGCGGCGGCCGTCTCGGTGCTGGTCGACGAGCGGTTCGGGGGGTCCGTCGCCGACCTGCGGGCCGCCCGGGCCGGCACGGGTCTACCGATCCTGGCCAAGGGGTTCTTCCGGTCCCCTGCCCAGCTCCCCGGGCTGCGCGCTGCGGGCGCCGACGCGGTCCTGGTGATCCTGCGCGACGTCGGGGACCGGACCGCGGCCGGCCTGATGGCCGAGGCTCGCCGGCTGGGCATGGACGCCCTGGTCGAGGTCCACGACCTTCGGGAGCTCCGCCGGGCCGTGCGGCTGGGGGCCGACCCCATCGGCGTGAATGCCCGC
Organism: Actinomycetota bacterium; assembly: GCA_036260395.1. GTDB lineage: Bacteria > Actinomycetota > UBA4738 > UBA4738 > CALAEC01 > DASZZY01. Next base: position 5,840 of record DASZZY010000215.1, read on the forward strand.
GACCTGGGCACGTTCGCGCTCGACCGGGGGGCTCAGCTCGAGGTGGTGGCCGCCGCCCCGCGGGACCGGGTCGTCGTCGCCGAGAGCGGCGTGGCGTGCCGGGCGCACGGCGCCGCGGCCGAGGCGGCGGGGGCCTCGGCGGTGCTCATCGGCTCGGCGCTCATGCGGGCCGACGATCCGGGGGCGGCGCTGCGCTCCCTCATGGCCCGGCCGCTGGTGAAGGTCTGCGGGCTGACCCGCGAGGACGATGTGCTCGCCGCCGCGGAGGCAGGGGCCGACCTGGCCGGGTTCGTGCTGGCCGACAGTCCCCGCCGGGTCGATGCCCCCCTCCCGGTCCCGGACTCCATGCTCTCGGTGGGCGCCGTGGTCGGTCCCGGCCCCGACCCGCAGACCGATCTCGTCCAACGGTACGGAAAGGTCAACGGCCACCGCGGGCGCGACGCCAAGCTCTCCCGGCAAGGGCGAGCGGTAGCCCGCGTGCTCGATCTTCCGTGGCTGGGGGAGGACGGCGGGCACTGGGACCGCGCCGCCGCCGTGGCCGGACGGGTCGTGCTCGCCGGGAACCTGGGGCCCGACAACGTGGGCCCGGCCATCGAGCGGGTCCGGCCCTGGGCCGTTGACGCCAGCCGCTCCCTGGAGCGTGCCCCGGGCGTGAAGGACCACGCCACGGTCCGCCGGTTCGTCCAGGCCGCTCGCGCCGCCGGCGAGGCGGTGGCCTCATGAGCGCCATCCTCGACCACGGATACGGAGGCCGCTTCGTTCCCGAGACACTGGTGCCCGCGCTCGACGAGCTGGACAGCGCCTGGCGCCGCGCTTGCGGCGACCCCGGCTTCCGCGCCGAGCTCGAAGGGCTCCACCGGACGTACACCGGGCGTCCCACCCCGCTGTACCGGGCCGAGCGACTGGCGCCGGGCCGCCGCGTCTACCTCAAGCGCGAGGACCTGGCCCACACGGGGGCCCACAAGATCAACAACGCCCTGGGACAGGCCCTGCTGGCCCGCCGCCTCGGGAAGCGCCGGGTTGTCGCCGAGACGGGCGCGGGACAGCATGGCGTGGCCGTGGCCGCGGCCTGCGCGCGGTTCGGGCTCGAGTGCGTGGTGTACATGGGGGCCGAGGACATGCGGCGCCAGGCCGCCAACGTGGACCGCATGCGCCTGCTCGGCGCCGAGGTCCGTTCCGTGGCCATCGGCACGGCCACCCTGAAGGAGGCCATCTCCGAGGCCATCCGGGACTGGATCGCCTCCGCGGACTCCACCCACTACCTGATCGGCTCGTGCGTCGGTCCGGCGCCGTATCCGGAGATCGTCGGCGAGCTGCAGGCGGTGATGGGGTGGGAGGCGCGCCGGCAGGTGCTCGACGCGGAGGGACGGCTTCCCGACGCCGTGGTGGCCTGCGTGGGTGGCGGCTCGAACGCCATCGGGCTCTTCGCGGGGTTCGTGGACGAGGCCGTCCGGCTGGTGGGCGTCGAGGCGGCCGGCGCGGCGACGCTGGGCCACGGACGGGTGGGCATCCTGCACGGGGCACGGTCCTACGTGCTGAGCGACGACGACGGGCAGGTGCTCGACGCGCACTCCATCTCGGCCGGCCTCGACTATCCGGGCGTCGGCCCCGCTCACGCCACGATGCGCGACTCCGGGCGGGCGGCCTACGTCACCGCCACGGACGACGACGCGGTTGCTGCGTTCCGGGTTCTGGCCCGGACCGAGGGGATCCTGCCCGCGCTGGAGTCCGCGCACGCCGTGGCCCACGCCCTGCGGATGGACGAGGAGGTCGTGGTGGTGGGGCTGTCGGGCCGGGGCGACAAGGATCTCGGGCTGGTCGCGCCGTGAAGCGGCTCGCCGTGTACCTGATGGCGGGGCCGGAGCTGCCCTCGATGGCCGAGGCCGCCGTGGAGGGCGGCGCCGACCTGGTCGAGGTGGGCTTCCCCTTCTCGGACCCGTTGGCCGATGGGCCCATCATCCGCGAGGCGGCGCATCGGGCCCTGGCCGCGGGGATGCGGACCGCCGGGTGCCTCGCGGCGGTGGCCGCCACGCGGGACCGGGTCGGGGTGCCGCTGGTCCCGATGACCTACGCCGCGCTCCTGGAGCGGTACGGTTACGAGCGCTTCGTCGGGGACGCCCGAGCCGCCGGCGCGTCCGGGATCATCGTGGCCGACCTGCCGGTGGACGCCATGCCCGGGCTCCGCCGGATCCAGCTGGTGGCCCCCACCACACCCTCCGATCGGATCGCCCTGGCCGCGGAGCGCACCGACGGGTGGCTGTACCTGGTGATGGTGGCCGGGGTCACCGGGCCGCGACGGGAGCTGCCCGACGGCCTCCGGGACCTGGCGCACCGGGCCCGGGCGGTCACCGGCGTCCCGCTGCTGGCCGGGTTCGGGATCGCCACCCCGGAAGCCGCCGCCGGGGTCGCCTCGCTGACCGACGGTGTGGTGGTCGGCAGCGCGGCCGTCCGGGCGGCCCATCGCGACGGCCCCCGCGGGCTCCGCTCGTTCATCGCTTCGCTGCGGGCGGCGATGGATCGCCCGGCGGCGGCCGTGGGCTCGTGAACCGTTGGGGTTGACGTTCGGTCCGAGGATGCCGCACACTACGCCGACCATGACGAACGCGAAGGTTGCGGTGCGGGGCACGTATTATCGCCGGTCCGCCACGCCTTCCTTCGCGCGCGTCGTGGGCTGAGCCGAGAGACCGACCGAACGGAAGGCGTGGAGTTCGCTCCGCGCCTTTTTCTATTTGGGGAGGAGCGATGGACCGAACGGCCTGCCGGGGGATCCGGGGGGCGATCACCATCGACGGCCCGGGCGGGGCCGCCGTGCATGCCGCCACGGCCGAACTGCTGTCGGCCATCACCGAGACCAACGACTGCCGCACCGAGGACGTGGCCGCGGTGACGTTCACCGTGACCGACGACCTGCCGACCGCCAACCCGGCAGAGGCCGCTCGTCTGGCGGGCTGGCATGGCGTCCCGCTCCTCGTCGTCCGGGAGCACGGCGGCGCCACCGGCGTCCCCCGGTGCCTCCGGGTCCTGGTCCTGTGGAACACTCCCCGTACCCAGGCGGAGATCCGCCACGTCTACCTCGGCGGCGCGGCCGCGCTCCGTCCCGATCTCGTCACCGAAGGAGGAACCGATGGTCATCGTGATGCACGCTGACGCCCGGGACGAGGACCTGGCCGCGCTCCTCCACCGGATCGAGGGGATCGGGCTCCGGGCCCACGTGTCGCAGGGGGCCGAGCGGACGGTGGTGGGGGTCATCGGCGACGAGCGGCCCATCGATCCCCAGGTGTTCGAGGTGCTCCGCGGCGTGGAGCGGGTCGTGCCGATCCTCCACCCGTTCAAGCTGGCCAGTCGGGACTTCCAACCGGACGACCGGGTCATCGAGCTGGGCCGGGGGATCGCCCTGGGTGGCCCCGGGATCGCGGTGATGGCCGGGCCGTGTGCGGTGGAGAGCCGGGAGCAACTGGAGGAGACCGCCCACGCCGTGAGGTCCCTCGGGGTGCGGGTCCTGCGCGGAGGAGCGTTCAAGCCGCGCACCTCGCCGTACAGCTTCCAGGGGCTGGGCGAGAAGGGCCTCCGGTTCCTGCGAGAGGTCGCCGACGAGCTGGACATGGCGGTGGTCACCGAGGTCGTGTCCCCCGAGGACGTCCCCCTGGTCGCCGAGCACGCCGACCTGCTCCAGGTGGGGGCCCGCAACATGGCCAACTACATGCTGCTGCGGGCGGTGGGGACCTCCGGACGGCCCATCCTGCTCAAGCGGGGGCTGGGCGCCACGGTGGACGAGCTCCTGCAGGCCGCCGAGTACATCCTGGCCTCCGGGAACCCGGACGTGGCGGTGTGCGAGCGGGGCATCCGGACCTTCGAGACGGCCACGCGGTTCACGCTCGACATCAATGCCGTGCCGGTGCTCAAGTCGCTGACGTCCCTGCCCGTGGTGATCGATCCGAGCCACGCCACGGGGAAGGCCGAGTGGGTCGGGGCCGTGGCCCGGGCGGCCATCGCCGCCGGGGCCGACGGGCTGCTGGTCGAGGTCCACCCCAACCCGGCGGAGGCCCTGTCCGACGGGGCGCAGTCGCTGACCCCGGCCGGGTTCGCCGAGCTGATCGGCGGCGTCCGCCGGATCGCCGAGGCGGTGGGGAGGCGGGTGGGGTGACCCCGGGCCGCGTGGGGATCGTCGGAGCCGGCCAGGTCGGGACCATGCTCGGCCTGGCGCTGGGTGAGGCCGGGGCCGAGGTCGTGTTGGCCGACCGCGACCCGGGCGCCCTCGAGGCGGCCCTGGCCCGGGGCGCCGCTCTCCGAGGCGTCGGCCTCGGGGAGGCCATGCGAGCCGAGACGGTGATCCTGGCCATCCCGGTCCCCGAGATCCTGGCCTTCCTGGACCGGGGCGCAGGTGACCTCGCTCCCGGGTCCCTGCTCCTCGACACGGGGAGCGCCAAGGGCTCGGTGGTGCGGGCCATGGCCCGGCGGGTGCCCCGGGGAGTGGCCGCCGTCGGCGGGCACCCGATGGCCGGCACCGAGCGTCCCGGAGCGGCCGGGGCCGACCCGTCCCGGCTCCGCGGCGCGCCGTTCGCCCTGGTCCCGGTGCGGGACGATGCCGTCGCCGTGGACCGAGCGGCGGCGCTGGTGCGGGCCACCGGGAGCCACCCCCTGGTCATGGACGCCGAGGCGCACGACCGCGCGGTGGCGCGGCTCAGCCACCTCCCCCACCTGACCGCGGCGGCCCTGGCACTGGCCGCCCGCGGAGCTGATCGCCGCCTGGCCTCCACCGGGTTCGCCGGGGCCACCCGACTGGCCGCCAGCGACCCGGCCATGGTCGCCGGGTTCCTCTCGGCGAACGACGGCGAGGTGCGGCGGGCCGCCGACGACCTGCGCCGGGCCCTCGACGAGCTCGTGGCCGCGGTGGAGCGGGGACCGGACGCGGTGAGGCCTCTCCTGGCCACGGCCCGGGCCGCGGTCCTCGAGGAGACCGGGTGATCGGGGCCACCGCCACGGCGCCGCTCCGAGGGACCGTCCGGGTCCCGGGGGACAAGTCCATCACCCACCGGCTCGCCATCCTGGCGGCCCTGGCCCGGGGGCCGAGCCGGATCCGGACGCCGTCGCCGGCGGGCGACTGCGCCGCGACGATCGCCGCCCTGGCGGGGTTCGGCCTGGAGGTCTCGTCCGGTCCCGACGGGGTGGTGATCAGCGGACGGGGTCCGGAGGGCTTGGGTCGCCCCGCGGCCCCGATCGACTGCGAGCGGTCGGCCACCACGATGCGGCTGCTGGCCGGCGTGGCCGCGGGGCTCCCGTTCGACACCTCGTTCACCGGCGACGGGCAGCTGCTGCGCCGGCCGATGGAGCGCGTGGCCGCGCCCCTGCGGCGGATGGGGGCCCGCGTCGAGACCGCTCGGGGCGGGCGGCCGCCGCTGCGGGTGGCCGGAGGACGGCTGCGCGGACGGGACCACGTGTTGCCGGTGGCCTCGGCACAGGTGAAGTCGGCGGTGCTCCTGGCGTCGATGCGGGCCGAGGGCCGCACCGTCGTCGAGGAGCCCCACCAGAGCCGCGACCACACCGAGCGTCTCCTGGGCTGGCTCGGCGCTCCGATCGCTCGCTTCAGCCGGAACGGGCATCCCGCCGTGGCCACGCATCCCTGCACGATCGAGACGTTCAAGGCGGCCGTTCCCGGCGACCTCTCCTCGGCGGCGTTCCTGGCCGCCGGGGCGGCGTTGGTGGCGGGGTCCGACGTCGTGGTCGAGGGCGTCGGGCTGAACCCGACGCGAACGGGCTTCCTCGACGTGCTGTCGCGGATGGGGGCCCGCGTGGAGACCGAGATCCTCACGGGGGAACCGGAACCCACCGGCCGGCTCCGCGTGGGGGCCGCTCCGCTGGCGGCGGTCGACGTCTCTGCCGTCGAGGTGCCCGGGGTGATCGACGAGCTGCCGCTGATCGCCCTGCTGGCCACCGCGGCCGAGGGCGCCACCACGGTCACCGGGGCGGGCGAGCTTCGAGTGAAGGAGAGCGACCGCATCGCCGGCGTGCTGGCCGGCCTCCGGGCCCTCGGAGCCGACACCCACGAGCTCCCAGACGGATTCGCGGTGACCGGTCCGACGCCGCTGCGGGGCGGGGAGGTCGAGGCCCACGGCGACCATCGAGTGGCCATGACGTTCGCCCTGGCCGGCCTGGTCGCCGCCGGCCCCGTCCGCGTCCACGGGATCGAGCGAGCAGCCGATTCGTTCCCGGGCTTCGCCTCGATCCTGGGAGAGCTGCGGTGACGCTGCGCATCGCGCTGCTCGGCTCGCCGGTCTCCGGGAGCCCGTCTCCGGCCATGCACCGGGCCGCGGCCGCCGAGGCCGGGGTCGACCTGGTGTACGAGCCCATCGACGTCCGGCTCCCGGACCTTGCCCGCCGGCTCCGGGAGCTGCGCCGCACGCACCACGGCCTCAACGTGACCCGGCCCCTCAAGCATGCGGTGCTGGGGCTGCTCGATGAGGTGGCGCCATCGGCCCGGCACGCCGGCTCGGTGAACACCGTGGTCCTTCGTGGTGGCACGGCCACCGGCCATTCCACCGACGGGCCGGGGTTCCTGGCCGCGCTCCGCCGGGCGGGGGTGCCTGCGTCCGGACATGCCGTCGTCCTCGGGGCGGGCGGCGCGGCCCGGGCCGTGGCCTGGGCCCTCCGGGACGCCGGCGCCAGGGTCACGCTGGTCGGACGAAACGAAGCGCCCACGCGGCGGGTGGCCGAGGCCCTCGGGATCGACGCCGCCGCGGACCTGACGGTCGCGCTCGACACCGCCGACCTCCTGGTGAACGCCACCCCGATCGGGGGCGAGGTCCCGGGCGATCCCCTGCCTCCGGATACCCCCCTTCCCCCCGTGGTGTTCGACC
>DASZZY010000216.1:0-9410 GCA_036260395.1 Actinomycetota bacterium
GTAGATGGACGTCGCGCGCTCACAGACCGGCGAGGAGGTCCAGCGGGAAGGGCTTCCCGCCGAGGACGTCGCCCACCCCGGGCCGAGGCAGTACGTCACGGTCGCCGTGGTCCTGGCGGTGGTGACCGCGGCCGAGGTGGCCCTGTACTACCTGGAGTTCATCCCCCAGGGGGTCATGATCGGGCTCCTGATGGTCCTGATGGTCATCAAGTTCGCCCTCGTGGCCCTGTGGTTCATGCACCTCCGGTTCGACAGCCCGATCTACAAGCGGCTGTTCATCACCGGGATCATCCTGGCGTTCTCGGTGTTCTCCATCGTCCTGCTGACGTTCGGCGTCCTGGTGGGGTGATGGGGGATGCCTGATCCAGCGGTCACCTGGCACGCCCATCCCGAGGTGTGGGCGCTCGTGGCCGGCCTGGCCGGCGGGTACCTGTGGGCGCTGCGGCGCGTCGGTCGCCGGCACGTCTCGCCGGGCGACCGGCCGGCGTCGACGGGGCAGGTGGTCTCGTTCCTGTTGGGCGTGGCGGCCGTGTGGGTCGCGGCCGACTGGCCGGTCCACGAGATCTCCGAGGAGCGGCTGTTCAGCGTCCACATGACCCAGCACCTGCTGCTGTCGCTGGTGGCGCCGCCGCTGCTGCTGCTCGGCACGCCGGGGTGGCTGTTCAGGACCGTGGTCCGGCCGCGCTGGCTCCTGGGCACCGTCCGGTGGCTGGCCCGGCCGCTGGTGGCCCTGCTGCTGTTCAACGGCTTCATCGCGCTCAGCCACTGGCCGGCCGTGGTCCAGCTCTCGGTGAGCTGGGAGCTGGCGCACCTGGCGCTCCACGCCGTGCTGGTGGGAACCGCCCTGCTGATGTGGATGCCCGTGCTGTCGCCCGTGGCCGAGATCCCGCGCCTGTCGTACCCCGGCCAGATGCTCTACCTGTTCGCCCAGTCGATCGTGCCGACGGTGCCGGCCTCGTTCCTGACGTTCGGTACGAGCCCGCTGTACCCGTTCTACGCGATCGCCGCCCCGCTGGCCGGGATGGACCCCGTGACCGACCAGCGGATCGCGGGCCTCATCATGAAGCTCCTGGGCGGCTTCATCCTGTGGGGGGTCATCGCCGTGCTGTTCTTCCGGTGGCACGCGCAGGAGGAGGCCACCGGCGAGGACGCGCCGGTGTGGGAGGACGTCGAGCGGGCCCTCCACCGCATCGAGGTCCAGCGGTGACCCGCGAGGCCCGGAGTCGGGTCCTCCACGGGATCGGCATCCCGCTGGCGGCGCTGGCGTTCATCGCCCTCCTGCTGTACGCGTTCTCCCGGATCCTCCTGGCGGTCCCCGAGCTCGTGGCCCCCTGGGTGTCGCTGCTGTTCGCGATGAACATCCTGATCGGCTGCACGCTGGCGGCGCTGCTCCGCGGTCCGCGGGCGTTCGCGTTCCTGGCCGGCGTGATCGTCGTCACGATCGTGGCCGGTGGGATCGCCGGCGCCGGCGCCGGCGAGCGGCCCATCCACAGCCTGGTCGCCGAAGAAGGCGCGGAGGGCGGCGGCGCTCCCGCCGAGGGCGAGGCCCCCGCGGAGGAGGAGACGCCCGCGGAAGAGGAACCTCCGGCGGAAGAGGAACCCCCGGCGCAGGAGGAACCCCCCGCGGAGGACGGCGCCGCGGCGGCCACCGTCGACATCGTCGCCGAGTCGCTGGCGTTCGACACCCAGGAGCTCGAGCTGCCCGCCGGCGAGACCGTCACGATCCACTTCGAGAACCAGGACACCGGCCAGGCCCACAACGTGGCGATCTACACCGAGGAGGGCGGCGAGCCGATCTTCCAGGGCGAGATCATCACGGGTCCCGACGCCATCGACTACACGTTCGAGGCCCCCGAGCCGGGCACGTACTACTTCCAGTGCGACGTCCACCCCTTCATGAACGGGACGGTCACGGTCGGGTAGATTGAGTGATCGGACATTGAAGCTGCCCACCGTCGTTCTGCTCGTGCTGCTCCTCGTCGTGCTCAGCCTGCCGATCCTCGTCTCCGGGGCGGTCATGGATCCCTGCCCCGCGTGTCCGGATGGTCTGGCGGGGAGCGGATGGGGGATGTGCTTCATACTTGCCGCGACGACCGCCCTGTTCGTCGCGAGCGTGCGCCACGGCGTTCGGGTGGCGCCCCACGCGATCGAGCTCTTCCTCCTGGCGCGCTCCCTGGATCGACCTCCCAGGCAGATCTAGCTCCTCGAGCCGCCATGCGGTGGCTGGCTCATGAGGGACTGACCTGAGATCTGGAGGAGACACATGGCCAAACGAACGTCGGAACGACGAGGGACGAAGCCACGCCCGGCTCGGCGTCCGGCCGGGCGCCGTGAGACGCCGTGGTACCGGAAGCCGGCGACGTGGGGCTGGCTGCTGGGCGTCGGCGTGATCGCCGGCATCCTGGCCTTCGCGGTCCTCAACAGAGGGCATGTTGAGCAAGCATCGGAGCCGTTCGTCGGCGGAGACCTGCACTCGCTGGTGGCCAGCCCGACGGAGAGCTCTCGCTTGTACGTCGGCGGGCACGAGGGTGTGGCCGTCTCGACCGATGAGGGAACGACCTGGCGGCAGCTCGAGTCGCTGGACGGGGCCGACGCCATGGGATGGGCGTTCTCAGAAGAAAGGATCCTCGTCGGCGGCCACCCGGGGATGTTCGTGTCCATGGACGGGGGGCGGACCTTCGAGACGAGGAACGAGGGCCTGCCGGCCACCGACATCCACGCGGTCGGGGCCGGTGGCGGCGTCATCTACGCCGCGTCCCCCGCTGCCGGAGTCTTCGCCTCCACGGACGGCGGCCTGACCTGGGAGATGCGGACGGCGCAGGTGGGCCAATCCTTCATGGGCCGGATCCTCGTCGACCCCGCCGACCCGGAGCATGTCGTCGCCCCCGACATGCAGTTCGGGGCGGTGGAGAGCCGGGACGGAGGCCGGACGTGGCGCCCCCTGGGCGGTCCCCAAGGCGTCATGTGGATTTCGTGGAACCCGGATGATCCCACGCAACTCGTGGCCTCAGGGATGAGCGGGGCGGCGACGTCCTCGGATGGGGGCAAGACGTGGCAGCCGATCACGGTGCCCGCTGGGGCCACCATCGTGGAGGTCGATCCCGAACGACCGGAGACGATGTACGCGGCCGGCCTCGAGGGAACGACCGCCGAGGTGTGGGTCAGCCGCGACGGAGGAGGCACCTGGACGAGGCCGTGACCCGTTTCCCGCGCGCGTCGCTCTGCCGCGTGGCGGCGGCCACGGCAGCCGCACTCTTCCTGCTGGTCGCCGCCCCCGGACGGGCGTCCGCCCACGCCGCCTTCATCTCCTCCGACCCCCCGCCGGGTGCCGAGCTGTCGAGCGCCCCCGGCGTCGTGGTCCTCCGGTTCACCGAGCCTCTCATCGAACGGCTCTCGGGGGCCGCGGTGGTCGATCCGGACGGTCGGAGCCACGAGGGCCGGGTCTCCGGGGAGCGGCAGATCCAGGTGCCTCTGGCCACCAACGCCCCCGGGATGTACGAGGTCGAGTGGACGACGGTCAGCCCGGTGGACGGCCATACCCTCCGGGGCTCCTTCCGCTTCGGCGTCGGGGTGTCTCCCGGCGACGGCGCGGAAGGGGCGACGGCGGCGGAGCCGGGGCGCGCCGATCTCCTGATCGCCCTGGCCCGGGCCCTGGAGTACGGCGCGCTGCTGCTGGCGTTGGGAATGGTCCTGGTCCGCCGGCTGGCCCGGCGTGCCCCACCGCTGGCCTGGGTCAGAGTCCGTCTGATCCCGGTGCTCGGCGTCGCCGTCACCAGCGGCGCGGCCGTCGTTCTGGGGGAGGCCCTGCTGGCAGCGGGCTCGCTGGCCCCCGGAGCGTTGGGTGCCTACTTCACCTCGGGGGTTCCCGGGATCGCCCGCCTGGTGAGGGTCACGGTTGAGGCCGTGGCCCTCGTGGTGGCCATGCGGGGCGGGTCCCCGGCGCTGCACCTGATGGTGGCGGTGGCCGCGCTGGCCTCCGCCGGGCACGCCGCGGCCGTCTCCCCCCGGTGGTGGGGCGTGACGGCCGACGGGCTCCATCTCCTGACGGCGGGACTGTGGGCGGGCGGCATCATGGCGCTGGCGACGCTCCGCCCCCCGGGCGGCTGGCGGGGCGAAGGGGGGCGGGCGCTCCTCGACCGGTTCTCACCGGTGGCCCTTCCCGCGTTCGCCGTGACGGTGGCGTTCGGAGTGGTCCGCGGCGCCCAGGAGCTCGAAACGCTCGGGGACCTGGTGGCCACCTCCTACGGCCGCGTGCTGGCCATCAAGGTCGTAGCGGTGGTGGCGATGGTCCCCTTCTCGGTCCTGCTGTGGCAGCGCCTCCGCGGCACCCCTCGGGTGGAGGCCGGCGTGGCGGTGGGCGTCATCGCCATGGCCGCCCTGCTGGCGGCCTATCCCCTGCCGCCGGCGAGGCTCGGCGAGGCGGAGGCCGGCGAGGAGCGCGCGACCGACGGCAGGGCCCTTCCCCGAGACGGAGACCTCACCCTGGGCGGCGAAGCGGGCGAGGTGCTCGTGGGTCTGACGCTTCGCCCCGGCGAGCCGGGGGCCAACGACGTGCTGGTCTACGTGCTCCCGCTGGAGGGGCAGGACCAGGCCGCCGGCATCCCTGTGACGGTCTCCGTTGGCGAACGAACGGTCGACGCCACCGAATGCGGGCCGACGTGCCGGCGCGGTCGACTCGAGCTCGAGGGCGGGGAGGAGATGCGAGTCCGGGTCGGTGGCGGTGCGGGCGGCACCGAGGTGTTCGAGATCCCTTCGCTGCCGGCGCCCGACGGCGACCGTCTGTTCGCCAGCATGCAGGAGCGGATGCATACCCTGAAGACCTATCGGATCGAGGAGGTCCTGAACTCCGGCCGGGCGACCGTCGAGGCCGACTACGCGTTCGAGGCGCCCGACCGGATGAGGATCGCCCTCGGGACGGGGTTCGAGCGAGTGGTGATCGGCGACCGCCAGTGGCGGCGCGAGGCTCCCGGCGCGCCGTGGGAGAGCAGCAGCGCCTTCCCACCCACCGTGCCCAGGTTCATCTGGGATGTGCAAGGGGAACCGGTCGCCACCAAGATCCTGGGCCGAGACGGGGTCGATGGAACTCCGGCCACGGTGCTGTCGTTCCTGGCGGGCCGCGGCACGACGCCGATCTGGTTCCGGCTGTGGGTCGATGCCGAGGGGCTGGTCCACCGGGCTGAGATGCGGGCGCAGGGCCACTTCATGGACCATCGGTACTTCGCTTTCGACGCGCCGCTTAGCATCGAGCCGCCGACCTCGGGGGCCGGAAGGACGGGGCCCGACAAAGCTTGAGCAGCAAAGGAAAGGAGGCGCTTCATGCACATGGAGATGGGGCACATGGACATGGGAAGCATGATGGGGTCGATGTGGCTGTGGTCGCTCGTCGGGCTGCTCCTCCTCGTCGCGTTGGTCGTTCTGGCCGTATGGGCGGTCCGGCGGTTCACCGCTCAGCCGGGCACCCGGGACGCCCGCCGCATCCTCGAGGAGCGATTCGCCCGAGGTGAGATCGATGCCGACGAGTTCGGCTCGCGGCTGCGGACGTTGGAGGGGTAGCTTCCGATCAGCAGCCGCGACGAGCGGCATGGGAGCCGAGGGAAGGCGGGAGCTGCATGCACGAGCCCGCGGACGTTCGTCGGAACACCAAGGACGCGGAGACGGCCAGGGTCCGCAGCATCTGGGCGGACTTCGCGCCGAAGTACGACCGGCAGATCGCGTGGTGGGAGCGGATCCTGTTCGGCGGCGGCAGGCAGTGGGCGTGCTCGCAGGCCCGCGGCGACGTCCTGGAGATCGGCGTGGGCACGGGCCGGAACCTTCCCTTCTATTCGCTGGACCTGCGGCTCACCGGCATCGACCTCTCCCCCCACACCCTGGCATTCGCCAAGGTGCGGGGCCGGGAGCTCGGGCGGGACATCGCGCTGGTGGAGGGCGACGCCCAGTCGCTGCCGTTCGAGGACGAGCGGTTCGACACCGTGGTCTCCACGCTCACCATGTGTTCGATCCCCGATTACCGCGCGGCGGTCACCGAGGTCCACCGGGTGCTTCGGCCCGGGGGACGGTTCGTCTTGGTGGAGCACGTCCGCAGTCCTAATCCGGTCGTCCGCGGCGGCCAGCGGATCCTCAACCCGCTCAGCGTGCGCTTCGCCGCCGACCACCTCGTGCGCGAGCCGCTCCACGGCGTGCAGGACGCCGGGTTCGAGGTCGAGGGCCTCCAACGGCTCAAGGCCGGGATCGTCGAACGGCTGACAGCCCGGAAGCCCGGAGGCGGGTCGTGACCGACGGTTCCGACCGCCGCGCGGAGCGCATGCTGTGGCTGGGCGTCGCGCTCTTCGTGGCCGGGCGGATCGTCGACCTCGTGTGGCACGCCACCCACCCCGAGTTCGAGACCGCCGCCGATCAGATCCGGGCCCACGCCGTCGTGTGGCTAGGCGTCCTGGCGATGGTGGGCGCCTCCGCGACGGCGGTGCAGCGAGGGATCCGCAGCGGTGGCCATCGGCTGGTCGTGGCGGCCGGAGGTCTCTACGTCGCCGTGGCGGTGTGGCACTTCTGGGAGCACACGCAGCTCCGGGACCCCGACCTCCCCCATCTCCTGCTCACGGTGGCCAGCGTGCTGCTGATCGGGGGCGCCGCCTGGGTGGCGGTGGTCCGTCTCCGGCGCCGCGGTGGTGCCGCTACAGGGGCGGGGTGAAGTCCTGGATCACCCGCAAGAGGCCCAGGCGGGAGAGCAGCGGCACCCACTGGTCGGTAGCCAGCAGGACCCCCACCGCTAGGAGCAGCGTCCCCCCCGTGCCCACGAACCAGTGGTAGTTGCGCCGCACGAAGGCCAGCGCGCCGGTTAGCCGGCTGATCCCCAGACCGAGCAGCACGAAGGGCACGCCGAGCCCGAGCGAGTAGAAGAACAGCAGGACCGCTCCCCACGCGCCGCCCCCCTGCGCCGCGCTGAGCGTCAGCACGGCCGCCAGGACGGGGCCGATGCACGGCGTCCATCCGATGGCGAACGCCATGCCCAGCGGCATGGCTCCGGCCGGACCGGGGCGGATCCTGGCCAGGAACGGCCGCCGCTCGGCGAGCAGCGGTCCGCCGAGCCGGAACGCGTACAGCAGCATCAGCACGGCGATGGCGATCACCACGCCGCCGGCGATCTGCTGGCCGATCGGCTGGCGGAGGACGGGGACCAGGACCCGGGAGAACGCCCCCATCGCGGAGAAGACCACGGCGAACCCCAGGACGAACAGCAGCATCGGGACGATGGGCCGCCCGGCCTCCTGGTCACGGCTCCCCGAGACGAACGACAGGTAGCCGGGGAGCAGGGGCAGGACGCACGGAGAGGCGCAGGAGACGACGCCCGCGGCGAAGGCCAGCGCCGGCCCCCACCAGGCCTGGATCGCGTTCCCGAACTCCATGGTACCTAGTCTTTCACCCTCGGTTGCGAACCTCCGGGCGCTCGCGCATGATTCCCCCGTGAGGCTTGTGAACGGCTTCACAAGCGGTGGAAACGGCGGCCGCCCCGGAAGCCCGGCGGGCGCGGTTGATAGAATCGGTTTCCCGACGGGAAAGGAAAATCGCTCGCGGTGAGACTGCCCATCCCCAAGGGCCTGGAGCGGAGGCTCCGCCCCTACGTCGAGCGCGGGGAGCGGTTCCTCCGGGAGTGGGAGTGGACGTGGTCGCGCGCCGTCGCGGTCGCGCTGTTCGTGTCGTTCGTGGCGCTGACGACGCTGGCCGTGGTCCCCTCGTGGCTGCTGTACTTCGCCGAGGAGCAGCTCGGCTGGACGAACCGCAACCGGCTGCTGGCCTCGCTCCGGGACCTCATCGCCAACGGCTGGATCGGCGTGTGGACCGGCATCTTCATCATCACGTTCTACAAGCTCCAGGTGATCCGCCGGCGGCTGCGCGGCGAGCGCCAGTCGGAGCGGTACTCCGGCGGATACCGGTAGAGGAGAGAGGATGATCCGTACATGCCGTTCGTGAAGACCGAGGTCGACATCCGCGAGGACTACGTCCTCGAGACCGTCGACCCCCAGTGGCTGAAGCAGGGCGTGAAGTCGCCCAAGCACCTGATGCTCGACCCCGAGCCGTGCATCCTGTGCCGGGCCTGCGAGGACGTCTGCCCCTGGAACTGCATCTTCATGCTGGACCCGGGCATCGTCCAGGAGACCCAGAACGAGGCCGAGGAAGGCCAGGCCGAGCAGGCGTTCGCGATCTTCGTGGTCGACGACAACGCCTGCACCCGGTGCTCGGTGTGCGTGGAACGCTGCCCCAGCGACTGCCTGTACTACGCCCGGCTGCCCGAGGGATCGGAGGGCCAGCGGACGATGGCCGCCGTGCCCGCCAGCCAGAAGGCCGACGAGGTCGCATGAAGCTCAAGCTCCCGCGGCCGCCCAGCCCCATGGAGATGCTGGATCGCGTCCGGGAGACGGAGGTCTGGCGGTCGGTCTTCCGGCCGGGGTCGGTGTTCCGGAAGGGCTACAAGGACACCCAGCGCGACCGGGCCCTGGCCGCGATGAACAACGTGCTGTACCACCTGCATCCCGTCAAGATCAAGCGGCACGGGCTGAAGCTGACGTACACGTTCTGCCTGGGCGGGCTGTCGTTCTTCCTGTTCATCCTGCTGACCGTCACCGGGATCTTCCTGATGTTCTTCTACCGGCCGGCCGCCGACATCGCGTCGGCCACGGCGTACGCCGACATGGAGAACATCCGGAACGGCGTGTTCTTCGGCGACCTGACCCGGAACATCCACCGGTGGGGCGCCCACCTGATGACGTTCACGGTGTTCCTCCACATGGCGCGGGTGTTCTACACGGGCGCCTACAAGCCGCCCCGGGAGTTCAACTGGGTCGTCGGCGTCATCCTGCTCCTGCTGACGCTGCTGCTGGCGTTCACCGGGTACCTGCTTCCGTGGGACCAGCTGGCGATCTGGGCGGTGACCGTGGGCACCAGCCTGGCGGGCTACGTCCCGCTGGTGGCCAACGAGGTCAAGTTCGTGCTGCTCGGTGGGGTCGAGGTCGGCCCCGACACCCTGCTGCGGTGGTACGTGCTCCACGTCCTGGCGCTCCCGTTCGTCCTCGTCATCTTCCTGGCCGTCCACTTCTGGCGGATCCGGAAGGACGGCGGGATCTCGGGGCCGCTGTAGGAGGATTGGGACGATGGCGGAGTTCGCCGACCAGCTGAACCCGGAGACCTACAACCGGGTGCTCGAGGAGCTGCTGGGCCAGGGCGTGTCCCGCCGGGTCGCCGAGGGCCGCGCCCGGCGGATCGCCATGGTCGAGTACAAGAAGGAGCACGGCGAGCCCGCCGGCGCCCCCACCCCGACCGCCGAGCGCGAGGCCGCCGCGCCGGGGCCGGGGAACGTCCAGAGCGAGCAGGCCCCGACGCCGGCCCCTGCGCCTGCGGCGGCGGCGGGCCCCGCCGCC
>DASZZY010000217.1:0-16089 GCA_036260395.1 Actinomycetota bacterium
ACGCGCTGGGCGAGGTGGTGGACGAGGACGGCGAGGTCCTGGCCGGCGCGCTTCCCGAGGAGCCGGCGGCGGCGGAGGCGCCCCCGCTCTGGCCGGACGCCCCGACGCCGAACACGACGGTGGCGGTGGTCGTCACCGACGCCCGGCTGTCGAAGGAGCGGGCTCACCTACTGGCCGGCGCGGGGCACGACGGCCTTGCCAGCGCCGTGAGGCCCGCGCATACAATGTTGGACGGGGACACCGTTTTCGTCCTGGCCACCGGCACGGTCGAGGCTCCCCAGCCCGTGCTCGAGCGGATGGTGGAGCGTGCGGTGGCCGGGGCGGTTCGCCGGGCGGTGCGACCCGAGGCCCGGGAGCCGGACCGGCCGGGCCCGCAGCAGGAGGAGCAGGGGGAGGACCGCCCGTGAACGCGATGCTCCGGGACGTGGCCGCCGAGGCCGCGGGGTGCACCAGGTGCCGCCTGTCCGCGGGCAGGACCCAGGTGGTCTTCGGCGACGGCAGCCCCGACGCCGACCTCATGTTCATCGGCGAGGGCCCGGGGTTCCACGAGGACAAGCAGGGGATCCCGTTCGTCGGCGCCGCCGGCCAGCTCCTCGACCGACTCCTGCGCGAGATCGGCCTGTCGCGTGCCGAGGTGTGGATCACGAACACCGTCTTGTGCCGCCCTCCGGGGAACCGGGACCCGCTGCCCGACGAGATCGAGTCCTGCAAGCCGTACCTGGTCCAGCAGATCTCGCTGGTCGACCCCCGGGTCATCGTCACGCTGGGGAACTTCGCCACGCGGTTCATGTTGGGCCGCCCCGTGGCCATCTCGCGGGTCCGGGGGCAGCGGCAGGTCGTCGGCGGGCGGCTGGTGATCCCCACGTTCCACCCCGCGGCTGTGCTCCACGGCGGCGGCGACGCCAGCGCCCCGATGCGGGCGCTCCGCGAGGACTTCGCCACGATCCGGGCCGCGCTCGACGAGGCGGCGCCGGCCGTCCCGCAGGAGCAGCTGGGCCTGTTCTGATGCCCGCCGGGCCGCTGTCGCTCGTGAGCCGCTCCCCCGAGGAGACCCGCGAGCTGGGCGCGGCGCTCGGAGCGGCGCTCCGCCCGGGCGACCTGGTGAGCCTCACCGGCGACCTGGGGGCGGGCAAGACGGCGCTGGTCCAGGGGGCGGCCCGGGCCCTCGGCGTCGAGGAGCCGGTGGCCTCGCCGACGTTCGTCCTGGTGCGCGAGTACCGGGGCCGGCTCCCGGTCTACCACGTCGACGTCTACCGCCTCGATCGCCTCCAGGAGGTCCGGGACCTGGGCTGGGAGGACATGCTCGACGGCGGCGGCGTGGTCTTCGTCGAGTGGGGGAGCGCGATCGGGCCGCTGCTGCCGCCGACGTACCTGGAGGTGTCGCTGACGGTCCCCGACGCCGACGAGACCCGGCACCTGGAGGTCCGCGGCCGGGGTGCCGGGTGGTCGGGACGGTGGGAGCAGGTCGCCGACCGGCTGCAGCCGTGGGGGGCGGCCTGATGCTGGTCCTGGCCATCGAGACGTCCACCCCGCAGACGACCGTGGCGCTGGGCACCGAGCAGGGGGTGCTGGGCTCGGTCCTGCTGTCGTGGGCGAAGGGACACTCCGAGATCGTGATCCCGGCCGTCCGCACCCTCCTGGACTGGACGGAGGTCGACCTCCGGCGGGTGGCCGGGGTGGCGGTCGGGCTCGGCCCGGGGCTGTTCACCGGGCTCCGCGTCGGCGTGTCGACCGCCCGGGCCCTGGCCCAGGTCCTCCGGGTGCCCATCGTCGGCGTGCCGTCGCTCGATGTGCTGGCCTTCGCGGCCCGGCACTCGCGATACCGCATCGCCGCGGTGACCGACGCCAAGCGAGGCGAGGTGTTCTACGCGTTCTACCGGCCGGTCCCCGGCGGCGTGGCGCGGGAGAGCGACTACCTGGTCGGCCGGCCGGAGCGCCTGGTCGCCGAGCTGGAGGCCACCCGGGAGGAGACCCTGCTGACCGGCGGCGGCGCCCTGCTGTACCGTCGGGTCCTAGAGGAGGCGGCCCCGGCCGTGGAGTTCGGCTCGGTCTCGAGCGCCTTCCCGCTCGCGGTGTCGCTGCTGGAGCTGTCCCTGCCGCGGTTCTACCGGGAGGAGACCTCGAGGCCCGAGGCCGTGGTTCCCTACTACGTGAGGAAGTCGGATGCGGAGATCAATTGGGCTCGAGCAGCCCGAAGCGCCTGACGTCGAGATCACGCCGATGCGCCGCCGCCACCTCCGCGGCGTGATGGCCATCGAGCGCCAGGTGTACCCGCGCCCGTGGAGCCCCAGCCTGTTCGTCTCCGAGATGAGCGCCGGGCACAACCGCCGGTACCTGGTGGCCGTGGCGAGCCGGGACGTGGTCGGCTACGGCGGCGTGGTCTCCTACGGCGACGAGGCCCACATCACGACGATCGCCGTCCACCCGGACCACCACCGCCGGAAGATCGGCACCCGCCTGCTCTACGAGCTAGTCAGCGGGGCCCAGGCGATGGGCGCCCAGGCCGTGTCGCTCGAGGTGCGGGTGACGAACTGGGGCGCGCAGCGGATGTACGCTCGGTTCGGGTTCCGGCCCGTCGGCGTGCGGAAGGGCTATTACCAGGAGACCGGCGAGGACGCCGTCGTGATGTGGACCGACGACATCCGCACGCCGGAGTACCGGCGCCTGCTCGGCCGGATCATCTCCTCGGTGCCCGAGGGGGTCCGGCCGCGGTGAGGGAGGGCCGCCGCGGGTGAAGGTCCTGGGCATCGAGACGTCCTGCGACGAGACCGCGGCCGCGGTGGTGGAGGACGGCCTGAAGCTCCACGCCAACGTCCTGGCCAGCCAGCACGCCATCCACGACCGGTTCGGCGGCGTGGTGCCCGAGCTGGCCTCCCGGGCCCACGTGGAGCGGCTCAACCCGCTCATCGAGGAGGCCCTTCGGGTGGCCGGCTCGGACTGGCGCGATGTCGGCGCCGTGGCCGTGACCCGGGGGCCCGGCCTGGTGGGCTCGCTGCTGGTCGGCCTGGCCACCGCCAAGGCGGTGGCCCTGGCGCTCGACGTGCCGCTGATCGGCGTGAACCACCTCGAGGGCCACATCTACGCCAACTTCCTCGAGCACGGCCCGCCCGAGCCGCCGTACGTCTGCCTCATCGTCTCGGGCGGCCACACCATGCTGGTCCACATGCCCGAGGAGCACCGCTACGAGCTGCTGGGGCAGACGCTCGACGACGCGGCCGGGGAGGCGTTCGACAAGGTGGCCCGGTTCCTGGGGCTGCGGTACCCCGGCGGCCCGGAGGTCGACCGTCTGGCGCGGAAGGGGAACCCCGACGCGATCCGGTTCCCCCGGGCCATGGCCGGCTCGGGCGATTACGACTTCTCGCTGTCGGGGCTGAAGACCGCGGTGATCCGCCACGTCCGGGAGCAGGGCCTGGAGAACGTGGACCTGGCCGACCTGGCGGCGTCGTTCCAGGAGGCCGTGGTCGACGTCCAGGTGGCGAAGACGATGGCCGCCGCGGAGGACCTCGGCGTGCGGACCGTGCTCCTGGGGGGCGGCGTGGTGGCCAACTCCCGGCTGCGCGACCGGATGTCGGCCGAGGCCGAGCGGCGAGGGATCCGCCTGCACTACCCGTCGCTGGAGCTCTGCACGGACAACGCCGCGATGATCGCCTCGGCGGGGTTCTTCCGGCTGGCGCGCGGCGAGCGGTCGGACTTCGACCTGGCCGCGGAGCCCGGCCTGCCGCTCCGTTGACCGGCGATCCCGACACGATCGTCGTCACCGGCGCGGCGGGGTTCATCGGCTCGCACCTGTGCGACCGGCTGCTGGCCGAGGGGCGGCGGGTGATCGGGGTCGACGACCTCTCGACCGGCCGGATCGCGAACCTGGCCGAGGCCCGGTCCTACGGGAAGTCGTTCACGTTCGAGAACCTCGATGTCCGGGCCCCGGAGCTCCTCGCGCTGTTCGAGCGGTACCGTCCCGCGGCCGTCATGCACCTGGCGGCCCAGGCCAGCGTCAAGGTCTCGATCCAGGACCCGCTGTTCGACGCCGACGTGAACATCCTGGGGACGCTGAACGTCCTGGAGTGCGCGGCCCGGACCGAGACGGCCAAGGTGGTGTTCGCCTCCTCCGGGGGGACGATCTACGGGGAGCCCCGGCGACTCCCGGTCAAGGAGACGGCGCTGGGCGGCAGCCACCCGCTGACCGCGTACGGCCTGGGGAAGAAGGCGGCGGGGGAGTACGTCGGGCTCTACCAGCGCTTCCGGGGGATCGACGGGACGTCGCTGGCGCTGGCGAACGTGTACGGGCCGCGCCAGGACCCCCACGGGGAGGCCGGGGCCGTGGCGATCTTCACGCAGAAGATGCTGGCCGGCGAGGGGCCGACGATCTTCGGGGACGGGAACCAGACGCGGGACTTCGTGTTCGTGTCGGATGTCGTGGATGCCTTCGCCCGCGCGCTGGAGCGGCCGATCGGGCGCCTGTACAACATCGGGACGGGGCTGGAGACCAGCGTCAACCACCTCTACCGGATGCTCGGGGACATCACCGGGTTCGCCGGCGAGCCCGGCTACGGGCCGCTCCCCTCGGGGGACCTTCGGCGCAGCGCGCTCGACTCGTCGCTGGCGGAAGCCGAGCTCGGCTGGCGCCCGTGGACCCACCTCGAGGACGGCCTCCGGGAGACGGTGGCCTACCTCAAGGGCGTCTGAGCCGACGGAGCGGCGCCGGGAGGCGCCGCCCCGTCGCTGTGGTCGACCTATGGGCGGTTCTGCGAGCTCGATTCGCTGGAAGGACGCGCTGGAACCGGGATGCTCACGCCGCTGCCCGTCGGAATGAACACGATGTTGAGGCTACGACCGATGATGTACGAGCCGCTCCCCACCTCGCGTGCCTGGACATCGACGCTGTGGCTGCCCGGGCTCACCTTGACGACGGCGTCGAGGCTGATGGTACCGGCGAAGATGCCCTGGTCGCAATCGGTGCTGGTCTCGAAGGCGAAAGGATCGTTGGTGACCGGCGTGCCGTCGACCCTCAGCCGGCCGAGCAGATCGTTCGACCCGACGAAGGAGCAGTCGTCCTCGACGCCGACCGAACCGGTGATCGCCAGGAAACCGCCGCTCGGGGCGTTGATGTTCTTGGAGAGGATGGTCGTGAACGTCGGCGATGTGAAGTCGTTGATGTCGTCGGTGTTGATGGCTCCGGCCGCCCTGGTGAGGAAATGGTCCTTCAGGTGCCCGAAGTCACCCAGGTGAGCGACCGCCGGCTGGATGAGCATGGCGCCCATCACGGTGCCGATCAGGATGAGGATCGTTCCGCGTACCTTTCCGAGCTTGGCTTGCTGTATCAATGTCCCTCCCTTGCGAACGGCGGGCACGACGGACAAAGGTGTGCTGGCTCGGACCCCCTTTCCCTAGAGGTATTGCGCAAGCCTGACGACGCCGGCCTCCCCGGTCAAGGGACAAGAGGGACAACCTCAGCGACTTGCCGAGGGCGAGGGGGCTTCGCTAGACTGTTAGCACTCAAGGCAACCGAGTGCTAACAGAGGAGGAAGCACATGGCCAAGTTCAACCTGGAGCCGCTGGAGGACCGGGTCGTCGTCAAGCCCGGCGAAGAGGAGGAGACCACCGTCTCCGGCATCGTGATCCCCGACACGGCCAAGGAGAAGCCCCAGGAGGGCGAGGTCGTGGCGGTGGGCCCCGGCCGGTTCGAGGACGGCAAGCGCGTCCCGGTGGACGTGAAGGTCGGCGACCGGGTGCTCTACTCCAAGTACGGCGGGACCGAGGTCAAGATCGAGGGCGAGGAGTACCTCGTGCTGTCCTCGCGCGACCTGCTGGCCGTCGTCAAGAAGTAGCGACCGTCCAACCACCGACACGGAGCCGCGCCGCCTGAGGTCGGCCCGAGGAGGCATGCCATGCCATCGAAGATGCTGAAGTTCGAGGAGGACGCCCGCCGGGCGCTGGAGGCGGGAGTCGACAAGCTCGCGGACGCCGTATCGGTGACCCTCGGCCCGAAGGGCCGGAACGTGGTCCTCGACAAGAAGTGGGGCGCCCCAACGATCACCAACGACGGCGTGACGATCGCCAAGGAGGTCGATCTGGAGGACCCGTGGGAGGACCTCGGGGCCCAGCTGGCCAAGGAAGTGGCCACCAAGACCAACGACGTGGCCGGCGACGGCACCACGACGGCGACCGTCCTGGCCCGGGCCATGGTGCGCCAGGGGATGAAGAACGTGGCCGCGGGCGCCAACCCCATGGCCCTCAAGCGGGGGATCGAGCGGGCGGTCGACGCCGCCGTCGAGGTCATCCAGAAGCAGTCCCGGGACATCGAGGGCAAGGACGAGATCGCCCACGTGGCGGCCATCTCCGCGGCCGACCCCGAGATCGGCGACATCATCGCCGAGGCCCTCGACAAGGTCGGCAAGGATGGGGTGGTCACCGTCGAGGAGGGCCAGACCCTGGGGATGGAGCTCGAGTTCGTCGAGGGCATGCAGTTCGACAAGGGCTACATCTCGCCCTACTTCGTGACCGATCAGGAGCGGATGGAGGCGGTCTTCGAGGACCCCTACGTCCTGCTGACCTCGAGCAAGATCTCCGCGGTGTCCGACCTCCTGCCGGTGCTGGAGAAGGTGGCCCAGACCGGCAAGGCGCTGGTGATCATCGCCGAGGACGTCGAGGGCGAGGCCCTGGCCACCCTGGTCGTCAACAAGATCCGGGGCACGTTCCCGTCGCTGGCCGTCAAGGCGCCGGGGTTCGGCGACCGCCGGAAGGCCATGCTCCAGGACATGGCCATCCTCACGGGGGCCCAGGTGGTCTCCGAGGAGATCGGGGCCAAGCTGGAGAACGCGACGCTGGACATGCTGGGCCGGGCCCGGCGCGTGGTGGTCACGAAGGACGACACCACGATCGTCGAGGGCGCCGGCGACGCCTCGGACATCCAGGGCCGGATCAACCAGATCAAGGCCGAGATCGAGAACACCGACTCGGACTGGGACCGCGAGAAGCTCCAGGAGCGGCTGGCCAAGCTGTCCGGGGGCGTGGCGCTGATCCGCGTCGGCGCGGCCACCGAGGTGGAGCTCAAGGAGAAGAAGCACCGCATCGAGGACGCGCTGTCGGCGACCCGGGCGGCCCTCGAGGAGGGCATCGTCCCCGGCGGCGGCGTGGCCCTGCTGCGGGCCGAGGACGCCATCGACGGCCTGACGCTGTCGGGCGACGAGGCCACCGGCGCCGTCATCGTGCGGACGGCGCTGGCCGAGCCCTCACGGCTGATCGCCTCGAACGCCGGCTACGAGGGCTCCGTGGTGGTCGAGCGGCTCCGCGGCGAGGACGGGAGCAACGGCTTCGACGCCTCGGCGGGGCAGTGGGTGGACATGTTCAAGGCGGGCATCATCGACCCGGCCAAGGTCACCCGCTCGGCGCTCCAGAACGCCGCCTCGATCGCCGGGCTGGTCCTCACCACCGAGAGCGCGGTGGTCGAGAAGCCCGAGGAGGAGGACGCGGACGCCGCGGCCGCCGGCCACGGCGGCCACATGCACTGACCGGCGTTCCGGCGCGGTCCGGAGGGCTCCCCACCTGGGGGCCCTCCGCCGTCTCAGACGACCGGCCGCTCGACGCCCGCCCGGGCCAGCCCCCACAGCAGGCCGGCGGCCAGGCCCCAGGCGGCCACCGCCGCGACCCACCAGCTCCACGCCGCTGCGCCCGGCGGGAGGCCGAACGCGGCGTGGAGCGTCAGCACCGCCGCGGTCCCCGCGGAGCCGGCGACGAACGCCCACGACCACCACCACAGCTCGTCGGCCCGGTGGCCGACGAGCACGGCCAGCAGGGCCACCGTGAACGCGCCGACGCCGGCCAGGCGCACCCACGCGTAGTCGGGGTATGGCGGCTGCCCGAGTGCCGACAGGAGGGGCCGGGGGGCGGCCACCAGGGCGACCCCCACGACGGCGGCCACCAGCGCGTGGAGGTACAGGACCCGCCGGAGGAGCGCCACGAGCGCCCAGTATAGGAGCGCGGCGCGGGCCGCCTTTGGGAGCGGCGAGCCAAGCGGGTACAATATGCGGACGGGGAGCGCGGCCGAGCGGCCAGCGCTCCGTTTCATGGAAGGCTCCGTGGAACGACCACGTTCGAGGAAGGCTGCCGCGTGACCGACGGACCCAGGGTCGCCGTCATCGGGCTCGACTGCGCGACGCCCCAGCTGCTGTTCGACCAGCTGGCGGGCGAGGTGCCGAACATCCGCTCGCTGCTGGAGCGGAGCCTGTACGGCGATCTCGAGAGCATCACGCCCCCGATCACCGTCCCGGCCTGGGCCTGCGCGATGACCGGCAAGACCCCCGGCCAGCTGGGGATCTACGGCTTCCGCAACCGCAAGGACACCAGCTACGAGGGCCTGGCCATCGCCACCTCCGGCGCGGTCCGGGAGCCCGCGGTCTGGGACCTCCTGGGCGAGGCCGGCAAACGGTCGCTGCTGGTCGGCGTTCCGCCCGCGTATCCCGTGAAGCCCGTCGAGGGGTGGCGGATCTCGTGCTTCCTGACGCCGCCCTCCGCCCAGTCCTACACCTGGCCGCCCGAGCTGGCCTCCGAGGTCCAGGACGAGGTCGGCGAGTACATCTTCGACATCCCGAACTTCCGCGAGCAAGGCGAGGACCACGTCCTGGAGCGCGTCCACGCGATGACCGAGCGCCGGTTCCGGGTGGCCCGGCGGCTGGTGCGGAACAAGCCCTGGGACTTCTTCATGCTCGTGGAGATGGGGATGGACCGGCTTCACCACGTGTTCTGGCAGCACGTGGACCCGGCCCACCCGAAGTACCGGCCGGGGAACCGCTTCGAGAACGCCTTCCGCGATTATTACCGCCTGGTGGACCGCGAGGTCGGCTCGCTCCTCGAGGCCCTGCCCGAGGACGCCGTCGTGATCCTGATGTCCGACCACGGCGCTCGGGCCATGGTCGGCGGCGTCTGCTTCAACGACTGGCTGATCGAGGAGGGGTACCTGGCGCTCGAGAGCCGCCTGGAGGGGCCCACGCCGATCGCCAAGGCCCCCATCGACTGGTCGAAGACGGTGGCCTGGGGCGACGGCGGGTACTACGGTCGCCTGTTCCTCAACGTCAAGGGGCGGGAGCCGCAGGGCGTCGTGGACCCGGACCGGTACGAGAGCGTCCGCGAGGAGATCGCCGCGAAGCTGGAGGCCATGAAGGGCCCCGACGGCCGCCCGCTCGGGACCCGGGTGATCCGGCCGGAGACGGCCTACCCGGAGGTCAGGGGCGTGGCCCCCGACCTCATCGTCTACTTCGGCGACCTCGAGTGGCGGTCGGTCGGCACGCTGGGGTTCGGGGAGATCTTCACCGAGGAGAACGACACCGGCCCCGACGGGGCCAACCACGACAAGCGTGGCGTCTTCGCGCTCTCGGGGCTGCCCGACCAGCCGCGGGGGGAGACCAAGGACCTCCGACTGATTGACGTCGGGCCCACGCTCATGAAGCTGTACGGGCTCACCGAGCCGCCGGGGGTCCAGGGCAGGAGCATCCTTTGACCGACACCTCGGCCTGGATCACCACCACCAAGCACTTCGGGCCCCGGCCGGCCGAGAGCGGGTTCACGGTGTGGTTCACGGGGCTCTCGGGCTCCGGCAAGTCGACGCTGGCCGAGATGCTGGTCGACGTGCTCGAGGCCCGAGGCCACCGCTACGAGCTCCTGGACGGCGACGTGGTCCGGACCCACCTGTCGAAGGGGCTGGGGTTCTCCAAGGAGGACCGGGACACCAACATCCTGCGGATCGGGTGGGTGGCCGAGCGGCTGACGTACCACGGCGCGGCCACGGTGGTGTCGGCGATCTCGCCCTATCGGGAGGCGCGGGAGCGGGTCCGCGGCGCGATCCCGGCGTTCGTGGAGGTCTTCGTCAGCTGTCCGGTCGAGGAGTGCGCCCGCCGGGATCGGAAGGGCCTGTACGAGAAGGCCTTCCGCGGCGAGATCACCGGGTTCACCGGTGTCGACGACCCCTACGAGCCGCCGATCGACCCGGAGCTGGTGCTGGAGACGGACAAGCTCAGCCCTGAGGACTGCCTGGAGCGCCTGGTGGCCAAGCTCGAGGAGCTGGGCCACCTCCGGCCCGCCGAGTAAGGCTTAGCCGGTCGCGATCCGCGGCGAGGCGCCGAGCTCCTCAGCGGTGATCTCCTCGAGCCCTCGCCGGCGCGTCTCCACGCCCCATACGAGCATGGCCAGGAGCGCGAGCACGAGCGGGATCGCTCCCAGGACCCCCGTCACGGAGATCGACGGCGGTGCGACGGCCGCCAGCACCAGCGCAATCATCACCACGCCGGCCGCCTTGCTGGCGCCCGCAGCCAGGCCGGCGCCCCGGGAGCGGATCGTCGTCGGGTAGATCTCCGAGCTGTACGACGACAGCACCGCCACCACCGAGCTGATCCCCCAGATCGGGGCGATGAGGAGGATCTGCAGGAGCACCCGGTTCGACGCCACGCTGTCCCCCGCCACCGCGAAGCCGAACAGGGCGGCGGCGGTCACCGCGGCGAGCACGATGATCGTCTTCTTGCTGCTCCAGAACCCGTACATCCACGCGATCAGGAAGTTCAGCGGGAACCCGATCAGCGCGGAGTCGCGCAGCAGCCGGTCGGTGGTCACCTCGTCCATCCCCAGCGCCTGCAGGTTCGACGGGATCCAGAGCTGGAAGCCGAACGAGACCACGCCCACACCGAGGGCGAGGAACAGGATGACCGTGGTCGGGCCGAGGAACGGCCCGGCGAAGAGCTGCGTGTAGCGGCTCTTGACGTGCCGCTCGACCTGAAGCTCGGATCGATCCGTCTCCACGACGGTGGCCCCGTACCGCTCCATCACCGCGCGGGCCTCGTCCTCGCGCCCCTGCGCCAGGAGGAACCGGGGCGACTCGGGGATCCACCGGTTCAGGAGGATCAACACCACGCCGGTCGGAGCGCCGATCAGCCAGAGGAACCGCCACCCGAAGGTGGGGACGAACTCCGCGGCCAGCCAGCTGGTGATGATGTAGGCGCCGGCGACGTCGCCGCCGATCAGCACCATCAGCCAGCCTCGGTGGCGGGCGGGGATCGCCTCGGCCATGAGCGCGAACGTGATCGGCAGCATCCCGCCCACGCCGAGGCCCATGATGAAGCACATCACGAAGTTCCAGATGTAGCCCGGCATCGCCCCGCAGATGGCGGTGGCGATGAAGATCACGCCGGCCAGCAGGATCGAGCTCCGCCGGCCGATCCGGTCGCCGAACCAGCCCCACAGGAACGACCCGATCACCGTGCCGGTGATCCCGGCGAACGGCAGCAAGGCCACGGGGACCGTGCCGCCCGGGTTCACCGGTGATCTCAGGCCGTACTCCTCGGCCATCCCCGGGACGACGAACGCCAGCGTCGTCGGCTTCATCACGTCGATGGTCACCGCCGCGGCCATCACGAGGAGCAGCCCGACGTGCGCCGCCTTGATCGGCGCGTCGTCGAGGGCCTTCACCCTGATGCGGGCGACGTAGCCGCGGCTGACCTGGCCGAGCCGCGGGAACAGGCCGTAGGTGGTGGCCGCCAGCCCGACGAGGATCAGGAACATGCCCAACAGCATCCCGGCGGAGATCGGCATCCCGGCCAGGTGGTACCCCATCTCGGCGGCGCCGAGGTACATCGGAAGATGAAGGAGGACGCCGACGGTGACGGCGACGATCCCGAACCAGAACGCGGCCGGATGGGCGTAGGTGATCCCGCCGAGGCCGGCGCGCTTCGTTTCCATGCTCCCCCCTCCCGTCGACCGGGATGCTACGACGCCGGAGGTGAGAAGTCACCATCCCGTACGACATGTGCAGACGTGGCGGCCTCGGCGGGAACCCCGGCCGGGGAACCGGGCGTGGTTCGGCGCTCAGCCCGCGCCGGCGGGCGCTCGTCGCCCGCGGCGCTCCCGGACCATCCCGCCGGCCACGAAGGCCGCCAGCAGGCCGCCCGAGCCGGCCAGCACCCACAGCGCCAGCGGGACGACCTCGTCCGGGTCGAGCAGCGGCGGGGCGACCTCGACGTCCGCGGGCTGGGCGGCGGGCGGCGGACCGCCGCGCTTGGGCTCCACGCGGTCGGCGAAGGCGATCAGCCGCTGGGCGGCGGAGTACCGCGGGTTGCAAGTCGTGAGCACGAGCGTGGGCTCATCGGTCTGGCGCAGGACCTGGACCGCCGTGGGGGCCACGACCTGCAGCCGGGTGATGCGGTACTGGAACACCCCTCGGTCGGTGACCAGCCGGATCCGATCGTTCCGCTTCAGCCGGTCGAGGTTGTAGAACCAGGCGCCGTACGTGGTGCGGTGGCCGGCGATGGCCACGGCGCCCGACCGCTGCCAGGGATGCGCGGTCTTGGGATAGTGGCCGGGGCCCTTCTTCAGGGACTCGATGTCGGTGCCCTGCACGACGACGGCGTTCACGCCGATCCTGGGGATCTGGAGCACGCCGTAGGCGCCGCCCCTCAGCAGGCGGGCCGCTCGCGGGGGCTGGCCGGGATCGGCCTGCTCGACGCGCTCGGCGAAGTCCTCCCGCAGGGTGCGCTGCTGCTGAGACGTGTACAGGCCGGTGCCCCACAGGAGCCAGGCGATGTACGCCGCCAGGATGACCGCGGCGGTCAGGAACGTCTTGCCGAAGAACCGGAGGATCCGGCCCTTCCGCCGAGACCGCTGGCGCCGAGCATCCAGCGAGGTCTCTGAGATGCGGGGTTCACGCGTGTCGAGGGCCGTGGCTGCCTCCAGCGATCCTTGCCGAACGAG
Organism: Actinomycetota bacterium; assembly: GCA_036260395.1. Classification (GTDB taxonomy): domain Bacteria; phylum Actinomycetota; class UBA4738; order UBA4738; family CALAEC01; genus DASZZY01. Next base: position 12,730 of record DASZZY010000217.1, read on the forward strand.
TGTATCGGAAAAGGATCGAGGCGCGGCCTGGCGGCCGCGCCTCGACGAGGTGCCAACGTTCCGGCCGCTCAGGCGTTGCGCGCCCGGCGCCGCCCGGCCACCAGGGCCACGGCGCCGATGACGATCAGGCCGCCGACCAGGAGCATCCACACCTTGAAGTCGCCGCCCGTGACGGCCAGCCCCGGAGCCGCGGCCGCGCCGACGCAGACGAGCGTGGTGGAGACCGACTTGCCGGACGTCTCGTCGACCAGGGTGACGACATGCTCGCCCGCCGATGCTTCGGGGAGCGCGATCTCGACCGCGACGTTGCCGGCGGCGTCCGCCTGGGTCGTGGCGATCACGTCACCGTCGAACAGGACCGTCACATCGCCGCCCGGCGTGAACTCCGTTCCGGTCACGGTGATCGTGTCGCCGGGGCACTGCCCCGCGACCGCGGAGAGCCCGACCGTGATGTTGCCGACGTACTGGGCGGCCGCGGGAGCGGCCAGCACCAGCGCGGCGGACATAGCCAGGACTGCCAGAACTGTCCGTTTCACGGCCTACACCCCTCTCTCGTCATGACGGGCTTGTCCATACCTATACGGTGACCGCAAGTGTAGAGTCCGTCCGAGGGCGCGTCAACCTGCGCGGCTGCCTTGTTATGTGCCGTTCCTCACTGCGAGGATAGGCCGGACGCCCCTTTCGGGGGGGCGGAAATGTCCGTCGTTTCCTTGCGCGGGCCGCGCCCCGCCCGTAGATTGCCCCCCGGAGGGAGGGTTCCATGACGACCGACGTGACCGCTCGCATCCGCCAGTTCATCAACCGGGAGATCCTCCTTGCCGACGAGGCCGGGGTCGAGGACGACACGCCGCTGGTCGGCGGCGTGCTGGACTCCATGGCCCTCATGCGCCTGGTGGCCTTCCTGGAGGAGGAGTTCGGGATCGAGATCGACGATACCGACGTCAGCGCGACGAACTTCGGGACCGTCCGAGACGTGGCCCGGCTCGTGGAGCAGAACGGGGGGCCGAGCGCGCCATGACCGGGGACTTCGACGTCATCGTGGTGGGGGGCGGTCCCGCCGGCGCCACCCTCGGCTCGATCCTGGCGCCCCGGGGGGTCCGGACCCTCATCCTCGAGAAGGACATCCACCCTCGCGACCACGTCGGCGAGTCGTTGACGCCCTCGACGAACCTCATCTTCAATGAGATCGGGTTCCTGCCGAAGATGGAGGACGCCGGCTTCGTCCACAAGCCGGGGGCCTGCTGGACCGCGCCCCGGAATCCGCCCGGGCAGATGCTGTCGCTCCGCCTGGCGGAGTTCCCGATGCCGGGGGCCATCCAGCCCTACACCTACAACGTCGAGCGCGACGTGTTCGACACCATGCTGCTCCGCCATGCGCACGAGCGCGGCGCGAAGGTCCTCCAGGGCGTGGCCGCCCGGCAGGTCCTTTTCCAGGACGGCCGCGCGGTCGGCGTGTTGGCGCAGGCGGCGTCGGGGTGGGAGCGGGAGCTGCGGGCGCCGGTCATCGTGGACGCCAGCGGGCGCCGCTCCCTGATCGCCAACCAGCTGCGGCTGAAGCGCAAGGATCCCATGTTCAACCAGTACGCCATCTACTCGTGGTTCCGTGGGGTCGAGCCTGCTCCGGAGGGGTTCGAGGGCTTCCTGTTCCTCCACTTCCTCCGTCTGGAGCGGGCCTGGGGGTGGCATATCCCGCTGCGGGACGGCAGGTGGTCGATCGGGGTCGTGACCGACAAGTCCGACTTCCAGAAGTCGGGGAAGTCGCACGAGGCCTTCTTCGGCTCGCTCGTCCAGCGGAACCGCTCGTTCACGCATGCCATGCGGGACGCCGAGCGGATCCGTCCGTGGTGGATCGAGGGCGACTACTCGTACAAGATCGACCGGCTGGCGGGCCCCGGCTGGCTCCTCGTCGGCGATGCCCTCCGGTTCGTCGACCCCATCTTCTCGACTGGCGTCGACGTGGCCACCTACTCGGCGTCCTTCGCCGCCGACGCCATCCGGGAGGTCCGGGACGGTGGCGAGGAGGAGGTCGCCTTCAAGGAGTACGAGCGTCGGGTGGGGGATGGGGTCGAGATCTGGTACCAGCTCATCGCGCTGTTCTACAAGCTCCAGAACCTGTTCACCGCGTACGCCATGCGCCGCCGGTTCCGGGAGGACGTGATCCGGATGCTGCAGGGCAACCTGTACATCCCCGACACGCAGGAGCGGGCCCGCCGGATCATCGGCCTCATGGAGGAGTCGTACCGGCACGTGATGGCCGACCCCGACAACCTCCTGCGTCCCGGGGCGCTGGACCCCGCGCGCCGCACGGCGTGAGGGCCCGGGCCGCGACGCTGCCCCGCAGCGTGCGCTGACGCGCCGCCGTCCGCTGGCGTGGGCACCGGGCCGCCGATAGGGTGGCCGCCGTGCCTCGGGTCCTGGTCACCGGCGGCGCCGGCTTCGTGGGCGCCAATCTGGTGCGACACCTGCTCGGTCGGGGGTTCGACGTCCGTGTCCTCGACGACCTGTCCACGGGGCGGCTGGACTACCTGGACGGGCTGCCGGTCGAGGTCCGCGAGGGGTCCATCACCGACGCCGGCGCCGTCCGGCGGGCGGTCCGAGGGAGCGACGCGATCGTCCACCTGGCCGCGATGTCGGGAGTGGCGCCGTCGGTCGCCCATCCCGGTCGGGACTTCGCGATCAACGTGGAGGGAACGTTCAACGTCCTCGACGCGGCCCGGAGGGCCTCGGTGGGGCGGGTGGTGTTCGCGTCCTCCGGGGCCGTGCTGGCCGCCGCCCGTCCCCCGCTCCACGAGGAGCTGGCGCCCCGCCCGCTGGCTCCCTACGGCGCCTCCAAGCTCTACGGCGAGGCCATCCTCCAGGCCTTCTCGACGTACGGCATCGTGGGCGTGGGGCTGCGCTTCTCCAACGTCTACGGCCCGTTCTGCGCCCACAAGAGGAGCGTCGTGGCCGAGTTCGTCCGGCGCGTCCTGGGCGGCCGGCCGCTGGTCATCTACGGCGACGGCCGCCAGACCCGGGACTTCCTCCACGTGGACGACGTCGTCGTGGCCGTCGAGCGCGCGATCCGTGCCCGCCGGAGCGCGCTGTTCCAGCTGGGGACCGGCCGGGAGACCAGCATCGTGTCGCTCGCCCGGCTGGTGGCCCGCGTCGCAGGCGTACCGCTGGAGGTGGAGCGCCGCCCCCCGAGGCCCGGTGAGGCGTCGCGGAACTACACCGACGTCTCGAGGGCGGCGCGCGGGCTCAGGTGGCGCCCCAGGGTCGCGCTGGAGGAGGGGTTGGCCGGCACGCTGACCTGGATGCGGGAGCACCGGCGCCCGGGCTGACCCCGGCGGGCGCTCAGCGGCGGGTGGACGCCCCGGCGGC
>DASZZY010000218.1:0-2407 GCA_036260395.1 Actinomycetota bacterium
ACAACGAGCGCGCCAAGACGTACCGCCGCCAGTACAAGATCCCCGACGAGCTCGGGACCGCGGTGAACGTGGTCGCCATGGTGTTCGGCAACCTGGGTGAGGACTCCGGCACCGGCGTGGCGTTCACCCGGGACCCGGCCACCGGCGAGCAGGGGATCTACGGCGACTACCTGTCGAACGCCCAGGGCGAGGACGTCGTGGCCGGGATCCGGACCCCCGAGCCGCTCCAGAGCCTGCGTAAGCGAAATCGCAAGGAGTTCGAGAGGCTGATGGACATCATGGCCCGGCTGGAGCGCCACTACCGGGACATGTGCGACATCGAGTTCACGATCGAGAAGGAGAAGCTGTGGATGCTCCAGACCCGGGTGGGGAAGCGGACCGGGGCGGCCGCGGTGAAGATGGCCGTGGACATGGCGGGGGAGCGGCTGATCAGCCGCGAGGAAGCCGTGAACCGGGTGGAGCCCGACCAGCTCGACCAGCTCCTCCACCCGCAGTTCGACCCCAAGGCCGACCTCGACGTCCTGGCCAAGGGCCTGAACGCCAGCCCCGGCGCCGCGGTGGGGAAGGCTGTCTTCGACGCCGACACCGCCGAGGCCTGGGCCGAGCGCGGCGAGGCGGTGGTCCTGGTCCGGCGGGAGACGAACCCCGACGACCTCCACGGGATGATCGCCGCCCGGGGGATCCTGACGTCGCACGGTGGGAAGACGTCGCACGCGGCGGTCGTGGCCCGGGGGATGGGCAAGCCCGCGGTGTGCGGCGCGGAGGCGCTGAAGATCGACGCCGGGCGGCGGGAGTTCTCGGTCGACGGCACGAAGGTCACTGAGGGCCAGGTCATCTCCATCGACGGGACCACCGGTCGCGTGGTGCTCGGGGAGGTCTCCCTCGTCGAGCCGAAGCTCTCCGGTCAGTTCGAGACGCTGCTCGGGTGGGCCGACGCGGTCCGCCAGCTCAAGGTCCGGGCCAACGCCGACGACGCGCCGTCGGCGGCCCAGGCCCGGAAGTTCGGCGCCCAGGGGATCGGCCTGTGCCGGACGGAGCACATGTTCGGGACGCCGGGAGACCCGCGGCTGCCCACCTTCCGGCAGGTGATCCTGGCCGCGCCGGCGGCCCGGGCCGCGCAGCTGCGGCTGGCCCAGGCCGAGCGCGAGGCGGCCGACGCCCGGGGGAAGGCCCGCAGGGAGGCCGAGGCCGCCGTCCGCGAGGCCCGGGCACAGCTGAAGTCCGCGGAGATCAAGCCCTACTTCGACGGCCTCAAGAAGCTCCTGGCCGCCCAGCGGAAGGACTTCGAGGCCATCTTCCGGGCCATGGACGGGCTCCCGGTCACGATCCGCCTCCTGGACCCGCCGCTCCACGAGTTCCTCCCGGACTCGAAGGACCTGGAGATCGCGCTGGCCACGCCGAACCTCAAGGCGTCCCGGGAGCTGATCCGCGAGTTCGGGGGCAAGCGGAAGGCCGAAGAGGTCCTCCGCGAGGTCGTGGCGCTCGAGGAGAACAACCCGATGCTGGGCCTGCGCGGGTGCCGGCTGGGGATCCTGTACCCCGATATCTACCGGACGCAGGTGCAGGCCATCATCGAGGCGGCCTGCAACGTGAAGGCCCGCGGCGGCGATCCCCGGGTGGAGATCATGGTGCCGCTGGTGGCCACCCGCGAGGAGCTGGCCACGGTGGCCCGGGAAGCCCGGGAGGTCGCCGGGGAGGTCCTCGAGCGCCGGGGGATCGAGCTCGAGTACCTCGTGGGGACGATGATCGAGCTTCCCCGAGCGGCGGTGGCCGCCGACGAGATCGCCGAGGAAGCGGAGTTCTTCTCGTTCGGCACCAACGACCTCACCCAGACGACGTTCGGCTTCTCGCGTGACGACGTCGAGGGCAAGTTCATGGCCCGCTACCTCGAGGAGAAGCTGCTGCCGGCGAACCCGTTCGAGTCGCTCGACGAGACGGGCGTGGGCGAACTCGTACAGACGGCCTGTGAGCGGGGCCGCAAGGCCCGGGAGGACCTCAAGCTCGGGATCTGCGGCGAGCACGGGGGCGACCCGGCCTCGGTGACGTTCTTCCACCGGATCGGGCTCGACTACGTGTCGTGCTCGCCCTACCGCGTCCCGATCGCGCGGCTGGCGGCGGCCCACGCCGCGCTCGGCGAGCGCGAAGAAGCGTCGAAGTAGCGGACCGTATCCCCCCGCCACGCGGCCGGAATCCCCCATCCGGGGGATTCCCTGCCGTCCGGCCGAGCGTATCCTTCGGCCCGTCGGAGCAGCATGCCGGCCGCCTCCTCCGCCGGCGACGTGCCGAAGGAGGAGGTGAGCGGTGTCTGTCGGGAAGAGCGGGTGGTGGAAGGGCCGGTCCGTGCCCCCTGGAGCCGCGCGGCGCCCCCCCGCCGGGGCGCTGGCGCTCGCGGTGGCGCTCGCCGTGG